>JAIMBF010000027.1 GCA_023511585.1 Terriglobia bacterium
GGCGATGAACTCCTGCACCGGGCCGATGCTGAGCGCGAGGAGATAGCCGGTCATCGCTTGATCTCGCAGAAGCCGTTGTTCGTTAGATAATCACAAAGCGCATCCAGCACTGAAGCCTTGCCGCGCATCGGCCGAAGCACGGCCAAAGATGAACTTTCAACTTCGTTTGGCGAGAGATTGAAAGATAGATCGGTACCATCGGCACGGGCGCGCTCTCCCACCAGTCTTGCGTGTAAGCCATTCGGGATCCGCCGGTTTAAAATGACCACCCCCGGATACCATTGACCATTCAGCCATAGTGGTCGTGTAATCACCGGCGAGGCCATTCGGTCGCCGTCAGCACCGTCTGGAGCGATCGGGATCAACCGAACATTCTGCGGGTCCAGATCCCGCCTTCCCGGTTTGCCCTTGCCTGGCCCGTCCGCAAAATGAAAGTTGATTGGCAGTCCCAAGAGTGCCCGCGGAAAAGCCGGAAGCGTTTCCGGCGGCACGATTGGTGTTGAATGATCCGGCTGTTTCAGAGCAGAGCCCGTGATTTTGCGGATTGAATCCGCCTCGGGCCAATAAGTTCTCCCTGGAACCTTTACCGTCTTTCCTGATTTGAGTGTCTTTGAATGTAGCGGCCCACGGAAAGACTGTCGAAAACCCCGATAGGCTGTGAGTGAGGCCTCCCAAGCCTTAAGCGCGTCGGTACAAGGGCGCGCAACGAGAATCCTCGCATCTAAGCCTGGCAGTTCAGATACGAGGTTCTGACAGAATATCGCGCCGCAACCGCGGCGTGTGCGGGCGCCGAGACCGCCGAACGCGCACCATGCCTGAAAGGCTGCTGTAATATCGGGCTCAATGTCGTCAACTGTATCCGGCAGTGGTGGCTTGCCATCCGCTCTTCTTCGCACGTTCTGCGCTTTTCGGCGGTTCTCAAGCTCTGCCCTGTTCGCCCAGGCGAGTTGTAGCCGAAAGACGCCGCCTTCTTTCATGACTTGCTGCTTGTTCTCGATCGCCGAGAACAAGGCATAGGCGATCGGACCAAACCGCTCGCCATAGGTCGGACCGACCGGAACGACTTTTGGTTGGCTCAAAACTCGGATGTCGAGGGGGCTCGGAAACTCCGTGCTCCCAAAGACCTCTTCCTCCCGTTGCCACATCCGCGCGCCGAGCCGGTATCCTTTTGTAGCCCTCCACCAAAACCGAAGATGCCCCCGGATCGACGTGCCGCGGATGGGAAAATCCTTGTCGGTTTTGCCGGGCTCGGCACCCCCGCCAAACAGCGGCGTAACCAGCGAGATTTGATACTCCCGCTCACACCGCCCTGATTGCCGCGCCGGAAGTGCGGGACAAACGGGAATAACACTGAGTTTCGGCATCGGCTGGCCCTCATCGCCCGCTTGGCCGCGAGGCTCCGCCGCGGATAAAGCGAAGCCGCGACCCGGGAAATAATTGCCAGAATATTAACACAAATCGCCCCAGGTTTCGAGATAATACAGATCAGGTCCTAGTGAAAATCTAACCGGCTAAGTAACAATCTCGCCGAGCCCCTGCCCAAGCCCGGGCGAATACACCCTCAAGGGTCTGCGCAAAGAGAAATCTCGCACGCGCTTCGCGCTTCCGGGTCGGGTGACCGCAAGCATCAACGTGTCCGAGGGATTCAGCGACCGGTCGAACCTGGATCGCGATATCACAGCGGAGACCGTGCCGGCAGTTCCTCAGCTCGCGCTCGGAGAGGTTCGAGAAAGCTCCCGCAACAACGTGATCGCGAGCTTTTCGGGCTCGCGTAGGCTCGGCTAGGCGAAGATGCTGCCGAAGCCGGTTTTGCCTGAGATCCCGTCAATGGCGTCGATGCCCTTCACGGCCCTTGCAGTTTTCCACCTTGTCCCACCGCGCCTTGAACCTTTTGCGGCGTATATTGCCGCGCGGCGATCACGAGCTTGTTGTAGGCATCCAAAAACGCCGCTGCCACGATTTTACCCTGCGGGGTATTGGCATAGGCGTTGACGCCGGCGATCAAGCCGCCCAGCACGCCTACGCCAGCGCCCAGGTTATAGTTCTTGGCGCTGCCCTGCGCGGCGACGACCTGCGCGCCACTGGCGTTGTCGAGCAACAGCAGGGTTGTCGATGCCCCCAAGGTCTGAACTTGGACGGAAGGGTCCATCCTGTTCCAATTGCCGCCGAACAACCCGCCCAGCCCGGTGCTGATGGCGAGCCCCGACGGCTCGGCGAAGGTGACCGAGGGCACGAGGGTGTAGTCGGCCGAGAGCAGTGTGCCGCCTGCCTGTTCCCGTGGCTGCGCGTTGCGGGTGAGTCCCGCCTGTTTGAGCTGCCGTTCGAGGTCCACATTGTTGTAGGCGCGTCCGCGCTCGACGACGATGAAGCAATTAGACTGCTGGACGATCATGCGCACGATAGGAACAAATGGGTCGCCGGTGTCGGCTAGGCCCACCGTGCCCAGCGGCGCATCGCAGCGTTGCAGTTGTTTCGCCGCCCCAGCCGCCCGTTCGCCTCCGGCGGTGCCTTTGGTTACGGGGTCATCGCCGCCCAACTGGGGCGCGGTCGAACACCCGGCTGCAGCCGCCGCAACCGCCAGCACGACCGCCATTTGCCGCGCGACGGCCGCGGCGCCGCAGCACAGCCGTCTTAGACGATATGATAAATCCTTCATCGCTTCATATCTCGACAGAAAGAATTAGAAAAACCCCGGGCGCTCTAGCGGCGCCCGGCGCGAGATCCCTCAGTCCTTAGGTATCGGCTTAACCACACAATGGCCCTGCCCGTGGTGAGGGCCCTCTTGCACCCAAACCGTTCCCGGCCCGCACTGCGGCACGGCCCCTAGCGAGGCGGCGCTCGGTTTGCCCGTCGGGTTTGTCGAACCTGCGCCGCGCTCCTCGTGTTGGGGGTTTTGGGGTGCCACCGGCGGGCTCGATTTAGTTTTGATAACGATTCGTTCCCCAGATGAGCCCGGTGGAGACATCGGCGTGCCCGTTGTGGAACCCGCATTGTTAGAAACGGACTTGCCTTGTATTGCCGCCGGATTATTGGGGCTCATCGGGCTATTGAGAGGGATGACGCATTTCTTGAGTAAGGTGCTCCATCCGTAGGGCGGATCGCAAGCACCGTTTTCCCGAGCCGCCGGATCGGTCGCGCCTCGGATGTTACTGCTTTTTTGCTTGATGGTGATGTTGCTCGGCTGCGCTCCGGGCACCGTCCAAGTGGGCGTCGAAGTGGGGGTGCCGGTCGTCTGACCGGAGTTGATGGGCTCGGGTTTTTCTCCGGCCCATGCCGTGCCCAGCGCCAGGGTGGCAGCGACGGCACCAGCCAGGATGGAGGGCGGAATGCGCATGGCGGTTCTCCTCTCGGGTTGACGTTGCGTGTTGCGACCTTCGCCTTGATGGCGAGCAGTCGCTCCTATGTCGTCAATCACGGGTAGTTTTTTTCAATCTGCGCGCGATGAGGTTCAGGCACGAGTCATTGCGCGTCCGTTTTCGGCCACTGCACCAACCCGCAGCCGGTGGCGTCGTCGCGCCCGGCCGGAGGCAGGTCGATTGCCTCCATGCACAGCGCCGAGGCTTGCGTGGATCGCCCGCCGGCCAAGCGGGCTGCCAACGCGGCCGTCACGAAAGGCGCTGCGTAGGATGTGCCGGTGAAATATCGTCCGCCGCCCACGGGGATCCAGAGATCCACGCCGGGCGCGGCGATGGCTATATGCGGGCCACGCGTGCCTTCAGGCCAGGGCTTGGCATCGGCATCTACCGCCGCCACGGCGATCACGCCGGGGTAGGAGGCCGGAAACGGCGCCGGTCCAGCGGGGCCGCCGTTGCCGGCCGCGGCGACGAACCCCCGCACCTTGGGCAATACCCGTGCCACCACTCGGGCGAGCACGGCGTCAAACGCGCCGCCCAGGCTCATGTGCACCAAATCTACCCGCCGGCTCACCAGGGCGTCGAGCCCGCGTGCGACGGTGTAGGTGTCGCTCAGCACCCGGCCCGAGCGGTCGGCCGCCAACACCGCAGCAAACACGAGATGCGCGCCGCGCGCCAGGCCCGAGGCGCCGGTGGCAGGCGTGCAGGCGAATAGGCAGGCCACCGCGGTGGCGTGCTCCACCCCGGCGGGCGCCTCGACCAAGGATAATACGGTGATGCTCTCTGCATCTAGGCCAAAGGTGGCATCGGGCCGGCCGTCCACGATGCCGATGCGCACCGGCGCGTGGAGCTTCGTGCCCGCTTCGGGTACGCCGATGAGCCTTTCAGCGTAGCGCTGGGGCTGGCGGCCGGTCTCATGGGGCCCCTCCGCCGCCGTATAGATGACATGACGGCCGAACACCGCCGCGGGGTAGCGGCTGCGCAGCATTTGCAGGGCCGCATCGGTTCGATCCTCCGGCACCTCCAGGAGTACCAAAACAAACGCCAGCGCGTCCAAGCGTTGCCAGGCCAGCACCCTGGCGTCGACAGATGCCGCAACGGCGGCCGGGTCTGGTAACTCGTTCATATCGAAGGCGCCGACAATCTGGCCGAGGACGTAGGTGTTTTCCTTCTTGGCCGGCCCACACGGCGTGATGGCACGCCACCACGCTTTGCCGTCCACCGCGATGCTAATGGCGCCGTGGGCGCCATTACACCACGACGGCGTTTCGGGCACACCCTGCTGCACCGAGGACGTGCCCGGCCCCGCGCCCGCCGCAGCGAAAACCAGAGCAATCACAGCCGTTCGGCACAAAAAACGCGTTTGCTTCATGGCGCGGGATGCACTTCTACTACCGCCGGATCGGCCGCCAACAAGCGCAGGCTCTGCTTCTGCGCTTCGGACGGCACCCGGATGCGCCAGATGCCCAGCGCCCCCGGCCCGCCGATCACCTCGGCATCCACCGCCCGCAGGGTGGAAAGCAAGGTGGAAAGTGCAATATCGTTACGGAATCGAACCTGCAATACCACCCCCTTTGCCGAAACTTGGGATTGCGCCTGGCCGAGCGGCTCGATCGGCGCCGCCGGGTGTGGCCATTGCGGACGCAAGGCGAAGATCAGGACGGCGGCGCAGGCAGCGCCGAGCCCGAACGAAGCCGCCAGCGTCCATGCGCGCCGCAGCACCCGGAACCCCTGCGCCCAGCGGCCTGACCAGCCTCGCGGTCGCGCGCGGGCTATCCGATCTCGGATGTGCCGGTAATGGGCCTTGGGATCGAAGCCGGGCACATCGCCGCCCAGCGCGGTGCGCAGCAAAGCATCGAGCGCTGCATCGGAATCGGCGCCGCCGTGGGAGGGCCGTTCCTGCGGAGGGGTGGGTGTCGGACGTTCACTCATGTCTCTGAGTCATCGGCTGGTGGCGCGGATTTCGTTCGTCTTGCGCACAATCGCGCAGCTTGCGCCGCGCGTGATAGATGCGCGTGGCAACGGTTCCCGGCGGCACGTCCTGGATGCGCGCGATCTCGGTCACCGTCAGGCCTTCCACCACCGCAAGGTACAGGGCCTCGCGCTGGGCCTGATTGAGAGTCTCGAAGCAGCGCGCGATTCGCTCGGCCTCTTTCCGCCATATCACCTCATCTTGCGGATTGGACACGGCCTCGACGTCCTGTAGACTCTCCTCCTCGTCGTCCAGGGATGTCACCAGGCCGTCGCGCCGGCTACGCAACAGATCCAGCGCCTTGTGGCGCACAATGCCCAAAAGCCAGGCGCGCACGCGCGAGGCGCCGTTGAAGCGGCAGGCCTTTTGCCAGATTTCGCAAAAGGCATCGGCAACGGCTTCTTCGGCATCAGCAACATCGCCCAGCACGCGCCAGGCAAAGCGCACCGCCGCAGCGGCATGCCGGCGGTGCAGCTCGCGCAACGCCGCCTCCTCGCCGCCAGCCAAGGCAGCCAGCAATTGTTCGTCGGTAGCTTCGCTATGGTTACGGTTGCGCATCTTGGACTGAGGGCAGGAAATGGAATAGCGGGAGTGAGTTTACATCTCGAGCATGAAGCAGCCGGTTCACGTTGGATCGGTTTTGGTTTTGTCCTCCAGTGCACCCGGAGTGAGATCATCGATCCCCGCGAGCACGGGGTTTTCGTAGTACACCGCCTGTATGCAATGCAGAACTCCCCGAACGGCTTTCCATCTTGCTGCTTCGCCTTCCACGCGAGGATCGTTATTCGATTCAGCATGGCCCTGCTCAGGAGAATGTGATGATCCCAGCATTTCCTGGTGACCCTTTGGCCGGGAGTTGTAGCGAGAGGAGACCGGGCCCATGAGGACGGCAAGTTGCTTCTTCCCGCCGGTCGCTGCCAGATGTCCGCTCACTCCCACTCGATGGTGCCGGGGGGTTTGCTGGTGAGATCGTAGGTGACGCGGTTGATGCCGCGCACTTCATTCACGATGCGCCGCGCCACGCGGGTGAGAAATCCGATTTCGAACGGATAGGCTTCCGCGGTCATGCCGTCAGTGCTGCTAACGGCACGCAGCGCGCAGACATAATCGAACGTGCGCTCATCGCCCATCACACCCACGCTTTTGACCGGAAGCAACACGGCAAAGGCTTGCCAAATCGCCTCATACAGCCCCGCTTGGCGAATTTCTTCGAGAAAGATCGCATCCGCGCGGCGCAAAATCGCGAGCTTCTCGCGGCTGACTTTGCCGGGAATGCGGATCGCAAGCCCCGGCCCCGGAAACGGGTGGCGCGAGAGGATTTGTTCCGGCAGGCCGAGCTCGCGGCCGAGCGCGCGCACTTCGTCTTTGAACAACTCGCGCAACGGTTCGATCAAACGCAGCCGCATCCGCTCGGGCAGACCCCCCACATTGTGGTGCGATTTGATCGTCGCACTCGGCCCGCCGAAGGGGCTGATGCTTTCGATCACATCCGGATAAAGCGTGCCTTGCGCGAGATAATCCGCGCCGCCGATTTTTGCCGCTTCTTCCTCAAACACATCCACGAACAACCGGCCGATGGTTTTGCGTTTCGCTTCCGGATCTTCGATCTCGGCCAGCGCGGAGAGAAACCGCTCGGACGCATCGCAATGAACAAGCCGAATGTTGAATCGATCTCGGAATGTCTGCACCACCTCTTCCGCTTCGCCGGCGCGCAACAGGCCGTGATCGACAAAAATGCAGGTGAGCTGATCGCCCACCGCTTCATGCACCAACACCGCGGTAACCGCGGAATCCACCCCGCCCGAAAGGCCGCAGATTACGCGGCCGCGCCCCACTTCGTTGCGAATGCGCAAAACTTCGGCGCGGCGGAAATTCGCCATGCTCCACTGCCCGCGGCAGCCGGCAATGCGATGGGTGAAGTTGCGCAGAAGCGCGGCACCGTCGGGCGTGTGCACCGCTTCGGGATGGAATTGCACGCCGTAAAACTTCCGCCGCTCATCGGCGATGGCCGCAAAGGGCGCGCCTTCGCTCACCCCAACCGTGCGGAAGCCTTCGGGCAGACGGATCACCCGATCGCCATGGCTCATCCATACCGGGGCCTGATCGCCCTTCCGCCAAACGCCTTCGAAGAGCGCGCAATCATCCACCACGCTGAGATAGGCGCGGCCGAACTCGCGCGCCTCCGAGCCGGCCACCTCGCCGCCCAGCTGCGCGCACATGACCTGCTCGCCGTAACAGATGCCGAGCACCGGCACGCCGGCGGTAAAGACGATGTCGGGCGCGCGGGGGGCGGATTGTTCGGTGACGCTGCTCGGCCCGCCGGAGAGGATGAAGGCGCGGGCGCGGAAGTTCGCAATACGCGCGGGATCCGCATGATAGGGCCAGATTTCGCAATACACGCCGGCCTCGCGCAGCCGGCGCGCAATCAGCTGGGTGAGCTGGCTGCCGAAATCGAGAATCAGCACCCGTTCGGCTTCGGGGGAAAGGGCGGGGTCGGGTTCGGTCACGGCAAAGGGCCTGAAAGGTTGTCTCTGTAGTCATGGCGGGCGAAGGCGCTGCGGCGGCTGGGCGGGGGGCGGCTCATGAGGCCTGGGCGGAGGCTTGCAAAAGCCGCTCGATCGGATCCCAGACGAAGGCGAGCTGGATCAGGTTCACCCCCGCGAAACGCAGCGTGGATTCCGCCATGGGGCGCCCGCCCAGGCGCTGGTAGAACCAGCGGGAGGGGTTGTCGCGCAGCACCCAGACCAAGGCCGAGCGGCAGCCCATGCCCGCCAAATGCCCGGCGGCGGTGCGCATCAACCTGCGGCCGAGGCCGCGCTCGCGCCAATCATCGAGCACATAAAGCGTTTCGATTTCGCCGTCCGCAAGGCCGCTGCCGCTGCCGCGGGCGCTATCGGCGGTGACGAAGCCGACGACGCGAGCGGGCGCGGCAATGGAGGGCGGGCGCGCGGGGACATCAAGGCCGGAGGCGGTCACCACATGCACGCCGATACCGGCGCTGATTGCGGCCTCGTAATAAGCCGCCTGGCGCACCACCGAAAGCCCGGAAAGAAAGGCATCGGGCAGAATGCCGGGATAGGTACTTCGCCACGCCGAGACGTGCACGGCCGCAATCCCTGCGGCATCGGAGAGCCGGGCACGGCGCACCACGATCATGCGGCGCGCTCCGGCTTTGCCGGCGCAGCGTCCCGGCGCTCCAAGACGGCGGCGAAAAACCCGTCGGTGCCGTGGCGCGCGGGCGTGAGGCAAAGAAACGGGCCCGGGCAGGGCAGGCCCGCCGGCAAAGGCCAAGCCTGCTCCAGCGGCAGCAGCGAAAACCCGGCATGGCGTTGCAGGAAGGCGCGCACTTGCCCCTCGTTTTCCTCTAAAAGCAGCGAACAGGTAGCATATATCAAACGCCCGCCGGGTTTTACCAGACGGGCCGCTTGATCAAGCAATGCGGCTTGCTTGGGCAGCAGCTCGGCAAGATCCGCATGACGGAGCGCAAGCCGCGCATCGGGGTTGCGCCGCCAGGTGCCGGTGCCGGTGCAGGGCGCGTCCACCAACACGCGGGCGAAGCTTTCCGCGTGGCGCTTCAGCCATTTATCGCCCGGCTGCAGCAGATGGGTGGTGGCGTTGTGCACGCCGGCCCGGCGCAGCCGGCGGGCGGCAGCGGAAAGGCGCGGCGCGGAAACATCGCAGGCGACGAGCTGCCCGCGATTGTGCATCGCCATGGCGAGCGCGAGCGTTTTGCCGCCGGCGCCCGCGCAAAAATCCACAACCCGCATGCCGGGCCGCGCATCCACCAACAGAGCGACGAGTTGGCTCGCCTCATCCTGGATTTCGACAAGGCCCGTGCGAAACGCTTCTCCGGCCGTGACCGGATACCGGCCGAAGGCGCGAAGCCCCCAGGGCGAATAGGGCGTTTCCTCGGTCGCAACCCCCTCGCGAGCGAGCGCGGCGCGGGCCTCGTCGCGCGAAACCTTCAGGAGATTGGCACGGAGATCGAGCGGTGCCGCCGCGGCCATGGCGGTCATCTCCGCCGCGAGTTCCGTGCCGAACCGAGCGGCAAGCAGCGGGCTTAACCAATCCGGGATTTCCAGGCGCACCGGCTCCGGCATGGCCGGATCCTCGAGCTCCCGCCCTTCCAAGCGCGCCAGAAGCACCCGCTCGCCGGGCGAAAGCGGCGGCGGCGCGTAGGCGGTTCCGGAAAACAAAGCCTCGATTGCTGAGAGGCGCGCGCCTTGCAGGATTGCGGCGGCAGCAATCAACATCCGCGGGGAGGCGCCCTCGCCGAGCCAGAAGTTGAGCCTGCGCCAGGCGCGCAAGACAAACCAGACGCGCTCGGAAATCTCGCGTCGATCGGTGGCGCCGATATAGCGGCGCGCGCGGAAA
The DNA here is from genome assembly GCA_023511585.1 of Terriglobia bacterium. GTDB lineage: Bacteria > Pseudomonadota > Alphaproteobacteria > Acetobacterales > Acetobacteraceae > JAIMBF01. Next base: position 9,700 of record JAIMBF010000027.1, read on the forward strand.
AACTCCGCGGCAACGGCATCGGCCGGCCGATTCGGCGCCGAGCGGATCGCGGCAAGCAGATCGATCGCGCCCGCTATTCGGGCGGAGGGGGTCATGGCGTGTCGGTTCGGGGTGGGTGGGTGAAAAACAAGGTTGCGGAGAAGGAGAAAATGCTAGCCGTAGCCTGCCGGATGCGCCTTTCGCCAGGCATAAGCGGTACGAACAATTTCATGAAGATCCGCGAATTCCGGGCGCCAGTTCAGCTCTGCCACGGCCCGTGCGGAGGAGGCCACCAAGACCGGCGGATCTCCCGCGCGCCGCGGACCATAGATGGCCGGCACTTTGCGGCCGGAGACCGCCTCTACCGCCCGAATCACCTCAAGCACCGAATAGCCTTTGCCGTTGCCGAGATTGTAAGCGACGCTGCCGCGGTCAAGCCTTGCCAAGGCCAGAAGGTGCGCCGTTGCGAGGTCGCTGACATGCACATAGTCGCGTACGCAGGTGCCGTCCTTGGTCGGGTAATCCGTGCCGAAGACGGTCAGCGCCTCGCGCCGGCCGAGCGCGGCATCGATCGCAAGCGGAATGAGGTGGGTCTCCGGCCGATGGTCTTCTCCGAGGCGGCCGGCCGGATCCGCACCGGCGGCGTTGAAGTAGCGCAATGTGGCGCTGCGCAAGCCGAAAATGCGTTCGGCCCAGGCCAGCGCGCGTTCCAGAAAATATTTGCTTTCGCCGTAGGGGGAGCCGGGGTTGATCGGCGCGTCTTCGGGAATGGGAACCTCGGAAAGCTGGCCGAAGAGATTCGCGGTGGAGGAGAGCACGAAACGGCGCACCCCGTGCCGCACGCAGGCCTCGATGAGGCGGAGGCCGTTGAGGGTGTTTTCGGCCAAGTAGCGAAAGGGGTCGGCCATGCTTTCGCCCACCAAGGAAAGGGAGGCGAAATGAAAGACGGCCTCCCACGGGCCGTCTGCGAGAACCGCATCGAGCATGGCGGTATCGGCGAGGTCTGCGACAACCAGCCGCGCCCCGGGCAAGACGGCCGCGCGATGCCCCTGGCGCAGATTGTCATAGACCACCACATCGGCCCCGCGGTCGCAGAGCGCGGCGACGAGGTGGCTGCCGACATAGCCGGCGCCGCCGGTGACGAGGTATCGACTAGGTTGCATCAGCTCTCCACTTCCCCTCTAGACCGCAACGCCAAGCCGCTTTATCAGGCAGGCCTGAGATGGAGCGGCAGCGCGGCACCTGCCGACGGCAGGTTCGCGGCCTGCCATTTTAATGGGGCGTAGCCAAGCGGTAAGGCAGCGGATTTTGGTTCCGCCATGCGGAGGTTCGAATCCTCCCGCCCCAACCAGAATCCCGCAAGACGCCCACGCACGGATTTGCATCTGATTCCTTTGTAGCCTCCGTCTCTGCGTTCCGTAGCACGGCGCGCGGGGGGCGGGGAGAGCGCCGCGTCGGCGCCAGGCGCAGCAGAGTTGCGGGGCGTCGGGATCCGACAAGGCGGAGGCGTGCGGCACGCTGGGCGGCGTTTCGGCCGGCGGTGTGACGGCGGTTTCCGGGCCGGGCGGGGATTCCGAAGAGGACTCCGGGTCTTGGTCGCGGGGTTTGCCGTTACCGTCCTCGGGCGGGGGGTTGGCCATGGCCAGCACTCCGGCCACGGCGCGCGCCGCGTAGGCGGCAAGATCCTCGGAGCCGCGGTCGGCATCGCTCCAGGAAGCGGCGGTTTCGAGCAAAGCCAGCAACGCCCGCGCCGGCGGCTCCCCGCCTCTCGCCCCGAGGCCCGGCAGACTTTCCTCGATGGCCGAGGCGAAGAGCGCGACCAGCCAGCGCCGCTTTCCGGCAAGCGCCGCGCGGGAGAGAGGCTCGAGCAACGCCTCGGCCTGGGGCGCGATCCGCACCGTGAGCACCCCCTCGCCGGCGAGATACCGAAGCGCCGCGGTGGCCATGGTGCAGAGCTTGGCACGCGGGGCGAAGGAAGCCGCGTCGGCCTCTTCTTGCGCCGTGCCCACCGCCTCAAGCAGCGCGTTCACATGCGCCTCCAGAATGCCGGCAAGCAGCGCGGGTTTGTCCGGATAGGCACGGCGGAGGCTCGCGGGCGAAATCTCCATATGCCAGGCGAGGCGCGCAAGCGAAGTGGCGGCGACACTGCGCGCGGCGAACAAGCTAAGCGCCGCCCGGCGCACCTTCTCCTGCCGCTCCGCGCGCGCTTGGGCGAGCCGGTCCTTGCGCAGCGCCTCAAAATAGGCCGGGCCGTCATGGATGAGGTGGTCGTAACGTTTCCAGGCGGGCTCCGGCTTGCGGCGCGGCTTGACCAGCGCGGCAGGCGTATCCTCCGCCGGCAGCGTTTCCTCCGGCAGCATTGGCGGTGTTGGCATTTCTAACGCAGCCGTGTCTGCATCGAATGAGTGCAATTGAGTCATAACGCTAATATGGCACAATCCACATCCGGGCACAAGTAAAATGTTAGAATAAAAAACTAACGCGCGCAACCGGCAATGCCGATAACGCGGCGGGCGCAACGCCTAGCCGGTTTTGCCCTGCTCCCGGGCGCGGCGGGCTTCATAAGCTTTGAGATGCGCAAAAGCGATCCCGAGCAGCGGCGCGGATTCGCGCGTTTGCGCAAGGCGTAGCAAGTCGCCCAAAATGTGCTCGGCTTCGGTGGGGGCACCGCGCTCGATATCCCGCAACATCGAAGCGGCGATCGGGGAACCCGGCGCGGTCAACATATGGCGCGTGCGGTCCAGAACCTGCGGGCGCGGGGCAAAACCCTGCCGCGCCGCGATGGCGGCACATTCATCGAGCAACGCTTTGGCCAAATCGGCGGCACCGGCGGCCACGATATCGCCGATGGTGGCACGCATCAGGCAGGTGATGCCCGCGGCAGCGGCGATAAAGACCCACTTTTCCCACATCTCCTGCACAATCGCCTCGCTCAGCCGGCCGTCGAAATTGGCGCGCGCGAAGGATTGGGCGATGGCTTCGGCACGTGCCGAACGGCGCCCGTCGCGCTCGCCGAAGAGCAGCGTGTGCGCCTCGTTCAGGTGAACGATGCGCCCTTCGGCATCCAGCGTGGAGGAAATCACGCATTCCCCGCCCAGCACATGTTCGGGGCCGAAGCGGGCATCCAGCAGATCCAGATGGCGCATGCCGTTGAGCAGCGGCAAAATCGCGGTATCCGGCCCGACCGCCGGGGCAAAGGCTGTGACGGCGCCGTCCAAATCGTAGGCCTTGCAGCTCAAGAGGATCACATCAAACGGCTCGGCAAGCTCCTCGGCCAGCAGACAACGGGGCGCGGGGAGCACGGCGTTGCCGAGGCGGCTTTGGATCACGAGGCCGGTGCGCGCGAGCTCGGCCGCGCGTCGGGGGCGCACGAGAAAGCTGACATCCTCGCCGGCCTCCAACAACCGGCCTCCGAAATAGCCGCCGACCGCGCCGGCGCCGACAATGAGAAACCGCAAGGCCATGGTCGTGTTTCCTTTCGCAAACCCCGTGCGCGACTATACGCGTTGAAAGGTCCAATACCGCGGCGTGCGACCGGCCTGAAGCGCTTTGATTTCATAGCGGGTGGGCGGCCAGCCCGGCGGGCGCACGGATGTCGCTTCGATCAGGGTGAACCGGTTCTGCTCGGCCATCACCGCTTCCACCCAAGCTTGATAGGTCGGATCGTCGGAGGCAAGCCGCCAGAGCGCGCCGGGGCGCAAGGCGCGTGCGAGAAGCGGAATTTGCTGCGGGTGTACCAAGCGCCGCTTGGCATGGCGCGATTTCGGCCACGGATCCGGGAAAAGCACAAAGAGCCGGCTCAAGGCCGCCTCCGGCAGCGCTTTCAAAAGCAGGCGCGCATCCTGCGGCCAGAGGCGCAAATTGGCGGGAAGCGGTGCCTGCTCCGGCGCGGCTTGCTCCGGCACCAGCCGGCCGAGCAGCGCGCTAAGCCCGTTCAGATAAACTTCCGAGGCAATGAACGCGACTTCGGGATGCAGCGCAATCTGCGCCAAGGCGTGCTCGCCCGAGCCGGCGCCGATTTCCAGCCAAATTTCGGCAAAACGCTCCAACCCGGCGAGCGGGTTGGCAAGGTCGATCGTGAGCCTTGGCAAGACCGTCTCGAGAAGCTGCTGCTGGCGCGCGCGGAGCTTATGGCCGCGACGGCGGCCGTAGAGCCGTTCCGGCACGGGGGGAGGGAGACTTGTTGATGGGTCCGGTGGGGATTTCGGTAATTCTTGCGGCATCGCGATCGCTCGACGGGAAGGGCAGCCTGATTGGCTTGACCCGTTTGCACAAGGGGCCGATATGTTGGCTTGGCGCTTCCCGCGCAAGATCGGTTCCCGCCCAAGTCTTGCGACTTTGACGGGCGCTGGAAATTGTGTACGCGCGTTGCCAGAAAGCATAGCAGGGAGAGAGTTTTGGGGGAAGCCTTCAACCCTTCATCGGTCGCGTTTCCCGCTGCTTTGCCGCCGGAGCAGGCGCGGGGCGAGGAAAGCGATGCTTTGACCGCTCTGGCCCGGCTGGTGCACGAGGATCTGCAGGCCTGCAATCAGACCATCGTGCAGCGCATGCAAAGCCCGGTGGAGCTGATCCCCCGCCTTGCCGCGCATATCGTGGCCGCCGGCGGCAAGCGGCTGCGGCCGCTCTTGACCATCGCCTGCGCGCGGCTGTGCGGCTATCCGGACAAAGCGGAGCACAGGGGCGACGGGCTTCGGCATGTGCGGCTGGCCGCGGCGGTGGAATTCATTCACACGGCCACGCTTTTGCACGATGATGTTGTCGACGAGAGCAAATTGCGCCGGGGCTTGGCCTCGGCAAATGCCGTTTTCGGCAACCAGGCCTCGGTCTTGGTGGGCGATTTTCTCTTTGCGCGCGCCTTCGAGCTGATGGTGGAGGACGGCTCGCTTACCGTTTTGCAAATTCTTGCCCGCGCCGCCGCCACGATTGCCGAAGGCGAAGTGCTGCAGTTGATGACGCAAAACGATCTGACCACCTCCGAGGAACGCTATCTGAACGTGATCAGCGGCAAGACCGCGGCGCTGTTTGCGGCTGCGTGCGAAGTGGGTGCGGTGGTGGCCGGAGAAAGCGCGGAAGCACAAGCGGCGTTGCGAGGGCTTGGGTTTCATCTCGGCATCGCCTTTCAATTAACCGATGACGCTTTGGATTACGTTGCCGATCAGCAAAGATTGGGCAAAACCGTGGGCGATGATTTCCGGGAAGGAAAAGTGACCTTGCCGGTGCTGATCGCTTATGAGGCCGGCTCGGCCGAGGAGCGGCGATTTTGGCAACGCACGATTGCGGAGAGCGATCAACGCGAAGAGGATCTCGCGCGCGCGCTCGGCTTGATGGAAAAGCACGGCGCCATCGCCGCAACCCTTGCCCGCGCCCGCGACTACGCGGCCAAAGCCAAGGCCGGGCTTGCCCTCTTCCGCGAAGGAAGGCTGCGCGAGGCTTTGGCCGATGCCATCGATTACGCGGTGAACCGCTCGCGTTAGCAGCGCCGCGAACGAACGACCGTGTCGGCACGAAACGAGGGAGCGGAAAAATGGAAATCAGACGCAGCGGCTCACAAGCTTCCACCAAAGGCTCGGCGGAGTATTTCACCGGCACGGTGCGGATCGACCCTCTGATGCAGGCGCCCGAACCCGCGCGCGTTCGGGCCGCGAGCGTAACCTTTGAGCCGGGCGCCCGCACCGCATGGCACACGCATCCGCTCGGCCAAACCTTGATCGTGACCTTCGGCTGCGGCTTCGTTCAGCGCTGGGGCGGCCCGATCGAAGAGATTCGGCCGGGGGATGTGGTCTGGATTCCGCCGGGGGAGAAGCACTGGCACGGCGCAACGCCCACCACGGCGATGACGCACATCGCCATTCAGGAAGCGCTGAACGGCAAGACCGTGGACTGGATGGAACAGGTCAGCGACGAGCAATACCGCAAATAACCCGGTAATTTCGGCGGAACGCAGTCACCGCTCGCGCTTCAGGCCGCGGGCGGCGAGCGCATCCAGATAGGTTTGCCAGCGCTCCTTCTGTTCGCGCCCGAGCCGGTAGAGATACTCGAAAGAATAAATGCCGGTATCGTGCCCGTCGTCAAAGAGAATGCGCACCGCGTAATTGCCGACGGGCTCCAGCCCGACAATCGCCACATCGCGTTTGCCGCCGAACCATTGCCGTTCGGAGGGGGCGTGCCCTTGCACTTCCGCGCTCGGGCTTTCCACGCGCAAATATTCCGCGGGCAGACGAAAACGGGCGCCGTCATCGAAGGCGATTTCGAGAATGCGCTCGGCCCGATTGAGGCGAATCTCGCGCGCAAGGGGCATGGGAAAAGCCTTTGTGATTGAGGTCTTTTCTTCGCGTTCGGTTCAGGCGTTCAGTCCAGCTTGCGGGCTTCCTCCACCAGCATAATGGGGATGCCGTCGCGGATCGGGTAGGCAAGGCCCGCCTGCCTGCTGATCAGTTCATTCTTTTCGCGATCGTATTCCAAGGGCCCTTTGGTGAGCGGGCAGACCAGGATTTCCAAAAGCCTGGGATCGATCGGGGGTTGCTTCGGTCGTTCCGGGCTGCTTGCGGATTCGCTCATTTTTCCGTTGCTCTCTCGATGTGCTCAGCTTTCCTGTTTGGCGGAGGGAACGAGGCGGGCGTGCCGGTCGATCTCAAAAAGCGCCAGCAGCGCCTCGGCCCGTTGCGCGAGCGTGGGCGCCTGCAGAAGGGCTTGCTTCTCGGCGGGGGTAAAGGGGCAGGCCATGGCCAGCGAGGCGACAAGTTCGACATCCGGCAAGGCGCGGATTGCTTCCGCCTCGATTTTATAGCCGTGCGCGGCGAGATAGGCACAAGCCTTTTGCAGCAGCTGGTCCCGCGGCAGGGCAAGCGAGGCTTTGTGCTCGTCAAGATCGGCCCAATAGGGCGCGAAATCCGCACGCACGCGCCGATAGCCGCGGCGCATTTCGATTTCCTCCGCCACGCGGAAGCGAATGACGCCGGCCAGGGTGATCAGAAATCGGCGGTCGTCGGTTTCCGCAAAAAAGACAATTCTGCCGAGGCAGCCCACTTGATAGAGCGCCGGCCCGTTCGCCGTCGGGCGGCGCGAGGGGTCCGGCTGGATCATGCCGAAAACCCTGCCGGCCGCCAGCGCATCCTCGGTCATTGCGATGTAGCGCGGCTCAAAGATATTGAGCGGCAGCCGCCCCCAGGGCAGCAAAAGCGCCCCGATCAAGGGAAAAACCGGGAAGGACTCGGGCAGCCTCTCGGGGCTCAGATGAAAGCTCGGCATCTCCTGTCAGCGGAACAAAAGCGAAGAGAGTTTCCTCCGCGCCGCCACCGTGGCGGGATCTTCCACCCCCCAAGCTTCAAAGAATTTCAGCAGCTGTTTGCGTGCTGCATCGTCTTTCCACGCGCGGTCGCGCCGGATGATTTCCAAGAGCGCATCCGCCGCCTCGGCGCGTTTGCCCAAGGCGTTCAAGGCCGTGGCAAGCTCGTAGCGGGCTTCATGGTCGTTGGGATCGGCGGCCAAGCGTTGCTCGAGGCTGGCGAGCTTGGCGGAGGCGGCTCTTCCCTCCTCGGCCAAGGCCAGCGCACTGCGCGCGCCGACGATTTCCGCGTGCTCGGCAAGCTTGGCGGGCACGCGCGTGAGAGTCTGCTTGGCCTCGTCTTCATGGCCCGCGGCCAATTGCGCGCGCACAAGCCCGCCCCAAGCCTCGGGATTTTCGGGTTCGGCGCGGAGGACGGATTCGAAGAGTTCGGCCGCGTAGTCGGCCTCGCCCCGTTCCAGCGCCGCGCGCGCTTCGGTGAGGAGTTCGGCCGAAGGCATGGCCCCTCCGGCCAACCGCAGCAGGCCTTCGACAAACCGCTTCACCTCCGATTCCGGCAGCGCCCCTTGGAAGAGATCCGCGATCTGGCCCTGCCAGAAGGCTGCAACCGTCGGCACCGATTGCAGCGGCAAGCCGAGCTGCACGAGTTGCTGAACCAGGGCACGGTTTTTGTCGATGTCGATTTTAACGAGCCGAACCCGCCCGCCGGCGGCACGGACAACCTTCTCCAAGGTGGGGGTCAGCTGCTTGCACGGGCCGCACCATGTGGCCCAGAAATCGACCAACACCGGCACGGAGCGCGAGGCTTCCACCACATCCTGCATAAACGTTTTTTGATCGCCTTCGACGATCAACGGGGCTCCGCCCGCAGCCGCTTCACGGGCGCGGCCTTGGGCAAGGCTCATGGTAGGATCCATTCTTGAACTCCTGGGGGCTAAAGGTTGTTACATAGATGTTATCCGGCGTCGCACAAACAAGCCGCAGCACGGCATTCCGGCTGCAGATAAGGACCGTAAGCGAGGAGGGATCTGCCCTCGTCGGGGCGCGGTTCTGCCATGGGGCGATCTTTGCTAGAGGACTCCGCAGCAAGCGAGCGAAGGGGGGAACGCGATGTCAGCAGGCAGTATAGAGGCAGAAACCGCTCAAGCACAAAGGGCTGCCGGCGGTGCCGCATGGGCGCCGGCGGCGCCGGCGGCGAAACGCGCGCTCCGGCGGATTTACGCGCTGGATGATTTCGAAGTGGCGGCGCGGCGGCGCCTGCCGCAGGCTTTGTTCGGCTTCATCTCCGGAGGCACCGAGACGAATGCGAGCCTCCGCGCCAACCGCGCCGCTTTTGCCGATTGGGTCTTCGTGCCGCGCGTTCTGGTGGATGCTTCGCGGCGCAACCAAAGCGTCTCGCTCTTCGGGCAGACCTATGCCACCCCGTTCGGCATCGCCCCGATGGGGGCAAGCGCCTTGATGGCCTATGATGCCGATTGCGTGCTGGCTGAGGCGGCGGAAGCGGCGAATATCCCCTTTATCCTCAGCGGTGCCTCGCTGACCCCGCTGGAGCGGGTCAGGCGCGCCGGCCGCACCAGCTGGTTTCAGGCCTATATTCCCAGCGATCGCGCGCATATCGGCGGCTTGATCGCGCGGGTTGCGGATGCCGGCTACGAGGTGCTGGTGGTGACCGTGGATGTGCAGGTGCCGGGCAACCGCGAGAACAACCAGCGGGCGGGATTTTCGCTGCCGCTTCGCCCCACGCCGAAGCTGCTTTGGGACGGCATAAGCCATCCCGGCTGGCTGTTCGGCACCGCGGCGCGCACCCTGGCAACCCGCGGCATGCTGCATTTTGAGAACGCGGCGGCCGAGCGCGGCGGGCCGGTGCTTTCGGCCGAAGCGGCCAACCGCTTCGCCGGGCGAGAGGCGCTGGATTGGGACGATCTTGCCTTTATTCGCGAGAAATGGCGCGGCAAGTTGGTGCTGAAGGGCGTGCTGGCGCCGGAGGATGCGAATCGCGCGCGCGCGCTCGGCGTGGATGGGGTGATGGTCTCCAACCATGGCGGGCGGCAGCTCGACGGGGCGATTGCCGCGCTGCACGCGCTGCCCGCGGTGGTCGCGGCCGCCGGACCGATGACGGTGATGCTGGACGGCGGCGTTCGGCGCGGGACCGATGTGCTGAAGGCGCTCGCGCTCGGGGCGAAATTCGTCTTCGTGGCGCGGCCGTTTTTGTATGCCGCGGCGGTTGCCGGACGCGACGGCGCGGCGCACGCAATCAGGCTTTTGGCGAGCGAGATCGACCGCGATCTTGCCTTGCTCGGCTGCCCGGAGATTGCCTCGCTGAGCCCGGATTGGATTGCCCCGGCGGGCATGCGCGCAAACCTGCCGCGTGCGAGCGCCGGTTAACGCGGAGCGGCGAGAGCAGGCGGTGCCGTGAAGGGAAAGCGATAATCGAACGGCGAAGGCAGCGGCTTCGGATTGGCCTTGCGTTCTTTGGAACGCAGCAACGCAGCAAAAAATTGCTCGGGCGAAAGGGCGCCGCTGTCCAATTCGCGCGCATAGGCATTGAGCCCGACTTCATCCGCCCAACGGCCGAGCACATAGCGAAAGGTGACATCGATGAAGCGGAGCGTTCCCATCCGCCGGTGATGGGCGGCGAGGTTGAATTGCGCGAGATGGGCGAGCACGTCTTCATCGCTCCAGATCGTTTGCGGGTGCGGTAAGGCAAGCCGTGCGTTTGCCGTCTTTTCGGCGGCGGAGGCGGGAATCTCGATTCGCACTTCGCGGCCGATGGGGGTTTCGGTCTCGGCCTCAAGCAGTTGCAAGAGATGCGGACCCGGGGCAAGCGGCTTTTTGGCGCGCGCCACGAAACCGCAAAACCCGAGCCCTATGCCGGCTTCCAGCAAATCACGCCGAAAGCGATCGGCAAGCGCCTCGGCGATGGGGCGGCCGTCCGAAAGCACGCGGATATGACAGCGCTCGAGTGTCCCGGCGCGCCAAGCCCAACCGAAAATAAAACCTTCCGGCGATGTGCCGTCGATGTTGCCGTGCAACGGCGGAAAAGATGAATTGTTTTTGTACATAACGCTTGCCTCGCAACCATCACTAGAATAACAATCGAAAGTTGAAAAATGCAATCTCCGAATGCGGAGGAACGGCGGAGGACAGCTGCAAGTATGTCTTGTTCGCGAAACATAAAAACAGTCGGAAAAATAAGACAGATCGTGCGTCCTAAATTCGAGACGCAGCGGCAAAAAACCACGCTCGCGCCGGCTCCGGCGATGCCGGAGGTGGTTCCGGCGTTTTGGCGGGACGTTTTGCTTGCAGCAAGCATTCCGACAAACGGGGCAGGTTGCGAAAGCGCTGTGAAGCCGGCCGCGCAATATAGTTACCGGCAACGCTTGTTCGGCTTTGAAGCGCAACTTTCCGCGCTTTCCGCCATGCTGAGCGGGATCGGCCAGCGGCTGTTGTTTGTTCCTGCACCGGAATTGTTTGCAGCACCCTCGAGCTATCGGCCGTTCGAGCGCTTCATCGCGCCCGAGCGCAGCAATGTGGGGCTTGTGCATCTGCGTCTCGGCATGGCGCGGCATGCGCGTCTTTTGAAAGGTGCGCGCAACGTAATGCTTTCGGCCGAGGCGGAGATTTTGCCCCCGCTTGGCCCGCAAAGCCACCCCTTTGCCTCGGGGCAAGTTGTTCCTTCGGGTTTTGCCGAGCAATTCGTTTACTATCCGGAGCAAATGCCGCTGCGGCGGTTCGGCAACCGCGAGTGTGCTCGGGCGGTTTTGCCGGCCGGTGCGGCAATGACGGATGTGCGCGAAGCCTTGGCGCGCCATCCTGCGATGGAACCGGCGGAAGCTGCCGAGATCACCCCCAAGCTTTGTGCCGCGCGCGGGCTTTTCGGCTGCTCCTTTGCAGAGTTCGATGCCGAAGAATGGCGGGGAACGGAGCCTGCGCGCATGACGGCGCACAGCGCGGATTGGCGGCGCGCTTTTGCGTTGGCGCGCGAGAGCGGGGCCGGCGGAATGCCGGCACATCCGTTCATTTTGCTGGCCTGGAATCTCGGCAACCCTGCAAGCATGCTGCCCGCGCTGGTTTTGCGGCTCTGCCGATCGGAGCATTTGCGGAATTCCCCGCTGCGCGTGGTTTTATTTCCCTTCAACGAAACCTGGGAAACCGCGCAAGCGGTGCCGCAGCTTGTCGAACAGGTACGAAACGAAACCCTCCGCCCGCAAATTTTGCGCTCCATTTTTCTCGCGCGTCTGTCGCGGCCCGAAGCGTTGCCGTTGTTGCCCGCGTTGTTTGCATGCGGCTGGATTGAAGGGGCCGATCCGGAACGCTTCTTTACCTTGGCACGCCTGAATGCGCTTCGCATTCCGGCCATGATGTTGGCGTCGCCGGAAGAGTTTCGTTTCTCTTCGACGTTTGCGTTGCACCAGACCATTCCGCCCGACGAGGAGCTTCGCCTGCGCGTTTCCGACCAATTCGGCGAGCGGATCCACCTTGTGCCGTCGCTTTCCCACCGGGCGTTGGCCGATGTGCTTTTGCGCTCGGAGGAAATGCTGCGGCAACGCTTTATCCCCGCACGTCAGATGCATCATGCCGAAATGTTCGCGATCCATGCCGCTTAAACGCCTTGCCATTCCAACCGCTTCCGAGAGCGAGGAAGCCGAGCCGCTTCCGCTTCATGTGCTGAAGCGACGCATTTGCAAGCTGGGCTGGACATTATATTACGACGTCTCGCCGCTCTTCGAAGAGCATTGGACGGGAATTCCGCTGGTCGCAGCGCGGCTTGGAGAGGTGTTATTCGACGCGTTTCCCGAAAACACGCGATTCTTCTATGAAAACCATCTGGTTTCCAGCGAGGCGGTTGTCGATGCCTTCGCCAGAAACAGCGGGCTTTTCCTGCAGCGCGACTTTTTCAAAGGCGATGCCCGCGAGGGGCCGATGCCGCTTTTGCAAGCCGGCAGCCGGGCAGCGGGCATTTTTCCTTCGGTCAAGCGCGTGCGAAGGATCTTTCCCATCGAATGCAGCCTCGTGCACGACCTTTCCACGCTGATTACGCCGCAATTTCATGTCTTCGATACCATCCGATACCATATGGAAACGATATGCGAGGATCTCGCGTCCAATACGGTCACGTTCGGCGTTTCCCGCGCAACCGTGGAAGATCTCAAAGCCTATTTCGGCATCGAGGAGTATCGCCTGCGCGTGGCTTATAACGGCGTTTCCTGGCCGTGGTGGTTTCCGATCCAGCTTGCTAACGAACCTCGCGAAGAAAATGCCGAGCCCTATTTTCTTGTCCTGGGCACGCGGGAGCCGCGCAAGAACATCGCCTGCATTTTTGATTTGCTCAATCTTTTCCCGGATCTTTTGGAAGACTGCCGGTTTGTGATTGCGGGCCGCATAGGCTGGCTTGCGGAACAGCAGGCGATCCCCGCCGCCTTGGAAGCGGCAATTGCGCAAAAACGGCTCATTTTGCCGGGGTTTGTTTCCGAGTTCGAGAAATACCGCCTGCTTTGCGGCGCAACGGCGACGATTTACCCTTCCTTCTTCGAAGGTTTCGGCCTGCCCATTCTGGAAAGCCTTTCCGTCGGCACCCCTTGCATTGCATCCTTCAGCTCCGCCATTCCCGAAGCGGGCGGAGAGCTGTGCACGTATTTTGACCCGTTTTCCGTCGAAAGCCTCTATCGGGCGGTGCGCAAGCTGCTTGCCTGCTCCCCGAAGCACAACCGGGAATTCCGCGCAGGCTGTCGCGCGGTAGCGAAACGGTTCACATGGCAGAATACCGCACGGCAAATCCTCTCCGTGCTGCTTGCGGAGATGGAGCAATCCGCGGGTCTCGCGGCCGGGCGCATCGCTTTCATCGAATCGCATGCCAAGCCTGAGCTTGTCCCTCCGTGGCCTGCGCCGAGAGGCAGGCGGAGGGCCAACGGGGCCGGGCTTCGCTCCGAGTAGGCGCGCGGCTCCGCGCTGAGGCGAAAGCGGCGAAACGTGCCGCCGGGATTGCGCCCGCCGCGACCCGAACGCTGGTTTCCTTTCGTGGAGTGAAGAGTTGATTTGACGGGATATTCGTGCTTGCAAGGCTTATGCCCATATTGTCCGGTAAAGCACGCGTGGCCGGGGTGCTCGGCTGGCCGGTCGCGCATTCCCTCTCCCCGCGCCTGCACGGGTATTGGCTCGCGCGGTATGGGATTGATGGTGCCTATATTCCGCTGCCCACGCCCCCCGAACGGCTGGAAGACGCCGTCCGCGGCATGATCGCCATGGGTTTTGCCGGAGCGAATGCAACGCTTCCGCACAAGGTTGCCCTTTGCGCGCTTTGCGATGTGCTCGATGAAACCGCGCGGCGCGCCGGCGCGGTGAATACCCTGGTGTTCCGTGACGGGCGCATCTTCGGCAGCAATACCGACGGGTTCGGATTTCTCGCGAACCTGCGTGCCCATGGGGTTGAACCCAATGCCGGCCCGGCTTTGATCCTCGGCGCGGGCGGCGCGGCGCGCGCCATCGCCGCCGCTTTGGCGGAAAGCGGAGCCGCGGTGCGCGTGGCAAGCCGTCGCCCGGAGCAAGCCGAAGCATTGGCGGCCACGCTTCACCATGCGCGCATCGCCCCCCTCCCTTGGGCCAACCGCAGCGCTTTCCTGGCGGAATGCACGCTTTTGGTGAACGCCACGGCCGCGGGGATGCAAGGGCACGAGCCATTGGATATTGAACTTGCCTCCGCCCGCCCGGAGCTGGTGGTGGTCGATATCGTCTACACGCCCCCCGAAACGCCGCTTTTGAAGGAAGCCCGCGCGCGCGGGCTGCGCACGGTGCCCGGGCTCGGCATGTTGCTTTTTCAAGCCGTCCCCGGATTTGCCCAATGGTTCGGGGTCGAGCCCGAGGTGGATGAAGAGCTCCATCGCTTCATCGCCGCCGCTTTGCCGGCGCGTTAGGGCAAGCAGGCGATGTGTGTGATCGGGCTCACCGGCGGGATGGGGATGGGCAAGTCCACGGCGGCTTCGTTCTTTCGCCGCGCCGGGATCCCGACCTTTGACGCCGACGCCGAAGTGCGGGCGCTCCAAGCCCCGGGCGGCCGCGCGATGGGTGCGATTGCCGCGGCGTTTCCTTCGGTGGTGGAGGGGGATCGGTTGGATCGCACCAAATTGCGCGCGCTGGTGATGGCGGATCCGGAAGCGCTCAAGCGGTTGGAGGGGATTCTGCATCCCATGGTGCGCAAAGCCGAGCAGGCTTTTCTCGCCCGCGTGCGGCGTTCCGGCAAAAGGATTGCGGTGCTTGATATCCCGTTACTGTTTGAGACGGGGGCCGAGAAGCGGGTGCACAAAGTCGTGGTGGTTTCCGCCCCGCTGGATGTGCAGATCGCCCGGCTGCGCCGCCGCAGCAGCTGGAGCGAAGCGGAAATCCGCGCGGCGATTGCTCGACAAATGCCCGACCGGGAAAAACGCCGCCGCGCCGATTTCGTGATCAAAACCGGGCTTTCGCGGTTTCATTCCGTTCGCGCGTTGCGACGACTGATTAGGGAGCTTCGCCGATGTCCCGCGCCGTATTGTTCGATACCGAAACGACGGGTCTTGACCCCACGCTCGGGGACCGCATTATCGAAATAGCCGCGATCGAACTGTTTAACGACTTACCGACGGGGCGGCATTTTCACACCTTGCTCGATCCGGAACGGGATATTCCGAGCGATGTGGTGCGCGTGCACGGGATCACGCGGGAAATGTTGGAAGGTAAGCCGCGCTTTGCCGATATCGCCGATGCGCTGTTGGAGTTTTTCGGCGACAGTATGCTGATTGCCCATAATGCCGCATTCGACTTCGCCTTTTTGGATGCGGAGCTTGCTCGGATCGGCCGCGCGCCGCTGGATCGGGCGCGCATGGTGGATACGTTGCAACTCGCCAAGGCCAAATTCCCCGGCTTACCGAACAATTTGGATGCGCTTTGCCGGCGTTTCGGAATCGACTTGAGCGAGCGCACGACGCACAATGCTTTGCTCGATTGCCGGCTTTTGGCCAAGGTTTATGTCGAGCTCATCGGCGGCAGGCAGCGAGATCTCGCATTGATCGGGCCGGAAGAAGCGCAGATTGAAGTGCCTGCTTCCATTGCCCTTGCCACCCGCATCCCCCGGCCGATTGTGGTGAGCGATGCCGAAGAGGCGGCGCATCGCGCTTTTCTCGCCAAGCTCAAAGACCCGATCTGGCTCAAGGCGGAATAGGCAAGATCACACGATCCTTAAACACAGCGTCGGGATCCTCGTTGCGCATTTCACACGACCTGCGGCAGTTCTTCGAAAACATGCTCGGGCACGGGTGAAGGAAGTGTCCATTCCAAGGTGGTGGCGCCTTCGCCCCAATAATTGGCAGGCAGGCGCTCGGTTGCGGTGAACGTGCGATAGACCACGTAAAGGAAAATCAGCAGGCCGAAGCCCGAAATATACGAGCCGATGGAGGCAACGAAGTTCCAGCCGGCAAAGGCATCGGGATAATCCGGGTAGCGGCGCGGCATGCCCGCAAGACCGAGGAAGTGCATGGGGAAGAAGGTCAGATTGACGCCCACAAACGTGACCCAGAAATGCACCTTGCCCCAGAATTCGGGATATTGCCGGCCGGACATTTTGCCGACCCAATAGTAAAATCCGGCAAAGATCGCAAACACCGAACCCAAGGAAAGCACGTAGTGGAAATGCGCGATCACATAATAGGTGTTATGGAGAATCTGGTCGATACTGGCGTTGGCCAAAACCACACCCGTTACACCGCCGATGGTGAAAACGAAGATGAACCCGCATGCCCACAACATGGGGGTTTTGAATTCGATCGAACCACCCCACATCGTCGCCAGCCAAGAAAAGATCTTAATCCCGGTCGGCACCGCAATAACCATGGAGGCAGCCATAAAGTAGGCGCGCGAATCGACGCTCATACCCGAAACGAACATATGATGCGCCCAGACCACCGAGCCCACGAAACCGATGGCCACCATCGCGTAGGCCATGCCGAGATAACCGAACACCGGCTTTTTGCTGAATGTCGAAACAACATGGCTGATGATGCCGAAACCCGGCAAGATCATGATATAGACTTCGGGATGGCCGAAGAACCAGAAGAGATGTTGAAACAGCACCGGGTCTCCTCCGCCTTCCGGACGGAAGAAAGAGGTGCCGAAATCGCGATCGGTAATCAGCATGGTGATCGCTCCGGCAAGCACCGGAATGGTAATCAGGAGCATGAATGCCGTAACCAATTGCGACCAGACGAAAAGCGGCATCTTGTGCAGCGTCATGCCGGGCGCGCGCATGTTGAAAATGGTGGTAATGAAATTGATGGCTGCGAGCAGAGAGCTGGCACCGGCCAGATGCAGCCCGAATAACGTGCAATCCATGCCGATACCGGGTTGGAACGTGCTGTTGGCAAGCGGCGGATAGAGCGTCCAGCCGGTTCCGGATTCATTGAGGAACAATCCGGTCATCACCAAACCGAACGCCGGCGGCAAAAGCCAAAAGCTGATGTTGTTCAGGCGCGGGAACGCCATTTCGGGCGCGCCGATGAGAATCGGAACGAACCAATTGCCGAAACCGCCGATCAATGCCGGCATGAGGGTGAAAAAGATCATCACCAGCCCATGCGCCGTCACAAGAGTGTTCCATGTCTGCCCGTCGGCGACGATGTGCGAGCCGGGATGCATGAGCTGCATCCGCATAATGAGGGAAAGAATGCCGCCGATGAAGCCGGCGGTTGCGGAAAAGACCAGATAAAGCGTGCCGATATCCTTGTGGTTGGTGCTCATGAGCCAACGCAGGACGAAGCGGCGAACAGGACCATGCTGCGCGAGCACAACATGTGTATTTCCGATCGCACTCATTGCGGAAAACCCCCTCGTAAATTCATGCATCCCGGAGGATGCAGTCTTGGCCCACAGTTGGTCGGAGCGGGTTTAGCGCCGGGGGGCGCAAATAGCAATATCTTAGTTATATGTTTTAAGAGGCGGGCAGGTTGCGAAAAACTCCTTGATTCCGCGCCGGAGTAAGAAAAAGTGGTGCTGTGGTGTGTAAAGCGCATGCCACGATTGCAGAGGCGCTCTCGGCAACCAATGTGAACGGCATGAGCCATCTGACCTATCTGCCCGATCGGGGCGTGCTAGAGATTGCCGGCCCGGACCGGATCGGTTTCCTGCAGGGCCTGGTTTCCAACGATGTCACGGCAGTTAAGCCCGGGGCCTTGGTTTGGGCCGCGTTTCTGACGCCGCAGGGGAAATGGCTGGCCGATTTTTTCATCGGAACCGACGGCGAGCGGCTGCTTTTGGACGCAGAACGCGCGCAGATTCCGCTGTTGCTCCAAAAACTCGGCCGCTATCGGTTGCGCGCGCAGGTGGCGCTCCGTGATGCCTCGGACGAATGGGCCGTGCATGCGGCCTGGGGCAGCAGGACTCCTACGCCCGAAGGCGGCTGGGTAGCCGCCGATCCGCGGCTGGAAGAAGCCGGATGGCGGGTTTATGCGCGTGCGCCGCTGCCCGGCTTGGCCTCTTTCGAAGCCTGGGACCGGCATCGATTGGCCCTCGGCCTGCCGGACGGCTCGCGGGACTTGGAAGCGGAAAAAACCGTGCTCCTGGAAGCCGGGTTCGATGAGCTGAACGGCATCTCCTGGAGCAAGGGGTGTTATCTCGGCCAGGAGCTCACCGCGCGGACGAAATACCGCGGGCTGGTGAAGCGCCGCCTGGTTCCCGTGGCAATCACCGGGGAGCTGCCGCGGCCCGGAACCCCCGTGATGGCGGAGGAGAAGCAGGTTGGGGAAATGCGCTCGGGCCAGCCCGGGATCGGCCTTGCGCTGCTGCGCACCGAAGCGCTGGACCAGCCGTTAGCCGCCGGCGCGGCAAAACTGCAGCCGATCGTGCCCTCTTGGATGCGGCTGGCCGAGGCGCAAGCCTAGGATTTCCGGCACTTTCTTTCGGAATGGAGCGAACGCGGCCCGCGATGCAGCTTTTCAATACCAAATGGCACTACGGCGCCGTGGCGGTTGTGCTCCATTGGCTGATCGCTGTGTTGATTCTCGGGTTGGTCGGACTTGGGATTTATATGGTTCGGCTCCCCGATGCCGGGTTTGACGAGATAAAAATCGCGCTCATTTTGGCGCACAAGCAGATCGGCATATTGGTGCTGATGTTGGCCTTGATACGGCTGCTTTGGCGCCAGCTCAATCCGCTGCCCGAGCTTGCGCAAACCGTGCCGGAATGGCAGCAAATCGCCGCGGTGTTGATGCAGCTTTGCCTGCTCGGCCTGATGATTCTCCAGCCCGTGCTCGGCTGGTTGATGTCCTCCGCCGCGGGGATTTCCGTGAGCTTCTTCGGGCTTTTCACCCTGCCCGATTTTCTGCCCCATAACGAGGATCAGTTTGCCCGCTTGCGCGCGATCCATGATTGGCTTGGCTTGGCCATGGCGGGGATGATCGCGTTGCACGCAGCGGCCGCGCTTCGGCACCACTACGTTTTGCACGATGATACCTTGCAGAAAATGCTCGGGCTTCGGAAGCGCGACGCTTAACGGGTGTGATCGAGCACAAATGACGCGGCCTCCGCGAGCGCGCCGGCGAGCGCGTGGTTGGTCGCCGCCACGCCGGCATAGGGGGTTGCCGCCTGCATCGGCTGCTCGCGGGTGATTTCGCGGCTTGCCAGAGGCCGGCCGGTGGGGGCGAGCAGCTCCAGCCGAAGGGCAAGCCGCGCCACCGGGGGCGAGCGCGTGTAGTCCTGCACCAACTCCAGGATTTCGGTGCGCAGCGTGTAAGTCGGGCTGGCGAAATCGGGCTCCGTGAGAACGGACCGGAACGCGCCGGTGCGCTTGAGGGTTTCGATCAGCAGGGTTTTGATCATCTGCGCCGGCGGCTCTGCCCATTCATGATCGCGGAAATAGCCGAGCTGATAGGGGCGCTCGCGATAGGCGATGCGAATGGTGTCATAAGCGGGGCCCGCTTCCGGCGGTAAAACGAAAAGCGCCGCGGTATGGCGGCGTTCGGAGGGGATCTGCTTGGGAAGTTCGTCCAGCACTTCCCGCGCCGGTTCCGGGCGCGGCGGTGCCAGCAGCGTGCAGCCCCCAAGCAGCAACGCCGCGGCGACGGCGAGGGCCGGCGCTCTCAACGCTCACCCGGGCCGGGCGGGAGCGTTGTTCCGCTCACCAGCGCTGAAGGGTTGCGCGAGAGCCGGGTTGCGAGCCCGTTCATGGTTCGGCTCAGCGTTTCAAGATCCACGATCGCACGCGAAAATTGCGGCAAAACCTGGGCGTTCAGCGTCCGCAGCGTGCTATTGCTGGTCTCGACCAACGCGCGAATATCGCGGCTGTCGCGTTCGGCGTTGATGATAAGAGAATCGAGGCGCTTGCCGTTGGCGGCAAGGATGGCCGAGACTTGCTGCAGCCCTTCCAGCGAGCGCTTGAGCGAGGCAACCGTTTTTTTATCGAGCGCGGCGGCAAGGGCTTCTGCCGATTGTTGCAGGCCGTCGAGAGAATGCGAGAGCATTTGTAGGCTTTCCAGCGAGGCTTTCACGGATGCAACGGTTTGCTCGTTCGCAAGAGGCTCCAGAAGCTGCATCAATGTCTGCAGCTTGTCCACCGACTGCGCCACCATGGTGTCCATCGTGACAATGCGCGCAGGTGCGGCCGCAATGCGGGGATAGGGCTCGCCGGGCGCGATCGGCAACGGGCCGGATGCCGGTGCGGTATTTTCCAACGCGATATAGACATAGCCTGAGAAACCCCAGGCCGTGAGCCCGCGCGCCGTAATGGTCGCAACCGTGGCTTTTGAGACCGGCGCGGTTTTCGCAACCTCGAGCGTGATCCGCACGGTATCGGCATCGCGGAGCGCGACGTCCGTGACCTGACCCACATTCACGCCGTGGAATTCGACCGGCGCACCCGCAATCAGCCCGGAGGCAGGGTCGTGCGTCTCAATCCAGTAGGTTCGGTAGCGGCTCGAGGACCAGAAATTCCAAACCAGCGCGCCGGCTCCGCCAATAAAGAGAAGGGCGATGAACAGAAGCCTCGCCTTCCAATGGACGTTGCTCGCCATATGCGTGCATTCTCCAACGGCCCCGATGTTCGGCCGATTGCTGGGGCTCCAGGCCGGGAAAGGATAAGCAATCTACGGTAATCTATGGCTCAATCCGGCTTTGCCTGCAATTCGGCGCGCGCCCGGTTGAGCAATTCCTGCTGTGCGGGTTCGAGCTTCGGGTAGGAGAGCTTCAAGCCTTCCAAGGCCTCGATCAAGGCCGCCACCACCACGACATGCGCGAACCATTTGTGATCGGCGGGGACGATGTACCAGGGCGCATGCGGCGCGGCGGTTGCCGCAATCGCCTTTTCATAGGCATGCATATAATCGTCCCACAGGCGCCGCTCGGCGAGATCGCTTTCGCTGAACTTCCAGTTTTTGCGCGGATCTTCCAGGCGTGCCAGCAACCGGCACCGCTGTTCTTCTTTCGAGATATGTAAAAAGAATTTTAGAATCACTACGCCTTGATGGGCCAGGTAGCGCTCGAAATTCGCAATGTCTTCCAGCCGGTGCCGCCAGAAATTCTTGCCGATGACCGCCTCGGGCAGGCGCTGTGTCTGCAGCAGTTCCGGGTGCACGCGCACAACCAAAACTTCTTCGTAATGGCTGCGGTTGAAAATGCCGATATGGCCGCGCGGGGGAAGCTTGGCGGAAACGCGCCAGAGAAATCCATGCGCGAGTTCTTCCGGCCCCGGGGCCTTGAACGCGCTGACCTGCACGCCCTGCGGGTTCACCCCCGACATCACGTGCTTGATGGTACTGTCCTTGCCGCCGCTGTCCATACCCTGCAAGACGCACAACAAAGACCAGCGGTCTTGCGCATAGAGCAGCTCCTGCAGGGCGGCGAGCCGCTCGACATCGCGCGCAACCAGGGCCTTGGCTTCCGCTTTGTTGAGATCGATTCCGGCGGTATCGGCGGGGTCGTAATCGGAAAGACGGAATTTCGTTCCGTCGGTAACACAGAAACGCTCGAGAATTTTCGTCAGTTTCGGCGGCCCGGGTCCGGTTTTCATTCTCGCCGCTTTACGCCGATCCGCGTCGGCGCCTGGCAGGTGGGCATGATTTCCATGCGGTTCACGTTGACATGCGCCGGCAGCCCGACAACCCAGGCTACCGCTTCGGCGATATCCTCGGGCGTGAGCGGAACGGTGCCGGCATAGACCGATTGCGCGCGTTCCGCATCGCCGCCGAAACGCACGAGGCTGAATTCCGTGCCGCCGACCAACCCCGGTTCGAGATTCGTGACGCGCACCCCGGTGCCGATCAGATCGGCCCGCAGATTGAGGCTGAATTGCTGCACGAACGCCTTGGTGGCGCCGTAAACGTGGCCGCCCGAATAAGGATAGGTGCCGGCGACGCTGCCGAGGTTCACGATGTGCCCCCGATCGCGCGCGACCATTCCCGGCAAGAGCGCGTGGGTGACATGCAGCAAGCCGGTGATATTGGTGGCGACCATCCGGTCCCAATCTTCCAGGCGGGCTTGGTAGGCAGGTTCGAGCCCCAGCGCGAGGCCCGCATTGTTGACCAGGATCTCCACCTCGCGCCAGCCTTCCGGCAGTGCGTCCGGCAGTTGCGCGACGGCCTCGGCATCGGTCACATCCAAGGGGTAGGGCAAAAGCGCGGGGCCGAGTTCTTTCTGCAGCGCCTCCAGGCGCTCGCGGCGCCGCCCGGTTGCAATCACCCGATAGCCGTCCTGGACCATGCGATGCGCGATGGCCCAGCCGAAGCCGGCGGTGGCGCCGGTCACGAAGACGATGCGGTTCATGTTTTTCCCAGCCCTCCTAGCCTCCCCGGTTTAGGCGGCAAGAGCAAGACGCACGGCCGCCAACGCGGCTTCCGCCCGCGTGGCATCGGGGCCGCCTGCCTGGGCGAGATCCGGCCGGCCGCCCCCGCCTTTGCCGCCGACGGCGGCGCTGGCGGCGCGCGCGAGCTCCACCGCATTGAAGCGCTCGGTAAGATCCGGCGTGACGCCGACCACGATGCTCGCCTTGCCTTCCGCGGTGGAAACCAAAGCGACAACACCGCTGCCGATTTGCTTGCGGATGGCATCGGCGAGGTTGCGCAACTCGCGCGGCGGCACATCGCCCAAGTGCCGGGCGGCAAGCTTGATGCCGTTGATTTCTTCCACCGCCGCCTGCACGTTCCCGGTGGCCAGACGCCGTTGCAGCTCCTGCACTTGCTGGTCAAGCTTGCGGCGTTCTTCCAAAACGGCGCTGATTCGCTGGGGCAGCTCGCTCGGTGCGACGCGGAGCAGCGCCGCGGTTTCCGCAAGCAGCCGCTCCTCCGCTTGCACCGCGGCCACCGCTGCCGCGCCGGCGACGGCTTCGATGCGCCGAATGCCCGCGGCCACCGCACCTTCGCTGATGATGTGAAAGAAGCCGATATCGCCCGTGCGCTGCACGTGCGTGCCGCCGCAGAGCTCGATGGAATACGCCGCCCGGTTGCCGGCGCCTTTGCCCATGAAGACCACACGCACCTCTTCGCCGTATTTTTCGCCGAAAAGCGCAAGCGCCCCGGAGGCCACCGCGGCTTCGGGCGTCATCAGGCGGGTGGTGACCTCTGCGTTCTCGCGAATGCGGGCGTTCACTTCGGCTTCCACCCAGGCAAGCTCCTCCGGGGTGATCGGCTTCGGATGGCTGATGTCGAAACGCAGCCGATCGGGCGCATTGAGGCTGCCCTTTTGCGTCACATGCTCGCCGAGCCGGCGACGCAACGCCTCGTGCAAGAGGTGCGTGGCCGAGTGGTGGGCGCGCACGGCGCTGCGTCGCTCGTGATCGATTTCCGCGACCACCGCCGTGCCGGGGCGTGCCGTGCCGGCTTCCACCCGGCCCAGATGCACGATGAGATCGCCGAGTTTTTTCTGGGTATCGGTGACCGCAATACGCAAACCGTCCGCCGCGGTAATGGTGCCGGTATCGCCCACCTGGCCGCCGCTTTCACCGTAAAAGGGCGTCTGATTCAAAACAACGGCGACCTCGGTCCCCGCGGGTGCGGTTTCCACCGGACGGCCGCCCGCAACCACGGCAAGCAGCGTCGCTTCCGCGCGTTCGGTGCTGTAGCCCAGGAATTCGGTCGCCCCGAGGCGTTCGCGGAGTTCGAACCAAACGCGCTCGGTGGCCGCCTCGCCCGAACCGGCCCAGGCCGCCCGGGCGCGGGCGCGTTGCTGCTCCATCGCCGCTTCAAATCCGGCGATATCCACGCTGCGCCCCTGCTCGCGCAGCGCATCTTGGGTGAGATCGAGCGGGAAGCCGTAGGTATCATAGAGGCGGAACGCAACCGCGCCGGGCAACGGCTCGTTGGTGCCGAGCCGTGCGGTTTCCTCGGCCAAGAGATGCAAGCCCCGCTCCAGCATCGCTTTGAAGCGGGTCTCTTCCAGTTCCAGAGTCTC
>JAIMBF010000134.1 GCA_023511585.1 Terriglobia bacterium
TTGAAAACCCGAAGAGCGGAACCGAAGTGGCCGGAGGATGATATATTTTTAAATCCGGCGGCGCTTGGCACGCATCGTGCCTTTCAAATTCTCAACGGATTGGAAACCTCCCCTTCTCTCAGCAAGGCGGTTCCGATCAGCCGTTTTATGCTGCATCTTTATTTTGCGCTGCGCCCGTCGCATCGATGGAATCTTCGGCAGAGCTCCAATTTGTTCGAATTCATCAAGTGGTATTTGTTTGAAGCTCCTTCGCTCGTTTCCTGCGAGCTTCCGATTCCGAACGAGCTGCGTTTATATCTCAATTCCTCCGCATGCGATCCTTGGCTATCGCCGATTTCGCTCTCGCGGCTTTTGTTCAGCGTGCTGTTTGACGGCAAAGTATCGGTCAACACGCGAAAATTGGCAGACCCCGTGGAGCTCGGATTGCTCTGGGTCGAATACCTGCAAAGCAAGCGATGCCGAACCACGGGTTTGGTGCCGGATCACTTAAAAGCATCGCTGACGGTAAACGATGCGCTGAGCCAAAAAACCGGCATTCCGATTACGGAATTTTTCGCGCGGCTTTCCGCCATCGAACCGCGCTACCGGGCACGGTTTGATCTCGCCAACCCGGCGCATCGCATAGCGTTCGGGTTCGAAATAATTTTGACCTATTTGACGGACCCCGTCGTCGGCCCTCTCATTTCCAATGCTATGAGGAAATATTTCAAGCAGCATATCGGCGCGCGCCAACAGAACCTAAGCAGGCTAGAGTTTCTTCTGGCAGGCGCGGTGGGAACGGCGGAGCTCGGCAAGGAAGATCTCCGCGCGTGGCAGTCGCACGCCGTGCGGGAGTGGTTCAAAAACCGGGTCTCGGCGCAGTATCCGGAGTTTGCGGAATTTTCCTCTCTGCAGGACCCGGCTCCGCAAGCGGAGATCAGCAATCCGCCGGCGCTGGTGATTGCCGGTTTTCCTCAAACCGTGGCGGGTTTGGGCGAAAACTTGCGGATGTCCGTGCGGGCGTTTTCCAGGCTCGATATAGCGCCCGTCATCTTTGATGTGGAAAGCCGCACCTGGGATAAGCCTTATGCCTCCCCCGTCTCGTTGAAAGGGCTCTCTCTCACGCGTGATGTCACGCTCTTCCACCTGAATGCGGAGAGTATTCCGCAAGCGCTCTTGGCCACTCGCTCCAAACGCGTTGCCGATTCATACAAAATCGGTTTTTTGCTTTGGGAACTGGAGGAACTTCCGCAAGCGCATATGCTCGGGGTGGAGCTGCTTGACGAAATTTGGGTCCCCTCCGAATTCGTCCGCGAGGCTTATGCAAAACACTGCACGTGCCCGGTCTTGAATATGGGAAAGGGCATCGAACTGCCGGATACGGTAACGCCGTTGGAACGGGCGCGATTGGGGATCGCGGAAGACAGTTTTTGCTTTCTCCTCTGCTGCGATCTCGGCGCGGGCCTGGCCAGAAAGAATTTCTTGGCCGCCGTGCGGGCGTTTCAGGCGGCATTTCCGTCTGCACACGAACGTGTGAACCTGATCATTAAAACCACCGACTACGCAAAGATTGAATGGGGGGATTGCGAAGCGCAGCTCCGCGAGATCCGCAAAATAGCGCAATTTGACGAACGCATCCGCATTATTGCGGAAACCGTAAGGTTTGAAACCCTGCTGGCGCTCATTGCCACGTGTGACTGCCTCGTCTCGCCGCATCGGGCCGAGGGTTTCGGCTACTTCCCCGCCTACGCCCTGGCCCTCTCTCGGCCGGTGATTGGCACGGACTACTCCGGCACCCGAGACTTTTGCGATGAAGAGACCGCCTATCCCGTGCGTTGGTCGCCTTCGCCCATTGAAGAAGGGCAGTTTCTGTTTTGCCCCGAAGGCAGCTTTTGGGCAGAGATCGATGAGAAGCATCTTGCCGAGCGCATGCGCGAAGTGGTGGCCGATCCGGCCGAAGCGAGGCGGCGCGCCGCACAGGGGGCAGAGCGCATGCGAACCCTCTATTCCATGGAGAAGTTGGTTGCGCGCTATCGTCGGCGTCTCTTCGAACTCGGCCTCGTCGTTCGGAATGGTGCGGCATAAATGCGTTCGGCCGTGCCGCTCATCACGAACAATGCCGACTCGGCTTCTGCACGTTTCAATGCTATGTTCCTTTTTAGGATCAAAATGCCCGATACGCTGAAGAAAATCGCTACCCTCGCTTTTCCGAAACCGTTCCACCCCTCGGGGCGGATCGGGTGTGCACGAAAATCGCAAGGCTTTTGCGGCGCCCGGCCGCAGGCGGATGAGCAAGGCAGAAAGGAGTTCCTTCCGCGGTGAATCACTCTTCCGCAGCCCCCGCATCCGCGGCGTTCCGATCGATCTACCGGCACGGCTTTGCGCGCGTCGCCGCCTGTACCACGCCGACAAACCTGGCCGACCCGGAAGCCAATGCCAACGCCATCCTCGCCGTTGCGCGGGAATGTCATGATCGCGCCGTGGCGCTTGCCGTCTTCCCCGAGCTTGGCCTTTCGAGTTACGCCATCAGCGATCTCCTGCAGCAGGATGCGCTGCTCGATGCCGTCGAAGACGCCGTCAAGAAAATCATCTTTGAATCCCGGCAGCTTTTTCCCCTGCTGTTGATCGGGGCGCCGCTGCGCTATCGGGGCGCGCTGTTCAACACTGCTTTGGCCGTGCACCGAGGCCGCCTGTTAGGCGTGGTGCCGAAAATCCATCTGCCGAACTACCGCGAGTTCTACGAGCGCCGTCATTTCGCCTCGGGCGATGGAATTGTGGGCCAACAGATCGGCGTCGGCGGCTTTCTTGCCCCCTTCGGCACCGATTTGTTGTTTGAAGCCGAAGATCTGCCGGGCCTTATCGTGCATGCGGAAATCTGCGAGGATATCTGGGTTCCTTTGCCGCCGAGCACCGAGGCCGCGCTTGCCGGGGCCACCGTGCTTGCCAATCTTTCGGCCAGCAACATTACCATCGGCAAGGCCGAATTCCGCCGGCTGCTTTGCCAATCGCAATCGGCGCGCTGCCTGGCCGCCTATGTCTATGCCGCGGCGGGCGCGGGCGAATCCACCACGGATCTCGCTTGGGACGGCCAAGCCGAGGTGTTCGAAAACGGCGCGCTGCTGGCGGCCACGGAGCGCTTTCCGGCCGGTGCGGAAATGGCGGTTGCGGATATCGATCTCGTCTTGCTCCGGCAGGAGCGCATGCGCATGGGCACCTTCGAAGACAACCGCCGCCGCGCCCCTTCCGCCGGCCAGGACTGGCGCCGCATCGCCTTTCGCCTGGAGCCGCCCTTGCAAGATCTCGGGCTGGAACGCCGGGTCGCGCGCTTTCCCTTCGTGCCGGAAAACCCGGAGCGCCTGGCGCAGGACTGCTACGAGGCCTACAACATCCAAACGGCGGGCCTGATCCAACGCCTGCGCGCCAGCGGCATTCCGCGCGCCGTGCTCGGCATTTCCGGCGGGCTCGATTCCACCCAGGCGCTGATCGTCACCGCCAAGGCGTTCGATTTGCTGGGCCGCAGCCGCACCGACATCCTGGCCTACACCATGCCCGGCTTTGCCACCAGCGCCGCCACCAAGAACAACGCGATGCGGCTGATGCGCGCGCTGGGCGTGACGTATCGCGAGCTCGACATTCGCCCGGCAGCCCGCCGCATGCTCGAGGATCTCGGGCATCCCTTCGCGCGCGGCGAGCCGGTCTATGACATCACCTTCGAGAACGTGCAGGCCGGCTTGCGCACGGATTATTTGTTCCGCTTGGCCAACCGGCACAACGGCTTGGTGATCGGCACCGGCGATCTTTCCGAATTGGCGCTGGGCTGGTGCACCTACGGCGTGGGCGATCACATGTCGCATTACAATGTCAATGCCGGCGTGCCGAAGACGTTGATTCAACACCTCATCCGCTGGGTCATTCAGTCCGAGCAGTTCAGCGCGGAGGTTTCGGAAACTCTGCAGGCCATTCTGGAGACCGAGATTTCGCCCGAATTGGTCCCGGTCGCGGAGGGCGAACGCCCACAAAGCACGGAACAGCAAGTCGGGCCATACGAGCTGCAAGATTTCAACCTGTATTATGTCCTCCGTTACGGTTTCCGCCCCTCGCGCATCGCGTTTCTGGCCATGCACGCTTGGGGTGATGCCGCCCGCGGCAGCTGGCCCCCGGGCTTTCCGCCGGAACGCCGCCGCTCCTACACCTTGGGCGAGATCCGCCACTGGCTTTCGGTCTTCCTGCGGCGGTTTTTCGCGCTGAGCCAGTTCAAGCGCTCGGCCGTGCCGAACGGGCCGAAAGTCACGGCGGGCGGTGCGCTTTCCCCGCGCGGAGATTGGCGCGCGCCGTCCGACGGCAATGCCCGCGTCTGGCTTGCCGAATTGGAACGCGAAGTGCCGGAAACCTGGTAATGGGAAAGCGCATGAAAACCCTGTCTGAAAATGAGTTCACGTTGATGCCGAGGGAGGTTTCCAATGGATACGCTTGATGCCGGCTACTGGCTGCTGGGCCCGGCCGCAATGCTCCGCCGCGTGACGGATCGGAAAAGCGGCTGGCAATATCCCTCGCCCCGGCCTGCAATCCAGCCGAACGGAGCACCGGCCGAGCGCGTGATCGGCATCTCCTGTTTTTATCATGATTCCGCCGTCGCTTTTGTAGAAGGGCAGGAGATCAAATTTGCCATCCAGGAAGAACGGCTCAGCCGGCGCAAAAACGATTCACGGTTTCCTGCCAAAGCGCTTTCCAAGGCGCTGGCCGTGGCCGGGGATTGGGAAGGGGTGGATCAAATCGCATTCTACGAAAACCCCGATTTAAAATTCGACCGCATCTGGTTTCAGATCCTGCACGATTGGCCGAATTCGAAAGAGCTTTATACCACGCACGCGCCCTATTTCTGGCATCAGCGGCGCCCGGTCGAGCAAAAGATCCGCGAGCATTACACTTACAAAGGCCCGGTGACGTTCAACGAGCATCATCGCTCGCATGCGGCATCGGCCTTTTATACCTCGCCGTT
>JAIMBF010000028.1 GCA_023511585.1 Terriglobia bacterium
TCCTGCCGGCCGAAGCCTTCCGGCCAATGCCAGAGCGTTTCATCCCAGCTGTAGCTTTGCCGGCATGTCACCTCGCGCGCGAGATCCATGCCTTCAAGCCCCGGCCATGCCGCCGCCGTGGCCCGCAGCGCCGCCAGATCAAACCGGCCATCGGGCGGGTAACACAAAACGCCGGTCGGCGCGCCGGCGTCGCGAATGCGCAAGGTCAGCGCTCTTGTGTCGATGCCGGCAATGCCGGCGACCCCTTCGCTGATGAGCCATTTGTCCAACGCCTGCGCGGCGCGCCAGTTTGAGGGCTCGGTAATGTCCTGCTTCAACACCAGCCCGCGCGCGGCAATGCGGTTGGCTTCCACATCTTCGGCATTGGTGCCGACATTGCCGATATGGGGGAAGGTGAAGGTGATGATCTGGCCGGCATAAGAAGGGTCGGTGAGGACCTCCTGATAGCCGGTCATGGACGTGTTGAAACAGACCTCTCCCACCGGAGGCGTCGCCCCGGTATAGGCTCCGAAACCCCGCCCCCAAAACACGCTGCCATCGGCGAGCACCAGGCATGCGGTGGCGCCGGGCGGAGCCGAATCGGCCTCGGGCGAGGCTGAGCCGCGTGCCGCACGGGCGGCTTCGGCCCCCGGCAGGGCGGCGAGATCGACCCCCAGGGCCGCGATCAAGGCGGGCCAATGCCGCGAGGGGATGGCCTGGGCGCTGCGCCATTTGCGCAGGGCCTCGGTGCTGACCCCGAGGCGGCGGGCTGCCGCCTCCGGCCCGCCAAGCCGTGCGATGATTTCTTTGACGTCGAGTGCCATGCCTACTCCCGGGAAGACGCTGTGAAATCGGAGATGGGGACCGGATATGGGAAATTATTTCCCAATGCAAGTAACATCTGCGTGACGGGAAATTTCTTCCGCCGTTTGCTCCGCGCGGTTTTGTGTTATCTTTGTCAAGAAGGAAAAATCCGCATGAGCCTGCGCCAAACTTTCACCGATCAGCTGAAATCCGCCATGAAAGCCGGTGATGCCGCGCGCATCTCAACCCTGAGAATGATCCTTGCCCGGCTCAAGGAAGTCGATATCGCCGCCCGCCCGCGCGGGGTTACCCAAGTTCCGGATGAGGAAGTTTTCGCCATGCTTCGGGGAATGGTGAAATCACGCCGTGAATCCGCAGCGCTTTATCGGCAGGGCAATCGGCCGGAATTGGCCGAGAAGGAAGAAGCCGAGATTGCCATTATCGAAAGCTTTCTCCCCCAGCAGCTTTCGGGGCAAGCCCTGGAGGAGGCAGTAGCAGCCGCGATTGCGGAGACGGGCGCCGCCGGCGCCAAGGATATGGGCCGGGTGATGGCTGCGTTGAAGGCACGGCATGGCTCGAGCATCGATCTTGCCGAGGCCAGCCGCCTCGTGCGCGCAAAGCTTTCCGGCTGATGGCCGTTTCCCCCGATTTTCTTGAGGAACTTCGCGCCCGCATTCCGCTTGCGGGCCTGATCGGCACGCGCGTGCCGTTGCAGCGCTCGGGGCGCAATTGGCGCGGTTGTTGCCCGTTTCATGCCGAGAAAACGCCTTCCTTCTACGTCTACGACGACCATTACCATTGCTTTGGGTGCGGCGCGCACGGCGATGCCGTGAGCTTCCTGATGCAGACCCAGAACCTTGCCTTCATGGAAGCCGTGACCGAGCTTGCACGCCAGGCGGGGCTTGCCGTGCCGAAACCCGCCCCCGAAGCGGAGGCCGCGGAACGCCGCCGCTTGGCGCTTTCGGAGGTGCTTGCGCGCGCGGAGGCGGCCTTCACCCGCCGCCTGTTCCTGCCGGAGGGTGCCCAAGCCTTGGCGTATCTGAAAGAACGCGGGATTACCGAGGAAACCATCCGCCGCTTCGGCTTGGGTTATGCGCCGAGGCGGGGGGCGCTTGTTGCGGAGCTTGCGCGCGAAGGCGTGGGCCTTGAGGAAATGGCGCAAGCGGGGTTGCTTCGGCAAAGCGAAGACGGCAGCCCGGCGGGAGAATTCTTTCTCGAGCGCGTGATGTTTCCGATCCGCGATCGGCGCGGCAGGGTGATCGGGTTCGGCGGCCGCGTTTTGGGCACCGGCCAGCCGAAATATCTCAATGGGCCGGAAACCCCGATTTTTTCGAAACGGCGGGCGCTTTACGGGTTCGACCTCGCGCGCGAGGAGGTCCGCCAAGGCGCCAAGCTGGTGGTGGTGGAGGGGTATATGGACGTTATTGCCCTTCACCAGGCAGGCTTCAAAGGTGCGGTTGCCCCGCTCGGCACCGCGCTTTCCGCCGAGCAGCTAGAATTGCTCTGGCGCCTCTCGCCCGTGCCCGTTCTCTGTTTCGACGGCGATCGCGCGGGCGCAGGCGCCGCGTTGCGGGCGCTGGAGACGGCGCTGCCCTTGCTTACGCCGAGCCGAAGTTTGCGCATCGCCGCGCTTCCGGAGGGGGAGGATCCGGATTCGTTTGTGCGCAAAAAGGGGGCAGGAGCATTTCAGCTGGTGCTCGACGGCGCCGAGGCGCTGGTGGATGCGCTTTATCGATTGCTGCGCGCGCAAGCCCCGCAAAGCACGCCGGAGCAGCGCGCGGCATTCCGCGCCAAGTTGGAAGAGACGGCGGCCCGTATTCGCGACCGCGGCCTGGCCAAGGAGTACCGTCGGGCGCTGCTTGCCCGCTATTTCGAGGAGCAACGCCGCCCGATTCGGCCCGCGCCGCCGCTGCCCAAAGCCGCCACGCCCACGCCGGAAAACGCGCTTGCCGAGCGGCAACGCATCCTTGCAGCCGTGTTGCTGCATCATCCGAGTTTGTTGCCGGATGTCGAGGAAGCCTGGCTATCGCTGGATCTGCCGCCCTGGCTCGCGGCTCTCCGAAAGGCCGTCTTGGCATGGTCCGCCACGGCGGAAACGCTTGACTCGGACGCTTTGATCACCCACCTCAGGGCTTCCGGAATGGCAAATCTGGAGGCCCAAGTGCGGGCGGCGACGCCGTTTCCGCTGCCGAAGTTTGCCGGCCCTGATGCCGAGCGGACGGAGGCGCAAGCGGGTTGGTGGCATATTTTCGGTCTGCTGCATCGCGCACGGTTGGATGCGGAAGTGGCTGTGGCACAACGTGATTTTGCCGCCGAACCGGATCTGCGTCGCCAACAGCGGCTGTTGGCCCTGGTGGAGGCGCGCGCACGGCTGGCGCGCGGGGAGCCGGACGGAATTGGCGCTGCCGTTTAGACAGCGATGAGGATTCAAAAGCGGGAGAGCGCGAGCTTGCCATCGCGTTCGAAACGGGAACTGCAACAGGAGTGATCTGAGGCAATGGCAACCAAGCAATCGGTGCCGGCAGAGCCTGCGGCGAGCGAATCGGATTCCGATACCACCCTGCTGGATACCCAATCGGCGGCGGTGAAGCGGCTGATCGCACGCGGCAAGGA
Source organism: Terriglobia bacterium (assembly GCA_023511585.1). GTDB lineage: Bacteria > Pseudomonadota > Alphaproteobacteria > Acetobacterales > Acetobacteraceae > JAIMBF01. The sequence goes on from JAIMBF010000028.1 coordinate 3,397, forward strand.
ACGCGGCTACATTACTTTTGACGAGCTGAACGCAGTCCTTCCCCCTGATCAGAATAGCTCCGAGCAGATCGAAGATGTGATGGCGATGTTGAACGAGATGGGGATCCAAGTGGTCGAGGCCGAGGAAACCGAAGAGCCGGAGCTGCCGGTCAAGGCGGAGAAAGTCGAAGAGATCGAAGACGAAGAACGCCTCGGCAATGTGGACGAGGAAAGCCTCGGCCGCACGGATGACCCGGTCCGCATGTACTTGCGGGAAATGGGCAGCGTGGAATTGCTCTCGCGCGAGGGTGAGATCGCCATTGCCAAGCGCATCGAGGCGGGCCGCGACATGATGGTGGGGGGGTTGTGCGAAAGCCCGCTGACCTTCCGCGCCATTGTTGCTTGGCACGAAGCGCTGAAAGCCGGCCGCATGCTGCTGCGCGACATTATCGATCTGGAAGCCACGCAAGGCGGCCCCAGCCATCCGGAGGCGGATGCCGACGGCCCCTCAAGCCACGACGGAGAGGCGCCTTTCGATCCTCCCGAGGAGCTGGAGGATGACGATGCGGACGGTGCGGGCCTTTCGCTCTCGGCGCTCGAGGAAAAGCTCAAGCCCCAGGTTCTCGCCACCTTTGAAGAAATCGAGAACCTTTACAACAAGGTGCAGAAGCTGCAGCGCCGGCGGCTGGATGCGATTACCGCAGCCGAGGAAATGAACCGGCGCACCGAGCGGACTTACGAAAAGCTGCGCCGGGAGCTTGTCCAAAAAGTGCAGCAGCTTTGCCTGCACAACAACCGCGTGGAAGAGCTGGTTCAGCAACTGAAAATGCTCAACCAGCAGCTGACCACTTTGGAAGGCAAACTGCTCAGGCTTGCGGAATCCTGCAAAGTCAGCCGCGAGGAGTTTTTGAAGCAGTATCGCGGCAACGAACTGGATCCGCATTGGCTTGAGCGCATTGCAAAGCTTCCCGCCAAGGGCTGGAAGACCTTTGCCAGCAAGCACGCCGATGAGATTAACGAGATCCGCAGCCAAATTGCGGCGATTGCCAACGAGGCGAGCCTGCCGATCGGCGAATTTCGTCGCGTCTACGCCACCGTGAGCCGCGGCGAACGCGATGCCACACGTGCCAAAAAAGAAATGATCGAGGCCAATTTGCGGCTGGTGATTTCGATTGCCAAGAAATATACCAATCGCGGGCTGCAGTTCCTCGATTTGATTCAGGAAGGCAATATCGGCCTGATGAAAGCGGTGGATAAATTCGAATATCGCCGCGGTTATAAGTTCAGCACCTACGCGACGTGGTGGATCCGCCAAGCCATTACCCGTTCCATTGCCGATCAGGCGCGCACCATTCGCATTCCTGTCCACATGATCGAGACGATCAACAAGTTGGTGCGGACTTCGCGGCAGATTTTGCACGAGATCGGCCGCGAGCCGGCGCCCGAGGAATTGGCGGAAAAGCTCGGCATGCCGCTTGAGAAGGTGCGCAAGGTGCTGAAGATCGCCAAGGAACCGATCAGCCTTGAGACGCCGATCGGCGATGAGGAAGACAGCCATTTGGGCGACTTCATCGAGGATAAAAGCGCCGTCATTCCTTTGGATGCGGCGATCCAAGCCAATTTGCGCGAAGCGGCGACGCGCGTGCTGGCAACGCTGACGCCGCGCGAGGAACGCGTGCTGCGGATGCGTTTCGGTATCGGCATGAACACCGACCACACGCTCGAAGAAGTGGGGCAGCAATTCAACGTGACGCGCGAGCGGATCCGGCAGATCGAGGCCAAAGCGCTGCGCAAGTTGAAACACCCGAGCCGGAGCCGCAAGCTGCGCAGCTTCCTGGACGACTAACGCACGGAAGCATTGCCGATGGCGGCAGTCGAACGCGTTGTGGTGACGGTTACCTTTCTCCGCATGGACCGCAAACCGGCGCGTCCGGTTCCGCCGTTTCCGGCGCCGGCGCAGGTGGTGCAGTTGCGTTCGCCTTCGGTTTCCTTCTATCGCTATTTATACAACACGGTGGGCGCGCCGCATGTCTGGTGGCTTCGGCGCGTGACACCCGATGATGAGCTTGCGGCCCTCTTGCGCTCGCCCGGACTGAGCGTGCACGTGCTTTATGTCGGCGGCGAACCGGTCGGTTTTTATGAGCTGGATGCCCGGTATTGGCCGGTGGTGAATCTTGCGTATTTCGGCCTTGTGCCGCACATGGTCGGCAAAGGATTTGGCTTTCCGCTGCTCTGCCATGCGGTGGATCTCGTTTGGTCCCACGGCGCCCAGGCCATGACGGTCAACACCTGCACCGCCGACCATCCGCGCGCGCTTCCGAACTATATTCGCGCCGGTTTCAAGCCGGTTCGCCAAGCACAAGAGGAATGGCCGGTGCCGACGCATCTCGGCTTGGTGATCCCGCCGCATCTGCGGCTTTCGGAAACGGGTCAGCGGGGATGACGCGACAAGCTTTTATGTCCCAACGCCGAAAACCGGTTATTGATCGCGAATGGCTGAGCGCCGGGGGCATTGAGCAAATGATGGCGCGGATTGCCCCGCATGTGCGGATCCTTTCGGGGGAGGAACGGGAAGCTTCGCTGCGCGCAACCTTGGCAAGCCGGCCCGAGCCTCGAGGCGATATTTGGTTGTTCGGCTACGGATCCTTGATTTGGAACCCAACCGTTCAGTTTGAAGAACAGCAGGTTGTTTGCGTGCCCGGATGGCACCGCTGCTTTTGCCTTACCGCATTTGCCGGCCGCGGCACGCCGGAGAACCCGGGCTTGCTTTTGGGGCTGGATCGCGGCGGGCGCTGCATCGGCGTGGCTTATCGGCTGGCCGAGGCCATTGCGGAGAAGGAATTGCGCCTTCTGTGGCACCGCGAAATGATCTCGGGAAGTTATGTGCCTCTCTGGATCCCGGCCTATACGCGCGAGGGAAAGCGCTTGGGGCATGTGATCGCTTTCACCATCAACCACGCCGCGCCGGGTTATGCGGGGAACCTTGACGAAGCCGAAATTGTTCGCCGCCTGGCAACAGCGCACGGCGAGCTTGGCTCTGCGGCCGAGTATTTGTTCCAAACGCTCGACGGATTACGCAGCCTCGGCATCCACGACGAGTTGATGGAAAAACTCGCCGTGCGCGTTGCAGACGAGCTTACGCCATCGCCGCATGAACAAGATTGCTGATGCGATCCAGCCGCGCCGAATGCCAGGGCTCGGGCGCGACATGGTTCGTGATGTAGGCGAACGAGACACCGCTCTCCGGATCCCCCCAGCAATAGGAAGAGCCGACCCCGCCATGGCCGAATGTCGTTGGTGAGGCAAGGCTTCCCAACCCGCGCGTTTCGGGCCCGTGCCCCCTGAGATGCGGCCCGAGCCCCCGATGCATCGGAAGCTTCATGTATCCGTCGATGAGCTCGCCGGTAAAATCGCGCGTGACGAACTGGATCAAACGCGGCGAAAACACGCGCTTGGAACCCAGCCGGCCGCCCTGCAACATCATTTGGTAGAAGGCCGCCATCGCCCGGGCGGTGCCGAAGCCGCCGCCTCCGGGCACGCCCGCCATGCGGAATTCGCGGCTGTTGTCGGCGATGGCGGCAAATTCCGGCGCGGCGGAAATATCGGCGCAACGGTGCAGCTCTTCCTGCGGCACGCCGACAAAGAGCTCATCGGCAAGGCCGAGCGGCGCAAGCACGCGCCGGCGGATAAAGCTTCGGTAGTCCTCGCCGCTGATGGCTTCAATCACCATAGCGAGCGTGTAATGCGCCGAGAGCCCATGGTAATGCATGCGCGAACCCGGCGTCCATTCCAGCGAGAAATCGCAGACCTCGGCGCGCATGCGGGCGTGATCGGCCCACGCCTCGCGGCTGACGACGGCGGATGGAAAACCCGCTTGGTGGGTGGCAACTTGAAAAATCGTAATCTCGCCTTTTCCGCGGGCGGCAAATTCCGGCAAATGATCGGCCACACGATCGGAGAACGAAAGCAAGCCTTCTTCCACCAAACTCCAAATGGCGGCCATGGTTAGAATCTTGGTGTTTGAATAGAGCAGCCAGAGCGTATCGTCGCGCGCCGGCGTACGTTCAGGTTCCGTGCGCGCATGGCCGTAGGTCTTGAAAAGGGCAAGCTTGCCATGTCGGGCGAGCGCGATCTGGCAACCGGGATAGCGGCCTTCTTCAATATGGCGGAGAATCAATTTCTCCAACCGGGCGAGCCGCTCGGGCACAAAGCCCAAACTTTCCGGATTGGCTTCTTCGAGTGGAAATTCTTTTGCCATGGACTGCACGACCTTTACCCGCGACCGACGAACGGCATTTTGGTTGCCATGATGGTCAGGAATTGCACATTGGACTCAAGCGGCAAGTGTGCCATGAAGACGATCGCCTCGGCAACGTGCTCCACATCCATCAGCGGTTCCACGGCGATCGTGCCGTTCGCCTGCGGCACGCCCTGCGCCATCCGCGCCGCCATTTCCGTTGCCGCATTGCCGATATCGATTTGCCCGCAGGCAATGTCGTATTTCCGCCCATCGAGCGAAAGCGATTTGGTAAGCCCCGTGATGGCGTGCTTGGTGGCTGTGTAGGGGGCCGAGTTCGGCCGCGGCGCGTGCGCCGAGATCGAGCCGTTGTTGATAATCCGTCCGCCGCGCGGTTGCTGATCCTTCATCACCCGAAAGGCGGCCTGCGCGCAGAGAAACGCGCCGGTCAGGTTCACTGCCACAACCGCGTTCCATTGCGCATAAGTCAGCTCTTCCAAAGGCACACCCGGCGCATTGGTGCCGGCATTGTTGAAGAGCAAATCCACCCGCCCGAGCTGGTTTTTGGCGGTGGCGAACAAAGCATCGACTGAAGCGGGATCCGAGACATCGGTGGGCACGACCAAGCTGCTGCCTCCCGCTTCCTTCGCTTTTGCTGCGGTGGCTTCGAGCGCCTCGCGCCTGCGCCCGGCCAGCACCACGGTCCAGCCGGCCTTGGCGAGCGCTACGGCCGAGGCTCGCCCGATGCCGCTGCCCGCGCCGGTAACCACGGCGATTTTCCCTGCTCCTTGCATCTTCTCTCCCCCCTCTTGAGGTGTGCCGGCTCCGTCTCTCCGGCAAGTCGGCGGCAAGCTTATCCCCAAAGAGCGGGCTTTGCGAACCCCGTCTTGGCGCACCCGGCGGGTGTGATCGACATTCTGAACGGAAGTTTAGGTTTCTTTCCGTTACAGCTTGCTTTGAAACAACCTATATTGATGTAAAATCACGTCCATGATCGGGCCCGCCCGGTCAGGGAGAGACAGAATGAAAAAGCAGCACAGGCGGAAGACCGGGCGAAGGCAGATTGCCTTGCTGTTGGGTTTTGCCCTTGCCGCGTGCAGCAGCTACCCCGACGATTATTACGGCTATGGCCTCTACGCGAGCAATGATCAGTACGCAGGCTATGGCGATTACGTTTATCCCTCCTATGCGTATCCGACATACTCGCCTTACGCCTATTACCCGTATTGGGATGACTGGCTTCTCTGGCCGGGCATCTTTGGCTGGGGCTTAGGGTTCGGCTTTTTTGACTGCTGCTTCGGCGCTCCCTACGGCTACGGCCACGGCCGGTTCGCTTATAATCACGGCGGCTGGGCCGGTTATGGCGGTGGTTGGGGCGGCTATCGCCCAGGCGGTTGGGGCGGCTTCGGCGGCGGCTGGGGCGGATTCCGCCCCGGCGGTTGGGGTGGTTATGGCGGCGGCTTCGGCGGATTCCATGGCGGTTGGGGCGGCTTCGGCGGCGGCTTTCATGGCGGGCACGGCTGAAGCCTGCGCTTAGGGCTCGGCTGTTGCGCGGCCGAGGCACGAATATCGGAACCCGGCTTTGCGCATAGCGGAAGGCTCATAGACGTTGCGCAGATCCACCACCACGTCCCCGCGCATCAGGGATTTCAGCCGTTCCGGCGAGAGGGCGCGAAACTCGTTCCATTCCGTCACCACCACCAACGCATCCGCGCCGGTGGCGGCATCCCAAGCATCGCGGCAATAGCGAATTCCGTCTTTCCAGATCGCGCGGGCATGATCCATTCCGGCCGGATCGTAGGCCCGCACCTGGGCGCCTTCGCTCAGCAATCGCTCGATAATCGGGAGTGCCGGTGATTCGCGGATGTCATCGGTTTCCGGTTTGAAAGTCAGGCCAAGCACGGCGACCGTCCGCCCGCGCACCACGCCGCCGAGCGCAGCGGCCACGCGCGCGGCCATGCTTGCTTTGCGCGCCGCATTGACCGCAACCACCGTTTCAATCAGCCGCGAAGGCGCGCCCGCTTCTTGGGCGATCCGCACCAGGGCGAGGGTGTCTTTCGGAAAGCAGGAGCCGCCGAAGCCCGGGCCTGGGTGCAGAAATTTCCGCCCGATCCGCCCATCGAGCCCGATCCCGCGTGCGAGATCGTGCACGTCTGCGTTGAGTTTCTCGCACAGATCCGCCATTTCATTGATGAAGGTGACCTTCATCGCAAGAAAGCTGTTGGCGGCGTATTTGATCAGCTCCGCCGTCTCCAGGGTGGTGAAGACGATCGGCGTTTCGATCAGATAAAGCGGCCGATAGATCCGGCGCATGACCTCGCGTGCCCGCTCGGTTTCGGCGCCGATCACCACTCGATCGGGCCGCATGAAATCGCCGATCGCACTCCCTTCGCGCAGGAATTCGGGGTTTGCCACGATATCGCAGCCGAGCTCGGGGCGTAGTTCGCGCACGATTTGGGCGATACGCCGCCCCGTTCCCACGGGCACGGTCGATTTGGTGACAATCACCGCAGGCGCGGTGAGGGCTTTGGCAACCGCCTCGGCCGCGGCATAGACATAGCTCAGATCCGCGTGGCCGTCGCCGCGACGGGAAGGCGTGCCGACCGCGATGAACACCGCTTCGACCTGATCGAGCGCGGGCGGAAGCTCGGCCATGAAGCGAAGCCGCCCGGCGCGGACATTCTCCGCAACCAGCGCTTCCAGCCCCGGCTCATAAATCGGCAGACGGCCGGCTTGAAGGGCGGCAAGGCGGGCGGCATCGGCCTCCACCAACGCAACATCCATGCCGAATTCGGCGAAGCAGGCCGCGGAAACCAACCCGACATATCCCCCGCCGATCATTGCGATACGCACGATAAGACCTCCATCTCTTTGCGGCGCGGCCCTTCGGCCTCGGCTTGGCGTGCGCTGCGATCCTTATGCAACGGGAACCGCAAAGAAAACCCGTTTTCCCAAAAGCGCGGGAGAGGCGCGTGCGGTTTACTCACACGCCGCCCGCAGCGCCGCGCCGGCGGCGATCGGACAGAGCGGGAGCGCCAAGGCAAGGATTGCGCCAAGAAGCAGCAAGTGCGGCTGCGGGCTGAGCCCCGCCGCACCGGCTTCCACGGCGCCGGCCCCGAAAATAAGGATAGGCGTGGCCAGCGGCAGAACGAGCAAGGGCAATAATACGCCGCCCCGTCTGGCGCCGAGCACAATGGCTGCCCCGGCCGTCCCGAGCAGAGAGAGCGCCAAAGTTCCTATCAGCAGCCCCGCCAATAAGGTGGCCAGCAAGTCGGAGGGCATGCGCAGCATGATGGCTTCGGGCCCCGCCGCAACCAAGAGCGGCAGCCCCGTGACCAGCCAGTGAGCGGCCGCCTTCACCAGCGCAACACCCGAAGCCGGCAGGCCGGAAAGCAGCAATTGGTCGAGCGAGCCGTCTTCAAAATCGGCACCGAACAATCGATCCAGCGGCAGAAGCGCCGCCAGCAATGCCGCAACCCAGACGATCCCCGGCGCGAATCGCGCCAGCATTTCGGGTGAGGGGCCGAGCGCGAGGGGAAAGAGCGCGCCTGTCAGAAGAAAAAACAGAACCGCCGCCAGGGTATCGGCCCCGTGCCGAAACGAAAGCTGCGTCTCACGCGCAAGCATAGCGAGAGCGATCATCAAAGCCCGAGTGTTGCTGCTGAAGCCAAGGGAAGGGGGAGGTGGGTTGCGGCGATAATAGCCCCGCCTTGCGCGCGGTGCGCGGCGATCAAGCCGCCCAGAAGCGCGATGGCTGTTTGGTCAAGGCCCAAGGTGGGCTCATCCAAAAGCCAGAGCGGTGCGGACGACAAAACCAGGCGGGCCAAAGCCAATCTTCGGCGTTGGCCTGCCGAAAGCAGGCGCGCAGGCAGATCCCGCAAAGCCGCAAGCCCGACCGCGGCCAGCGCCGCCTCCACCGAGCCCTTGCCGATGCGCGCAAAGAAGCGAAGATTCTCGGCGGCGGTTAGGGTGGGTTTGACGCCGTCGGCATGGCCGAGATAGGCGACGCGACGGGCGTGCTGCACGGGATCCGTCAAAGCATCTCGGCCCTGCCAGAGAAACCTGCCGGCGACGGGCCGCAAAAGCCCGGCAAGCACGCGCAAAAGGGTGGACTTGCCGGCACCGTTCGGCCCCACCACCATCAGCGCGCCGCCTGCCGGAAGCACAAACCCGATATTCCGAAAGATCAGCCTTTCCCCGCGGAAAACGGTGAGCCCTTGCACTTCTAACAGCGGGGCGTCCTGGTTTTGCTGATTGCTCTGCTGAATGGCGATTTTTCTCCCGTGCGCTCTGTTGCCGAAGCCATGGGTATGGTCTAAGCCCGGCGGCGGCGCAATCTGGCACGCAAGGAGGGGCAAGTCATGCAGATGATTGGCCGTGATAGTCTGAAGACCCGCCGGAGCTTGAGGGTGGAAGGGAAGGATTACCATTACTTCTCGCTGGCGGAGGCCGCGCGCAGCTTGGGCGACATCTCAAAGCTTCCCATTACGCTCAAGATTTTGTTGGAAAACATCCTGCGCTTCGAAGACGGGCAGAGCTATACGACCGACCATGCACGCGCCATCGCCGCTTGGCTGGAGCGCGGCACGTCCACGCAGGAAGTGCCGTTCCGCCCCGCCCGAATCCTGATGCAGGATTTTACCGGCGTGCCCGCCGTGGTGGATCTTGCGGCCATGCGCGACGGCATTCGCAGCTTGGGCGGCGATCCGCAAAAGGTGAACCCTCTGGTGCCGGTGGATCTGGTGATCGACCACTCCGTGATGGTCGATGTCTTCGGCACGAAAGATGCCTTGCAGCGCAATATGGACCTGGAATTTCAGCGCAATGGCGAGCGCTACGCCTTTTTGCGCTGGGGCCAGCACGCGTTTCGGAACTTCCGCGTGGTGCCTCCGGGTACCGGTATTTGCCATCAGGTGAATTTGGAATACCTCGCGCAAGGGGTGTGGACGAACGAGCACGACGGCCAAACCTTTGCTTACCCCGATACCGTCTACGGCACCGACAGCCATACCACCATGGTCAACGGGCTCGGCGTGCTGGGATGGGGCGTGGGCGGCATTGAGGCCGAGGCCGCCATGCTCGGCCAACCCATAGCGATGGTGATTCCGGACGTGATCGGTTTTCGCCTGAAAGGGCAATTGCCCGAGGGCGCCACCGCCACCGACCTTGTGTTGACCGTTACGGAAATGCTCCGCCGCAAGGGCGTGGTCGGCAAATTCGTCGAGTTTTTCGGCCCGGCACTCGAGCACCTCCCGGTGGCGGACCGTGCGACCATCGGCAATATGTCTCCCGAATACGGGGCAACCTGCGGGTTCTTCCCCATCGATCGCGCCACACTTGCCTATATGCGGCTGACCGGACGGGATGCGCACCGCATTGCCTTGGTCGAGGCCTATGCTAAGGCGCAGGGCCTTTGGCACGATGCCAATATGCCGGAGCCGCGCTTTACCGACGTGATCGAGCTCGATCTCGCCACGGTGCGCCCCTCCATTGCCGGTCCGAAGCGGCCGCAGGACCGCGTGCAGCTTGCCAAAGCGGCAGAAGCCTTCGACGCCGAACTTTCCAAGAGTTTCGGGGTGGCCGAGAGCGCGCGCGATAAAAGGGTGCCGGTGGAGGGCAAAAACTATACGCTGGGCCACGGCGATGTTGTCATTGCGGCGATTACCAGCTGCACCAACACCTCTAACCCCTCGGTCATGATCGGGGCGGGTTTGCTCGCGCGGAAAGCCCGCACCCGCGGATTGCGCCCCAAGCCGTGGGTCAAAACCTCGCTGGCCCCGGGCTCGCAAGTGGTTACGGAGTATCTCTCTTCCGCGGGTCTGAATGAAGATCTGGATGCCTTGGGCTTCAACCTTGTGGGCTACGGCTGCACCACGTGCATCGGCAATTCCGGCCCGCTAGACGAGGCAATTGCAGATGCCATCGAAACGAACAACCTCGTTGCGGTCTCCGTGCTTTCCGGCAACCGCAATTTCGAGGGGCGGGTGCATCCGAACGTGCGCGCCAATTACCTCGCAAGCCCGCCGCTTGTGGTGGCGTATGCGCTGCTCGGCACGATGCGCGAAGATATCACCACGGCTTCGCTCGGCACCGGCAGCGACGGAAAACCGATTAAGCTTGCGGAAATTTGGCCGAGCAATGAAGAAATTGCCGAAACGGTGCAAACGCATGTGCGCCCGGAGTTTTTCCGGAAGCGTTATGCGGAGGTCTTCAAAGGCCCTCCGCAGTGGCAAAAGATGGAAATCGCGGGCAGCGGGGAAACCTATCGTTGGTCCGACAGTTCCACCTATGTGAAAAACCCGCCTTATTTCGAAGGAATCACGATGGAACCGCCGGGTGTTGCCGATATTCGCGGCGCCCGCGCGCTGGCCATTTTGGGCGATTCGATTACCACCGACCATATCAGCCCGGCGGGGAGCATCAAAAAGGATTCGCCTGCAGGCCAATATCTTCTCGAGCGCCAGATTCTGCCGAAGGATTTCAACAGCTACGGCTCACGGCGCGGCAACCATGAAATCATGATGCGCGGCACGTTCGCCAATATTCGTATCCGCAATGAAATGCTCTCCGGCGTCGAAGGCGGGTACACCAAACACTATCCTTCCGGCGAACAAATGACGATCTATGACGCCGCCATGCGCTACAAAGCCGAGGGCGTGCCGCTGGTTGTGATCGCCGGCAAGGAATACGGCACCGGCTCTTCGCGCGACTGGGCCGCAAAAGGCACCATGTTGCTCGGGGTAAAAGCGGTGATTGCCGAGAGCTTTGAACGGATTCACCGCTCCAATCTGGTCGGCATGGGCGTTATTCCGCTGACGTTCAAAGACGGAATGAACCGCAAAACATTGGCCCTGACCGGGGCGGAAACCTTTGATATCATCGGGCTTGAGCGGCTTACTCCGCGTATGGACGTTTCTCTGGTGATTCATCGCCCGAACGGGAGCACGGAAACCGTGCCGCTGCTTTGCCGCGTGGACACCGCCGATGAAGTGGCCTACTGCCATCACGGCGGCATTTTGCCCTACGTGCTGCGCGCTATGGCAAAGGCGGCCTAAACTCGGGGCTTGGCCCCATGTCGGGGCCCCGATCTTTTCTTGCATGGGCGAAAGGTTTCGCGCGGCTTCCCATCAGCCTTGACGTGCGCGCCGTCAGCCTTGCCGAAGGCGTGCGTGCGGCGCTCTCGACCTCCGTTATCGTCGCGCTGAACGGTTGGCTGCATATCCCCGCCTTGTCGCAGTCCGCTTTGGCGGCGCTGCTCACCTGTCTTTGCGATCCGGGCGGGCCGGTTTGGCGGCGCGTTCCGCCCTTGCTGAGTTTTGCCGTGCTCGGCTCGTTGCTCTACAGCGGGTTCGGGCTGGCCCGCGGCATCGGTTATGCCGTGATCCCTTTGGCGGCCTTCGGCATTTTCTGCAACCTCTTTGTGCGGGTCTACGGCCAATCGGCGCAGCTGGTCGGCAATCTGCTCACGGTGGTTTTGGTTCTGGCTTTGGATCGGCCCATTCCCAATTTTTCCGTGGCCGCAGAAACCGCGATGGCGTTTTTCGGCGGCGCGCTGTGGGCCGTTTTGCTCACGCTGATCATTTGGCGGGTGCACCCGTTCGGACCGGCGCGCCGGGCGGTCGGCCGGATTTATCGCGCGCTTGCGGACATGGCGGCCGATATGGCCACGCGCGGAACCGGGCAAGCGGCATGGGAAGAGCATGCGCGGATCTATCGCTCGCGGGTGCGCGATGCCATCGAAACGGCACGCGGCGTGGTCTTGGAAACATTGCGCGCACGCGGCGCGGCAAACTTGCGGGGCACGCAGAATCTCGTGCGCTTGGAAGCGGCCGATCAGATATTCGGCGCCTTGATTGCATTGAGCGAAACGCTTTCCGAGACCGCGTCCGAGGAATTTCGTCGGAGCGCGAGGCACATGCTGCGCCTCTTGCAGCGGATTTTCGTCGCTTTGGCAGAGGTGATCGAAACCGATGCCACGGCACGGCTGGCCGCAATCGAACGTGCGATCGGCGCCGTCCGCGCGATTGGGGCGGGCGAGGCCATTGATCGTTCGGGCGAGACCGCGATTTCGCGCCTTGTCGATTTCGTTGCGGAGCGTTTGCAAATTGCGCTCACGCTTTCTTCGCCCTCGGGCTACCTGCCTCAGACGGTCGGCGAAAACGTCTCCCGCCGGTCTTTGCGGCAAAAATTGCTCGGCCCGATCCTGGCCAATCTCAACTGGCAGTCCGCAAGCTTGCGCCATGCTTTACGCGCGGCGGTGATCGCTGTGCCCGGTTTTGCCATCACCTTTACCTGGCCGGGCGATTACGAGCATTGGTTGACCATCACGCTGATCATGACGCTCCAGCCTTTTTACTCCACGACCTTGCAACGGGCGCTGGAGCGGATCGGCGGCACGGTTTTGGGCGGTGTGCTTGCCGCGGTGCTCGCGTTGTTCTGTCGCTCTCCGGATACCATTGCGCTGGCGCTGTTTCCGCTGGCAATTGCCGCGCTCGCCGTGCGGTCGGCAAGCTTCAGCCTCTTCATGGCGCTGCTGACGCCGTTGGTGGTGCTGCTTTCCGAGCTTGGTCGGCCGGGCAGCAGCGAAATCCAAATTGCCGCCTTGCGTGCGCTTTATACCGTGATCGGCGGCGGCCTTGCGGTGGTGGGCAATTTGGTCTTGTGGCCGAGCTGGGAGCCGGAACGCTTACAGAACGAACTCGCCGGCGCGATCACTGCCCATCAGCGTTACGCCGAGGCGGTTCTGGACTTTTTGCTTCACGCCGCGCCTTTGGAGAATGTGGAAAGGGCACGTCGGGCGGCGGGTGTTGCGTCGAACAATCTCGAGGCATCGCTTGCGCGTGCCGTGCAAGAACCGGGGCAGAGCCGCCAAGCTTTCGTGCAGGATGTGATTGTGGTCAGCGCGGCTCTGCGTCGCATGGCCGGGCGGCTTTCGGCTTTGCAAATTTCTCCGGACACCTTATCGGATGAGGAAGAAAAAGTGCTCCGTCGCTGGCGCGAATGGATTTCCGATGCGATGGCGGCTTTGTTGCAGACCCCGATTGCGCTGCCGTCCCGGCCCCAAGAGCTGCCGCCGAGCGGAATGGGCGAGGCCTTGGCGCGGATCGCCCGCCAGATTGAGCTGGTGGCCGGCATTCTCCGGCGATCGCGGCTGAGTTCCGAGCCCGAAAGTGCGCCTTTAGGCGAAATCCGGGGCGCGCCGGCGCGTTAGCGGCTCTGGCATTTTCCTCCGTCCCCTCCTATGTGTGCACTGCACAAGAATTGAGCCAAGAACCGAGTCGCAGAGATCGCAGCCTCCGAAGTCATGAACCTACGCAACATCGCCATCATCGCCCACGTGGACCACGGCAAGACCACGCTTGTGGACCAATTGCTGCGCCAATCCGGAGCGCTGCGCGCGCATCAGCAGGTGGCCGAGCGCGCGCTGGATCGCAACGAGCTGGAACGCGAGCGCGGCATCACCATTCTGGCCAAATGCACCAGCGTGGTTTGGGGCGATGTGCGCATCAACATCGTGGATACCCCCGGACACGCCGATTTCGGCGGCGAGGTGGAGCGTATCCTGAACATGGTCGACGGCGCGCTGGTTCTGGTGGACGCGGCGGAAGGTGTTTTGCCGCAGACGAAATTCGTGGTGGGCAAGGCTTTGGCGCGCGGGCTTCGGCCGATTGTCGTGATCAACAAGGTGGACCGCTCTGACGCCCGGCCCGATGAAGTGGCAAGCGAGGTCTTCGATCTCTTCGCCGCTTTGGGCGCCGATGAGGCGCAGCTCGATTTTCCGCTGCTCTACGCGTCCGGCCGCCAAGGCTGGGCCGAGACCAGCCTGAACGGCAAGCGGCAGGATTTAAGCGCGTTGTTCGAGCTGGTGGTGCGTGAGGTGCCGCCGCCCAAGGTCAACCTGGAAGCGCCGTTCGCCATGGTGGCCGCCATTCTGGAATATGACAATTTTTTGGGCCGCATTCTCACCGGGCGCATCGAGCAGGGCCGCGCGCGAATGAACATGTCGGTGAAAGTGCTGCGTCCGGACGGAAGCGTGGTGGAAACCGCGCGGCTGACAAAGCTGCTTTGCTTCCGCGGGCTTGAGCGCGTGGCGGTGGAGGAAGCGGAAGCGGGAGATATCATCGCGGTCGCGGGCCTGGAAGAGGCCACCGTACCGGATACGATCGGCGCGGTCGAGCTTGCCGCACCCATGCCGGCCATTCCCGTCGATCCGCCGACGCTCGTGATGACCTTTCGAATCAATGACGGGCCGCTGGCAGGGCGGGAGGGGACAAAAGTAACCTCGCGCCAAATTCGCGAACGGCTTTGGCGCGAAGTGGAAGGCAATATCGCGCTCAGGGTCTCCGAAAGCAGCGAAAAAGACGCTTTTGAAGTGGCCGGGCGCGGGGAATTGCAGCTCGGCGTCTTGATCGAAACGATGCGTCGGGAGGGTTTTGAGCTGACCATCGGCCGCCCGCGCGTGCTCGTGCGGACCAATCCTGAAACCGGCGAGCGCGAAGAGCCGATGGAAGAGGTTTTGGTGGATGTGGATGAAGCCTATGCCGGCGTCGTTGTGGAGAAGCTTGCGCGCCGTAAGGCGGAGCTCAAAGACATGCGGCCTTCCGGCGGCGGTAAGCTGAAGCTCTCCTTTCTGATGCCGACTCGCGGATTGATCGGCTACCACAGCGAGTTTTTGACCGACACGCGGGGAACCGGCGTGATGCATCGGCTTTTTGCCGGCTACGGCCCGTGGAAGGGGGCAATCGAAGGGCGGCGCAACGGGGTATTGATCTCCAACGCCGACGGTCGGGCCGTTGCCTATGCCCTGTATTATCTGCAAGAGCGCGGAACGCTTTTCATCGGCCCCGGCGAAGTGGTCTATCAAGGAATGATTATCGGCGAATGCGCGCGCGAGGCGGATCTCGATGTTAACCCCATCAAGGAAAAGAAGCTCACCAACATTCGCGCTGCGGGCAAGGACGACAATCTTCTGCTAACACCGCCGCGGCGCTTGAGACTCGAGCAAGCCTTGGCCTACGTGCAAGACGATGAACTGGTGGAAGTGACGCCCGAGGCCGTGCGGCTGCGCAAGCTCTATCTGGATCCGCATCTGCGCAAACTCGCCGAACGCGAGCGTCAGCGCGCCACGGCGTGACACTTCTGCAACGCGAAGCCGCTGCAATGAGCGTATGATGCCACAGATGTTGCAGAGTTCTGCAACCATGGCGTACAAGGCGTCTTGCAAGTTCATAGTCGGGTTTGCCCGTTCGCATATGATGCTTGCGCCTGCCTGGCAGACCTCAAAAGCAATGGAGATATGCATGCATAAGACGAGCCGCACGCTGCTTATGGCGGTGGTGGCCTCTGGCCTTCTTCTCACCGGTGGGGTGTCGGTTTTTGCGGCAACCCCTGCGTCTTCTGGCTCCCTCGTGCTCGCCCAGGGTGGGGCAGCGCAAGGAGCAGCGCAGCCGGGAGAGCAAATGGGCCAGCAGCCGAAGAAGTCTATGACGAAGAAACATCGGATGCGCCGGCACAGCACGCGGAAGGGGTCGGCCGCCTCGGCCACGCCTGCGGCGTCGGCCACGCCGGCCACGCCTTCGCCGAATGCGGGTGGCGCTCCGAAGCAGTAAAGTGTTTCAGGGCATCGCCGCTCCTCGGGCCAAGGGGGGCGGCGATTGCTTTTTGGGCCGCCTGCTTTGGTAAAAGCCCCTAAGTTCGGCGCCCGTCGGCCGTTTTGGCTGATGGCCGCGTTCGGCTTTGCCTGCGGCTTGCCGTTGCCGCTTTCCGGCTTCACGCTGCGCCAGTGGTTGAGCGAAGGCGGGCTTTCGCTGGGCGCGATCGGTCTTTCCGCGTCCATCGGCCTTGCCTACACCTTGAAGTTTCTCTGGGCGCCGATTCTGGACCAAGTGCGCCCGCCGGGCATCCTTGCCAGACTCGGGCGCCGACGGGGGTGGCTTGCGGCCATTCAGCCGGGCTTGGCGCTCGCGGCGTTCGGGCTTGCGTTTTCCGAGCCGCGAATCGCGCCGGCTGTTACGGTTGCTGCGGCCGCGTTACTCGCCTTTCTTTCGGCAAGCCAGGATATTGTGGTGGACGCCTGGCGCATCGAAATCTTTCCCGCCGATTTGCAAGGCGCGGCGCTGGCGGCCTATGTCTGGGGTTATCGTGCCGCGCTGCTGGTTTCCGGGGCTCTGGCCATCAAGCTTGCGGATTTTTTCGGCTGGCACGGCGCGCTTGCGTTGATGGCCGTGCTTTCCGGCCTTTCGCTTGCCGTGACCCTTGCGGCTCCGGAGCCGCCTCCGCCCAAGGAGCATGAGCGCGCAGCCGGACTTGCCGCCCAATTTATGCATGCCGTGGTGGCTCCGTTTCGGGATTTGCTGAGCCGGGAACGGGCGGTTGCGATTCTTGCGTTTGTGATGCTGTTCAAATTGGGCGAGGCTCTGGCCGGTGTAATGCTGGCGCCGTTTTACCGCGCGCTGGGCTTTGACCGCGGCGCCGTGGCTCTTGCCAATGGCCCGATTGCCTTGGTTTCCACGCTCGGCGGGATCACCGCAGGCGGATCGTTGGTCGTTTGGCTCGGCGTGCGGCGCGCGTTGGTCTTGACCGGATTCGGCCAGATGTTGGCTATGTTCATGTATGTCGTGCTTGCCTATTCGGCCGGCGAGCGACACGTGCTGTTTGCCACATCGCTGACCGAAGCCTTTGCCGAAGGTCTTGCCGATGCCGCGTTTCTGGCCTTTCTTTCCTCGCTTTGCAGCAGCGCCTATGCGGCGACGCAATATGCCTTGCTATCCTCGTTAGCGGCGGTTGCCGTGCGCACCCTTGGGGGGCTCTCCGGCTTTCTGGCGCAAGCGCTTGGCTGGAAGGCGTTCTACCTGGTGGCGACTTTCGCCTCTTTGCCGGCGATGTTGGTCATGGTGGGGATCATTCTGCGCGAACGAAAAGCTACTCTCGTGCCAGCAACCACTCGGTGAGCGTGCGCGTTAATCCTCCCGGCTGAAACGCGCGGCGGAGGGCGTCTTCATCGTATTCCTTCGCAACCCATTCCAAGAACGGAAGGCGGCCCTCGCCGCTTTGCGCGTAAAGATGAAAGAAGGCATCCAGAACGCCGGTGGCAGAGTTTCGCACATGCAGAAACCGCCAAGAGAGTTGACGGAGCGCGGCCTCGCTGCTGCCGCCGTTGATCAGGATGAACAAACCGGCGGCAAGGCCTGTGCGATCGGCTCCGGATTTGCAATGAATCAGCGCGGGCTCCGCCATGGTGCGGTAAATTTCCGCCAATCGCAGAATGCGATCGCGATGCGGTGCGCCGCGGCTTTCAAACGGCGCATAGATGTGAACCACGCCGAGCTTTGCCGCAGCGGCTTCGGAGAGGAGGTTGGTGCCGCTTTGCCGGCCGCTATAGGGACGCTCTCCGCGCAAATTGATAATCGTGCGGATGCCGTAGCGTCTCACCAACCGCGCAAGGCGCGCCGGCGTGGGATGGTTTGAGCGATAGAGTCTGCCCGGCACGACCTCGTGCCAATTATACCAGGCAAAGCGAAAGAAGGCGTGATCCATGAAAATGCTGTCGAACCATGCCGCTGCCTTTTTCAAAGCGGGCAGCGAGAGATTCGGCACGGAATGCTCTTTGCTTCCTTCGCTCACATTTGTCGCTCAGCCAGGAGCTTTTTGATCTCGGCGATGGCCTTGGCCGGATTGAGCCCTTTCGGGCACGTTTCGGTGCAATTCATAATGGTGTGGCAGCGGTAGAGTTTGAACGGGTCTTCCAGTGCGTCCAGCCGCTCACCGGTTGCTTCGTCGCGGGAATCCGCAATCCAACGATAGGCTGCCAGCAACAAAGCCGGGCCGAGGTAGCGATCGCCGTTCCACCAATAGCTCGGGCAGGCGGTGGAACAGCAAAAACAAAGAATGCATTCCCACAAACCGTCAAGCTTGGCCCGCTCTTCACGGCTTTGACGGCGTTCGCCATCGGGCGGGGGAGGGGTTTGCGTTTTCAGCCAAGGCTCGATGCTCTGCAATTGCGCATAAGGCAGCGAGAGATCCGGCACCAGGTCTTTCACCACCGGCATATGCGGAAGCGGGTAAATGCGGACGGCGCCTTTGATCTCCTCAATCGGTTTCAGGCAGGCCAGCGTGTTGGTGCCGTCGATATTCATTGCGCAGCTGCCGCAAATCCCTTCGCGGCAAGAACGCCGGAACGTGAGAGTGCTGTCGATTTCGTTCTTGATTTTGATCAACGCGTCGAGAACCATCGGCCCGCACTGATCGAGATTGATTTCATACGTATCCGTGCGCGGCGGCGCGTTGGCATCGGGGTCCCAGCGATAGATTTGAAAAACCTTCACGTTCTTGGCATCTGCCGGGGCTTTGTAAGTTTTGCCTTTGCTTACGCGGCTATTGGCGGGAAGCGTAAATTTCGCCATGTGCTTAATTCCCAAATAGACGAGCGTCCGTTAATAGACGCGCTTGGCGGGCGGAATGACCGAAACCTCGTTGGTGAGCGTGCGCAGCTTCACCGGTCGATACCCCAATTTTACCTCACCTTTTTCGTTACACCACGATAATGTGTGCTTGAGCCAGTTGGTATCGTCGCGCTCGGGGTAATCATCGTGCGCATGCGCGCCGCGGCTTTCATGACGTGCCTCGGCGCTGACCATGGTGGTTATGGCGTTGGCCATCAGATTTTGGAGCTCGAGCGCTTCCACAAGATCCGAGTTCCAGATCAAACTGTGATCGGAGACCGCGATATCATCCAGACCGTCCCAGAGCTTGTGTAACTTCGCAACGCCCTCCTTAAGACTCTCGCTTTTGCGGAACACGGCGGCGTGGCGCTGCATCGTGCGCTGCATTTCCAGGCGCAGCGCCGCCACGCGCGTTGAACCGTGTGCATGGCGGGTGCGGTCGAAACGATCAAGCGTCTGCTCACCGGCTTTTGGTGGAAGCGGGGGTTGCGCCGCGCCGGGTTTGAGGATTTCGGCGGCGCGTTGCGCGGCCGCACGGCCGAACACGACGAGATCGACCAGCGAGTTGGTGCCCAAGCGATTGGCCCCGTGGACCGAAACACATGCGGCTTCGCCTACGGCCATTAAGCCGGGAGCGACCCGATCGGGATCATCTTGTGTGGGGTTGAGCACTTCCGTGCGATAATTGGTGGGGATCCCGCCCATGTTATAATGCACCGTCGGAAGCACGGGGATCGGCTCTTTGGTGACATCGACACCGGCGAAAATTTTTGCCGTTTCCGAAATACCGGGCAGGCGTTCGTGCAAAAGATCCGCGCCCAGATGTTCCAGATGCAAAAGCAGGTAATCTTTGTGCGGACCGCAGCCGCGCCCTTCGTTGATTTCGATCGTCATCGCGCGCGAGACGACATCGCGTGAGGCGAGGTCTTTGGCCGTGGGCGCGTAACGTTCCATGAAGCGTTCGCCCTCGCTGTTGGTAAGATAGCCGCCTTCTCCGCGCGCGCCTTCGGTAATGAGACAGCCGGCAGGATAAATTCCGGTGGGGTGGAACTGCACAAATTCCATATCCTGCGTGGGCAAGCCGGCGCGCAGGATCATCGCATTGCCGTCACCGGTGCAGATATGTGCGGAAGTGCAAGAGAGATAGGTGCGGCCGTAGCCGCCGGTCGCCAAGACCACAAGTTGGGCGCGAAACCGATGGATAGTTCCATCCTCGAGGCACCACGCTATCACGCCCCGGCAGGCGCCTTCATCATCCATGATCAGATCCAAGGCGAAATATTCGACGAAGAATTCCACCTTGTGTTTCAGGCTTTGCTGATAAAGCGTGTGCAGAATGGCATGCCCCGTACGATCGGCCGCCGCACAGGCCCGCAGCGCGGGGCTTTTGCCGAAATGCTTCATGTGGCCGCCGAACGGGCGCTGATAAATACGCCCGTCTTCGGTGCGGCTGAACGGCACGCCGAAATGTTCCAGCTCGTAAACGGCCGGGATGGCCTCGCGGCACATATATTCGATGGCGTCCTGATCGCCGAGCCAATCGGATCCTTTGACCGTATCGTACATGTGCCAGCGCCAGTCGTCTTCGTCCATATTGCCGAGCGCCGCGCCGATGCCGCCTTGCGCCGCGACGGTGTGGCTGCGCGTCGGGAAGACTTTGCTGATGCAAGCCGTTTTCAATCCGGCAGCACCCATGCCCAAAGTGGCGCGCAAGCCGGATCCGCCGGCTCCCACCACAACCACGTCATAGGTATGGTCCACCACCGAATAGGCGCGAGCGGAAGGCAGGGTGATCGCGTTCATGTTTGATCCGTTCAGAGGTTCGGAAAGTGCACGTTTTGGCGCCGGTTCACCGTGATGTTCACTGTGAGAAAGCGAGTTTCAATGCGGCGATAATGGCGGAAAGCGCGAGCAACAGCGTGATGGCTTTCATCACCAGCAATGTCGCAAGCTGCGTGAGCTTGTTGTGGACGTAATCCTCGATGATCACTTGCAAGCCCAGCTGCATGTGCTGAAAGCTGGCCAAAATCAGGCAAAGCAACAAAACCGCGTTGATGGGGTGCTGCAGCCAGCGCGCAACCTCCGGCTGTCCGGCTCCCAACAAATGCAGCATCGCAACGATAAACCAGAGCGAAAGCGGCACCAAGGCAACTGCGGTGAGACGCTGCACCCACCAGTGTGTGACGCCGCTATGTGCGGCGCCGAGGCCGCGTGCCAGCGCCAGCGAAGAGCGCATCACGCGTCTGCTGTGCGTGCCGGATTGGCCGAGGGCGGATTCCGTCATCCTCTGCTTTCCTTATCCTTCCTTACCAAATCGCAAGACCGACAATCCAGGTCAGCACCGTAAGCACTGCGGTGGCGATCACCACCATCCAGCCGGAACGATGATATTCGGGCTTTTCAAAACCGCAGCCGAGATCCCACGCCAAATGGCGAATTCCGTTGAGCAGGTGGAAATAAAGTGCAGCCGTCCAGCCAAACAACAACAGCCAGCCGATGGGCGAGGCAATAAACCCCTGCACCCGCGCAAAGGCAGCCGGCGAGCTCGCTGCCGCAACCAGCCAAGCCACCAAAAGCAGCGTGCCGGCCGCAAGCGCCATGCCGCTGAAGCGATGCATAATCGAGAGCACCGAGGTGATTTGCGGGCGATAAACCTGAAGATGGGGGGAAAGCGGCCGACGGACCGGCTTGCCGTCGCTTTGTCGCCCGAGCATGAGCGCTTCGCGGATATCGTCCATTCCCCTATCTCCAGAGTTCCGTGTCGGAAGCACGCAGCGAGAAAGGCCGGAGTGTTCCGGAGTGTGCTCGGCATCTCCCGGGGAAACCTCCCGGTCTCCAGCCGGTTTCATTTCTTAGACCTCGCTCGGTGCAAGGTCAACGCGACCCTGTTGCGCAGCCGCCGTTGCGGAGCAGATACGCGCCGGAAGCCTCTGCAAACGCGCGCGATTTTCCTATAAGGTTCTCAATTTCCATCAAGCCTGAGAAGGAGGGCGCATATGCCTCCGTCTGCCCGCAAGCAGATCATGTTTATCAACGCTGCCCACAGCATTACCCACTATAGCCTCCTTATTCTGCCCACCGCGGTCTTGGCGATGGCGAGTCCCAACAGCGCGTTCGGCACGGATTACGGGCGCATTGTCGCGTTGGCCACAGGGATGTTCGTCTGCTACGGGCTCTTTTCGCTTCCGCAAGGCTGGCTTGCGTTGCGGTTTGGTCGAAAGGCGCTGATGACGGCCTTCTTTTTGGGCACCGGCATTTCTCTTGCTCTCACCGCTATCGCCCCGACACCGACCGCTCTCGCCGTCGCTCTGGCGGCCGCGGGACTCTTTGCCGCCATCTACCATCCCATCGGCACGGCAATGCTGGTCGAGGCTGCGGGCGATCGACCGGGACGCGCGATCGGGATCAACGGGGTTTTCGGCAATTTGGGGGTTGCCCTGGCGCCCGTGATCACGGCCGGCTTGGCCCAGCAATTCGGCTGGCGCGCGGCTTTTTTGGGTCCGGGTTTGCTGGCCATCGGGCTTGGTCTTGCCTGGATGCGGCTCAACGTCGCGGAAACCGGGGCTGCCTTTGCCTCGCGGCCGTTTCCGGCCATTCCGCCGCATTTGGTGCGACGCGCCGTGGCGGTGCTGCTGCTGATCGCGATTGTTTCCGGGTTGGTGTTCAACGCGTTCACGATTCTTCTGCCGAAACTGATGCAGGAACGCTTGGGGAATGGGCTTTTGCCGTTGGTCGGCTTTTGTGCGTTCGTGGTCACGCTCTGCGGCGCGGTGACGCAGTTCAGCGTCGGCCGGCTGATCGACCGAACCACGCTCAAGCGCGTGTTTTTGCCGATGAGCGCGGTGCTGGTGCCGGCCTTGCTCGGGCTTGCGTTCGCGCGCGGCTGGCTTACTTTGGCTCTTTCAGCCTTGGTCGCGGCGGCCGTCTTCGGCCAGGTGACCGTGAATGAGACGATGACGGCGCGCTACATTTCCCCGAGTCTCCGGGCGCGGATGTATTCGGTGCGCTTCTTCGTCGGTTTTTTGGGGAGTGCCGCGGCAGCGCCCGTGGTCGGCTATTTGCATGACCGCACCGGCAATGTCGCAACCACCATGTTGGTGCTCGGAGGGTTCGCGCTGATCACTTTTGCTTGCGCCTTGGCTTTTCCGGATCGCCGCGAAGAGCTGGAGCCCGCCCTATGGGCCGAGGCCGCAGAGGCTCAGGCGGTTCCGGCGGCGGCCGAGTAGCGGGGGAGATGTTCATAATTTTGCCGGAGTTCGAGACGAGACCCCGCTGATGCGACGTCGTTCCTTGCTTGCCGGGTTGATGCTTTCGTTGGCGCGGCGCGCGCTTGCGGCCCCGCCGACCCGTGCCGATGAAGCCGATCTCAACCGCATCGCCGCCTATTTAAACAGCATTCGCGCGTTGACGGCGCGATTCGAACAAGTGGCCTCAGACGGTACCATCACCCGCGGCACCGTTTGGCTGCTCCGCCCGGGGCGCATGCGCTTCGAATACGACCCGCCATCCCCGCTGCTCTTGGTTGCCAACCATGGCGAGATCGTCTTCCGCGACTCGGAGCTGAAGCAGCTAAGCCGCATTCCGCTCTCGCGCACCCCTCTTTCCATTTTGCTGGACGATCAGGTGAGCTTCTCCGGCCGCGTGACCGTTACCGATATCCAGCGCCTTCCACATGAAATTCAAATCTCGGTGGTGCAGACCTATAATCAGGGGGAGGGGCTGCTGGCCATTGTCTTTGACGACCAGCCGCTTCGGCTCAGGCAATGGACGGTCGTCGATGCCCAGCATCGCACCACCACCGTGCGCCTGTTTGATGTCCGTATCGGCGGCCGGTTCGAAGAGGGACTCTTTGCCTTGCCGTCCTCTCCCGGCTGAACGGCTTGGGTTTTTCATTCTTCATGAGGGCTCTGTTGGTAACCTTGCCCAGCTGCTTTTCACCTAACCGAATGATGTTTCGATGCCTGCGTTGATCGGGATTTCCTGCTGTCGCAAAGCTTTCGGCCCGTTCGGGGCCATCAATCACGCGGTCTCCGACACCTATATCCAAGCCGCGGCTTCGGTGATCGGCGCCGTGCCGGTGCTTATTCCCGCGTCGCCGCGTGCCGTCGATATCCCGACGCTGCTGGAAAGGCTGGACGGCATCATTCTCACCGGCAGCCGCTCGAACATTCAGCCCGCGCTTTATAACGGCCCGCCCCACCAGGAAGGTACACCGGAGGATCCGGAGCGGGACGCCGTGACCTTGCCCCTGATCCGCGCGGCGGTAGAGGCGGGCGTGCCGATCTTGGCGATTTGCCGCGGGCTACAGGAGCTTAACGTGGCGCTCGGCGGCACCTTACACCAGCGCCTTCAGGATCTCCCCGGGCGGATCGATCATTCCACGCCGTTGCAAGCTTTTGCGCGCGTGCGCACCGGCAAGGCGCACCTTGTGCATTTGGCGCCGAACGGGTTTCTGCATCGCTTGTTCGGCCGCGCCAGCATTGCGGTGAACTCGCTTCACAACCAAGGCATCGACCGGCTCGCCCCTGGGCTTGTGGTCGAAGCATGGGCGCCGGATGGTACCATTGAAGCGGTGCGCCTGGCTAACGCCGCGGGCTTCGCACTCGGCGTGCAATGGCACCCGGAATACGACTTCGAACGCGATGCTTTCTCGCGCCGGATTTTCGAGGCCTTTGCCGAAGCCTTGACAAAACGGCGCCTCGTTCCGGCTTTTGCCGCCGATTAAGGCTCGGCGTTCGCACGGATGGGTTGCCTGACGCGGTGGAACGAAGAGGAATGCTTTTTCATCGAGGCCGATCATGGCGAACCGATTGACCCTTGCATGGGCTGTTGCCGGCTTGGCTTTGTTGGTCGGGTGCGGCAGCCACGAATATTCTCCCGATGTCTATGCCGCACATGCCACGCAGCAGGCGGCAAAGGTCGAGCGCGGGACGGTTGTGGGTGTGCGGGTGGTGCAGGTGAGCGCCGATGCCACAATCGGTGCCGCCACAGGCGCGGCGGCCGGCGGCATTGCCGGAGCGCAAATGCCCGGCGGCAGCGCAGGCGAAGCCTTCGGCGCTTTGGGCGGCGCGCTGGTGGGCGGTATTTTCGGCTCCGCAACCGAGCACACGCTGAGAGATACCGAGGCTTATGAATACATTGTGCAGAAAACCAATAACGAGCTGGTGTCCGTGACGCAAAAGGACGCGGTGCCGTTGCGGCTGGGCGAGAAGGTGCTGGTCATTGCCGGGCCGCAGGCACGGATCGTGCGCGACTATACCTTGGAGGTTCCGCCTTCCGCCGCGCAGGCCAAGAATGCGGGCGACACCGGTGCGGATAAAGGCGCAAACGCAAGCAAGGCTGCTGCCGAAAATCCTCCGTCTTCCCCCACAACAACGGAAGGCGCCGCAGGCCCCACGCCCGGCACCGGTGCGGCCGCGGCAAGCCCGCAAGCGGCCACACCGGCCCCGCCGCCGACACCGCTGACGCCGACAGAGAACACCGCACCGCCTGCGGCACCCGCGCCGTCCGCCGCCGCATCCGGCGCATCCGCCTCTTCCGAACCGTCTTCGGGCGCACCAAACCCGGCCGCTTCGCCGCAGCCGGCGGCATCCTCTGCGGAAGCTCCGCGCCCCAATTCTCCGGGCAGCTGATTTCTGCGGGAAACCGATCCGGGCCTAGTCCGTATTGACGATATTGTATTCGCGGAGCTCATCGATGCTCAGCACGCGGGGATGGTCGTTCGGGATGGCGGCGAATTCGGTCAAGAAGCGAAGAGAGACGGACATTTCCACCAAAAAGCGGGCGACCTTGGCTGCCGTCTCGGCGCTTTCCTGCTCAATATCGCGGATCGTGGCTTCCAGGCCGCGCGTCTGCGCTTCCGCCAGCACGTCTTGCACGAAAGTTTTCGAGCCGGAGGCGGTAAACATATGCGCGGCGAATTTGCCGCCGGGGTCGACATAACGCACGACCCCGCCCATGAAGATAAAGTTGCACGCGCTGATGCAGAGGAATCCGTTGGGAATGCGCGTGGTAAGGCGGCGGCCGCGGATGAACCGGCCGATCGCCAAGCCTTCGTCCAGATAGCCGCCGGGAGAGTTCAACACAATGTCGTCGATTGGGCCGGCTTCGGCGAGCGCTTGGCGGAACCGTTGGTAATCGCCTTCACCGATCTGGCCTTGCACCACCAATGTCCGGTGGTTGCGCGGGCCTTGGGCAACCGAGAATGTGAGGTTGCTGCAGAAGAACCGCTTGCCGGCACGACAGAGCTGCGCGGGCGTGGGCTGCGAAGCACCGATATCGGCATCATCCCGGGGAAGAATGCCGAGGGGGCTTGCCTCATTTGGCCCCTTCGGTTGCGCAGACGCACCACCCGCCGAGACAAACAGCACCGCCAGAACAACGATCGCCGCCGCGCCGAGGCGCTTTAGCGTTGTGCGATCCATTGCCCGCTAGGACCGCGGCAATAGGTGGTGTTTTGGGTCACCTCCTGGCCGCTGATATAGGCCACTTCGCGCACCGTGCGACATTCTCCGCTTGGCGTCTGCTGGGCGCGCACAACCGTGGCGCTGCCGTAGACGCCGGGGTTGTGATCCGAAGACCAAGTTGCGGTCGGCGGAGCGGCCGCGGGTTGGGGCTCGGGATGATAGCCGTAGGCGCCGCCGCTTGGAGGCGGGGCCGGCGGCGGCATCGGTTGTGCCAGCACTTGTTGCGTGGCGAGCTGCGCCCGCGCGCGATCGCGCTCATCCAGCGCGCGGCCCAGCGCGGAGCCGATAAAATAGCCGCCCAACGCGCCGATCGAGGTGCCGATCACCGCGCCCGCGGCGTTGTGGCCGATGGCACCACCCACCAAACCGCCGAGCAGCGCGCCGCCGCCCGCGCCCACCAAGCCGCCGGTCTGCTCTTGGGTCTGGCAGGCAGAAAGGGCAAAGACGGCGGCGCATGCAGCCATTGTCAAAGGAGAGCGAGCGGACATGGACGGCCATGCCTTTGTTCGTTGTGTCTATCCGCAATATTAGGGCAATTCGTGCGTGCGGGCAACAAAAACGCGTGTGTGGCTTCCTTTTGAGGCCAAGAACAGGTAGGTTTCTTCAGCGCGAAGAAAACAACCGCAAGACGAAAAGCAACCTCAAGACAATGAAAAAGAGATAGGAATGAGCGGACATGTGAATCGGTCTTTGATTTCCGAGCTGCTCGCGCAATTGCCCGAGCAGCGCCGCGCATTCGGCTATATCGATAAAATACAACAGGGCGTGGTTGTAGGTTGGGCCGTCGATCTTTCTCAGGGCAACGCTCCGGCAAGTCTTTTCATCTTCATCGATGACGAACCCGTTGCGAACATACACTGTTCGCTCAGGCGGATGGATCTCGCCGCCGCCGGTCTCCCCGCAGATAATGCCGGGTTTGCATACGACATTCCTCCGAAATTTTTTGATGGAAAACACCATCGGCTCGCGGTTCGCCTATCTTCCGGAGCATTTCTAGAGCCTAGCCCCGAGCTCGATATCAGGGATGGTGCGATCTGGTTTCAACTAGAGCCGCCGAGCCTGATCGAGGGAGTCGTGGATGGCCTGGTCCAGGGCGCGATTTGCGGCTGGGCACTGCGTACCGACCCGGTGAGCAATGCCCGCATTGGCGGGCTTGACATTGTTGTGAGTTATGAGGGCCAAGAAATCGGCCGCGTCAAGGCAGATCGTTTTCGGCCCGATGTCGCGCGCGCTGCAAACGGGCCGGCGCAATGCGGATTTATCTTTCTGCCTCCTGCCCGCTTTCGCGACGGCGGCGAATATGAGCTGCGGTTTCATGTGGCGCCGGAAGGCAAAGAGCTGAAGAACAGCCCTCTTACCGTTGAGTACCCTTCTCGTGCGATCACCACGAAGCTTGCGCGCTTGCAGGGCGCAGTGGAGACGTTAAGCACCCAATTATGGGAACTGAAGAAAGAGCTGCGCTCGCTTCTTTCTACCACACCGTATGATCTTTCTTCTCATTATGATGCCTGGGCCCGCGAGTATTTCCGCACATTAGAAAAAAATCGTGTCAAGACGTTCGGAACGAATGCAGGCGATGGCCCGTTGGTAAGCGTTATCTGCCCGACCTATCGGCCGGATTTGCGGTATTTTCGAGAAGCCATCGAGTCCGTTATCAAACAGACATACCGAAACTGGGAGCTGCTGGTGATCGACGATCACAGCAACCG
This sequence comes from Terriglobia bacterium, assembly GCA_023511585.1. Lineage (GTDB taxonomy): Bacteria > Pseudomonadota > Alphaproteobacteria > Acetobacterales > Acetobacteraceae > JAIMBF01. The sequence goes on from JAIMBF010000028.1 coordinate 31,229, forward strand.
CCAGGAACTTTCCGCGTGTATTGCGGAATTTTGCCAACGTGACCGCCGCATTCGCGCGATTTCGCTGAAGAAGAATCTCGGCATCAGTGGGGCGACCAACGAGGGGATCAAAGCCGCACGCGGCGAATGGATTGCCTTCTTTGATCACGACGATCTTCTGGAACCGTGTGCGTTGGAATTGATGATCGCCGCTGCCGGGCAGACCGGTGCGAAGATGCTTTACTCGGATGAGGATAAAATCGAAGACGGAGGAAATTTCTCCGAACCGAACCTGAAGCCGGATTGGAACTATCGGCTGCTGCTGGCGCAGAACTATGTGTGTCATTTGCTGATGGTGGAGGCAAAAACGCTGGAGAAAGCCGGATTGCTGCGCAGCAAATACGACGGCGCGCAGGACCATGATTTGGTGCTCCGGCTTTCGGAGATTCTCGCCGAAAGCGAAATCTGCCACGTGCGGGAGATTCTCTATCATTGGCGAAAAACGCCCGGTTCCACCGCCGAACGGATCGATGCCAAATCCTATGCGGTTGCGGCAGGGGCGGCCGCGATCACGGACCACTTACAGCGGCGCGGTATCCGGGCGCAGGTTTCGCCCATGTTGGGGGTAACGACGTATCAGGTTACTTGGGGGTTTTCGCATGAGCCCAAAGTGCGCGTGATTATTCCTTTTAGAGAACAAATTGAAGTCACGCGGGCTTGCCTCGAGCGATTGCGTAAGGTTACGGCGTGGCGCAATTGGGAGATCGTATTGGTTGATAACTGGTCCGTCAGCGCGGAAGCGGCGGAATTCTGCAAGGCGGCCGAAAAACTTCGCGGTGTTCGCGTGCTTCGCGTGGAAGCGCCGTTTAATTTTTCGCAACTGAATAATTTGGCTTGTGCGGAGAGCGATGCGGAATTCTTTGTATTTATGAACAATGACGTATTTGTGGAGCAACGGGATTGGCTACGAAAAATGGTTGACGAAGCGCTGGCGGATGAACGCGTCGGCGCGGTTGGCGTCAAGCTGGTTTATCCGGACCGCTCCGTGCAACATGGTGGGGTTATTTTGGGCGTTGGCGGCGTTGCCGATCATGCCTATCGCGGCCGGCCGGCGGATGATCCGCATTATATGGGGCGGGGGATTTGCGCGCAGGAACTTTCCGCTGTAACCGCGGCGTTGATGCTCTGCCGCGCAGAGGCATTTCGAAAAGTCGGCGGACTTGACGAGGTGGATCTTGCGGTGGCCTATAACGACGTGGATTTTTGCCTGAAGCTGCGTCAGGCAGGCTATCGCGTTATTTATACGCCTGCGGTGATTGCCGAGCATCATGAGTCGCTCAGCCGCGGCGATGATATGGTTTCCGGCCGTTTTGGCCGGTTTGTCTTCGAGCAAGAAACCATGCGCCAGCGTTGGGGGCCGCTGCTGGATAATGATCCGTTTTACAACATGCATTTTGCTCGTGACGCGCAAGCCTTTCAGGAACTTTCCGCCGCCTCCTTCGGCCATCGCGTGGTCCCGGCCATCGGGGTACATGATGACGCTTCTCGCGCATGCGCTGCTCCGGCAGAGCGGTTTCCGGGAGAGGCCACGGTCTCGCCGAAGGGAAATGGCACGACAAGAAACAGGCAGGTTTCTTCGCAGGCTCGCCCAATTCCGACCCGTGCTTCGACAAATAAGCCTGCTCGGCGGCGAGTGCGGTATCC
>JAIMBF010000029.1 GCA_023511585.1 Terriglobia bacterium
CTGGTCGATATCTCCAACCTCGATGTCGACGGCAGTATCCTCGGGGCCGAAGACCGGCGCCGCCTGTTCAACCTCGGCAATCGGCTTTGGCACAGCGATTCCAGCTTCAAGAAAACCCCCGCGATGTATTCCATTCTGCACGCGCGCGTGGTGCCGCCCGAAGGCGGGGAGACGGAATTTGCCGATATGCGCGCGGCCTGGGATGCGCTGGATGAAAAAACCAAGGCGGAAATTCGGGATCTCGTTTGCGAGCACTCGCTGCTTTACTCGCGCGGCCAGCTCGGCTTTACCGACTTCACCGATGAAGAACGCCGCCAATTCGCTCCCGTTCCGCAACGTTTGGTGCGGCGGCATCCGGGCTCGGGGCGGCTCTCGCTTTATCTTTCCTCGCATATCGGGGCGATCCGCGGCTGGCCCGTGCCGGAGGCGCTGGCGCTGATCCGCGATTTGACGGAACACGCCACGCAACGGGAATTCGTCTATCGGCATGTCTGGGCGCGGCATGACCTGGTGATGTGGGACAATCGCTGCACCATGCATCGGGCGCGGCCGTTTGATGATAAAACCTATCAACGCGATCTCCGGCGCGTCACCTTGCAAGATATCGCGCCGACATTAGAACAGGCGGCTTGAGGGGGAGATGCCCGAAAATATGCCGTTCGAAATATTTGGAATGCGCAATAATCGGCGTTCCGGGTTTGCGCCCGAAAACCCCGCGCGGAAGGCCGAGTCCATGGATTACAAAACCAAGGAGCTGCACACATGAACCCGCAAGGCAACGCGGTTTGCTTTTTCGTAGATCGGCACTTGGAACTCGGCCGAGAGAACCGCGTTGCGTTCGTCGATTTCTGGCGCCAACACAGCTACGGCGAGCTTGCGAAGGAAACCAGCCTGGTTGGCAGCGCATTGCGCCGAAGCGGCGTGGGCCGCGAGCGCCGGGTGGGCCTTTTGCTGCTGGATACCGTCGATTTTCCGAGCATCTTTTGGGGCGCCATGCGCGCCGGCATTGTTCCGGTTCCTATCAATACCTGGCTGCCGGTGGAACAAATCGGCTATATTCTTGCCGATGCACGGGCTGAGGCGCTATTTGTCTCCGAACCTCTGCTCACACCGCTTTTGCCCTTGTTGCCGGAATTGACCGAGCTTCGCTTCATTGTGGTGCTGGCGCCCGACGGCAGCCCGCCCCGCTCGGTGGAAGAAAACAAGATCACCACTCCCCGAGTGCTGAGTTGGCAGGAATTTCTCGACGGCGGCAGCCCAGATTTCGCCCCCGTTCGCGTCGTGGAGGATGAAGTGGCGTTTTGGCTGTATTCCTCCGGCTCCACGGGCATGCCGAAAGGGGTGAAGCACGTGCACGGCAATTTGCGCGCCACCGCCGAGACCTACGGGCTGCAGGTGCTCGGCATTACCGCGGAAGACGTGGTTTTTTCGGCGGCGAAACTCTTTTTTGCCTACGGGCTCGGCAATGCCATGACATTCCCCATGGCGGTCGGCGCGCAAACCGTTTTGTTATCGGAACGCCCGAGCCCGCACGCGGTGCTGGATTGCATGCGCCGCTTCCAGCCGAGCATCTTCAGCGGCGTGCCCACCCTGTATGCGGCCTTGCTGGCGCATCCCGAGATTGGGCCCGGTGCCGGCTCGGCCCGGCTGCGCCGCTGTAACTCGGCGGGCGAGGCCTTACCCGAAGCGGTGGGGCGGCGTTGGCGCGAAATTGTCGGGGTGGATATTCTGGATGGAATCGGCTCCACGGAAATGCTGCATATCTTCATCAGCAACCGGCCCGATGATGTCCGCTACGGCACCACCGGCAAGCTCGTGCCCGGATATCGTGCCAAAATTGTCGATGAATTCGGCAACGAGGTGCCGGACGGCACCGAGGGCGAGCTGCTGGTGCAAGGCCCCTCGGCGGCGGAAGGCTACTGGCTGCAGCTTAGCAAAACGCGTCAGACATTCCGCGGCGAATGGGTCGCCACGGGCGATACGTTTGTGCGCGATGCCGAGGGGTATTATCATTATCGCGGCCGCTCCGACGATATGATGAAGGTCAGCGGCATTTGGGTCTCTCCGTTCGAGGTGGAAGCGGCGCTGGTCTCGCATCCGGCCGTGCTGGAGGCCGCGGTGGTTGGCATGGCGGATGAGGAGGGGCTGATCAAGCCGAAAGCGTTTGTTGTGCTGACGGAGGCGGGCCGGGAGCAGGATCCGCGCGAACTTGCGGATGCTTTGAAAGACTACGTCAAAGAACGCATTGGGGTGTGGAAATATCCGCGCTGGATTGAAATTGTGGAGAGCCTTCCCAAAACCGCGACGGGGAAAATTCAACGCTTCAAGCTGCGCGAGATGAGTAGGGCATAGGCGAACCCTGGGCGGGCCTGCCGGCTGCCGGGGCGGCGACAATCCGCATTGGCAAGGCGGAGAGGCGGCGCTAAAGGAGCGCAGGCTGCGGAGAGGTGACCGAGTGGCTGAAGGTGACGGTCTCGAAAACCGTTGTACTCCGTAAGGGGTACCGTGGGTTCGAATCCCACCCTCTCCGCCAGTGAATTTGAAACTTCCCAGTATCCGGCCTGTAAGTCCGCAAAGCGCCCAAGGCTTCCCAGCGGGGCCTCGGATCAGCCGGTGCGCACCGTTACCGAATACAGCTGGACTTTGCGGTTCGCGAGAGCCGGGGCCTCGAGCCGGAATAAAAAAGAATACTTGGCCCCTCCCGTTGATTATCTTCCCGGCGCCTGCGGCAATAACGGCTAAGCCGCCAAACCCAACGCTTGGCGAAACTCTTTCGCCAAGGCCGGGCAGGCTTTCGTTACATCGTGAAATGTTCTACCGGCCGAGTGCGTAGAATTCCTCGTTCGGGCGGAGGGCCATAGCGCCGGCAAGGCGGTTGGACATGGCAAAGAACGCGGCGATGGCGCCGATATCCCAAATATCATCCGTGCTAAACCCGAATTCCCTGAGCCGCGCATGGTCTTCATCGGTAATGGCATAAGCCTGCAAAGCCACTTTTAACGCATAATCGAGCATCGCGCGTTGCCTTGGCGTAATATCGGCGCGCCGATAATTGGCGGTGATTTGGTCCGCAATGATCTTGCTCTTGGCGCGCACGCGGAGAATCGCACCGTGCGCAATAATGCAGTATTCGCACTGATTGGCGCTCGATGTCGCAACCACGATCATCTCGCGCTCCGCTTTGGAAAGGCCGCCCGGTTTGTCCATCAGCGCATCGTGGTAAGCAAAGAAGGCGCGAAATTCGTCGGGCCGATACGCGAGCGCCAGAAAGACGTTCGGAATGAACCCCGATTTCTCCTGCACGGCGAGAATCCGTGCGCGAATGTCTTCGGGCAGCGTCTCCAGCGCGGGCACCGGAAACCGGCTGATCGGTGATTGGTCCATGCGTTGCTTCCTTTATGCATCCTTTGTTGGGGAGGTGGTTGCGGCGCCTTCGTTCTTGCGCGCCGGCGCGGCTTCGGCAAGGCGGATGAGCTCGGAGCGGATATCGTCCGGCGTTGCCACGGCGCCGGTCCAGTGAATGCGGCAAAACTGCTCGCCGGCCATCAGATCGCACCCATCCACATCAACGCCGACCATCTGCCAGGCTCCGGGCGAGGCACCCGCTGCCTCGGCAATGCGGGCAAGGGCATCGGCATGGCCGTCATTCATATGCGCCAAAATCTCCGCCTCTGCGGCCGCCAGGCGCGCCGCAAGCTCCGGTTCCGGCATCAGGTCTTTGGCGCGAAGCCGACGCGCTTGCCCAAACCCGCCGACCCAAAGGGCCTCCGTGGGGTGAAGGCGCCAGAGCGAGAAATCGGCGAAATCCGCATAGAGCGCGGCGTAGGGGTGGATCGCCAAAAATCGTGCTTTAAGCCCATCATCCGCAACCATTTCGGCCTCTGCGGCAACGCTGATCCGCGGCGCCGTCTGCGGATTGATCTCCGCCGGCTGCCCCACCACCAGCAAGGCGCAGTTCGGATTCTCCAGCAAATGGCGCGTATGCTCCGAAAGCCGCGAGAGCAGCAGCAACAACGAAAGATCCCCGCTTGCCGCGTAGGTAACCAGGGCAGCGTGCGGCTTGCCGTCCTTCACCGTCGCAAGGCTTGCCGCGCGCGCACCGCGCAAAAGACGGCGCGCCTTCCAGTGAACAGGGATGTCTTTTGCCTGCGTCGTTGCCATATTTTGTTCACCCCGGTTTCATTCTCGCCATATTTGCATGGCAGAGCAGCCTCGGAAAGCAGGGGGACAGGACCAAAAACCCATGAAACAAACCATCGCACTTGTTGACGACGACCGGAATATCCTCACCTCGGTCAGCATGACATTGGAGCAGGAAGGCTACCAAGTGCGCACCTACACCGACGGGGAGAGCGCACTCCAAGGGCTGCTCGCGCGGCCGGTGGATTTGGCGGTGCTCGATATCAAAATGCCCCGCATGGATGGTATGGAATTGCTGCAGCGGCTGCGCGCGCGCTCGAGCGTGCCGGTGATTTTCCTGACCAGCAAAGACGAGGAAGTGGACGAGCTGATGGGCCTTCGGCTCGGCGCCGATGACTATATCACGAAGCCCTTCAGCCAGCGCTTGCTGCTGGAGCGGATTCGCGCATTGTTGCGCCGCAATGAGGCAAGCCGCGCCGGCACGGGGGCCGGAGCCGCAAGCGGGGTGATCGTCCGGGGTGACTTGGTGCTCGACGAAAATAAGCATCAATGCACCTGGAAAGGGCGCGATATCGATCTCACCGTGACCGAGTTTCTGCTGGTCAAGGCGCTGGCGCTGCGTCCGGGCATGGTCAAATCCCGCGATCAACTGATCGATGCCGCTTACGGCGAGACCACCTATGTGGACGACCGCACGGTGGATAGCCACGTCAAGCGCATCCGCAAAAAGTTCCGCGCGATCGACGAGAATTTCAACCAGATCGAGACACTCTATGGCATCGGCTACCGCTACAAGGACGGCTGATTCCTCTTCGGCCATCGCCGTCGGGGGGGAACGTTTCCCAAAAAAGCGCGGCCTCTTTTTCCGTAGCTGGGGGGTGGGTCGCGAGCGCTGGGTTTCGCCGTTGCTGCGGCGCATTCTGCTGGTGAATGCCCTGCCGCTGGCCTTGCTGGTGGTGGCGTTGCTCTATTTGGACCAATACCAAAACGGGCTCTTGGAAGCCGAAGTCTCCACGCTTCGGGAAGAGGCGAAAATCTACGCCGGCGCATTGGGCCAGGCGGCGGTGCATGCGGAAAACCCGCAACACCTAGTCTTGGTGACCGAGCTTGCACGCCCCCTTCTGCGACGGCTCACCGAACCCACGCCGAATGCGCAAGCCAAGCTTTATGCTCCGGATGGCACCTTGATTGCCGAGAGCCGCGCGACGGAACCGGGCGCGGAAGGGGTGGCGAGCGATTCCTCCCCACCCCCAAACCGCAATTGGTTGGTCGACGCGGTGGGGTGGTTTTACGATCGCGTTCTCTCGCGCCTGACTTCGACCAGCACCGGGCAGATGCTGCAAATGAGCCCGAATGCCGGGGGGCTGGATTGGCAACCGGACGTGAAGGAGGAACTGCGCATGGACAGTTCCAACCAAAGCCGGGAAATGCCCCCCTATATCCGGCGCACGGTGCACAATCGGCTCTTGGTGACGGTGGCGGAGCCGGTGATCCGAGACAAGGTGACAGTCGGGATTATTCTGCTCACCCGCGAGGCGCGGGAAGTGGATGCCAGCCTCTCTGCCGTGCGGGTTTCCATACTGGCCTTATTCGGGCTCGCACTCGGGCTGACGGTGATTATGTCGTGGTATCTCTCGCTCACCATCGCGCGCCCGATTTTGCGGCTTGCCGAGGCCGCGGAAAGGATGCGCGAGGGGCACGGCCGGGCCGGCGCGGTGCCGGAGACGCTGCTGGCGCGGCGGGATGAAATCGGCGAGCTCGCCCATGCATTGGCCGATAGCGCCGCGGCGCTCTGGGCGCGCATGGACGCGATCGAACGCTTCGCCGCGGATGTGGCGCACGAGATCAAGAACCCGCTTTCCTCCATCCGCAGCGCGATTGAGACTTTGCGCCGCGTGGACGAGCCGCAACGGCAGCGTCGGTTGCTGAATATTATCACCGAGGACGTGCAGCGGCTGGATCGGCTGATCAGCGATATCAGCGATGCCAGCCGGATTGATGCCGAACTTTCGCGCACGCCGACCGAACCTCTTGATATCGTTCCCATTTTGACCACTTTGGCCGAGATCGACGAGGCCACGCGCAACGAGGGCGACCCCCGTCTGGTCGTGGAAGTGCCGCCGGGCCCGCTGGTGGTGCAAGGCGTGGCCGATCGTGTGGTGCAGGTCTTGCGGAACTTGATCAGCAACGCCCGCTCGTTCAGCCCGCCGAACGGCCGGATTACGCTGGCGGCGGCAGAGAAGGGCAATATGATCGAAATCACCGTTGATGACGAAGGCCCCGGCATTCCCGAGGCGCAGCGCGAGCGCGTCTTTGAGCGGTTTTATTCGGAACGCCCGGAAAGCGAGCGCTTCGGCCAGCATTCCGGGCTTGGCCTTTCCATCAGCCGCCAGATCGTGGTGGCGTTGCGAGGCACGATTTCCGCGGAAAACCGCCGCGACGCCTCGGGCCGTGTGCTGGGGGCGCGCTTTGTGGTATGCTTGCCGAAGGCGCAGCAGGCATCCGGGCGCTGATTATTCCTCGTCGCGGAAAACCGTGTGCACTTCGGCAAGAGCTCTGGCATGATCTATGACAAACTTTACTCCTCCGCCGCGTGTTATGCATACCCCTCCGGCAAAGGAGAATAAACGGTGAGCGAGGAGTTTCAGCATATTGTTTGCCCCCATTGCGCAGCGGTGAATCGCGTGCCCAAGAGCCGCTCGGCGAAGGATGCAAAATGCGGAAACTGTCACAGAGCCTTGTTTGAAGGAAAGCCTGTTGCGGTCTCCGCCCAGACCTTCGCAACCCATATCGAGCGCAACGATATTCCGGTGGTGGTGGATTTCTGGGCCCCTTGGTGCGGGCCGTGCCGAGCCATGGCACCGGCTTATGAACGCGCGGCAGCAAAGTTGGAGCCGATGGTACGATTTCTTAAGGTGAATACCGAAGAAGAACCTGCTCTTGCCGCCCAGTTTCAGATCCGCAGCATTCCGACCGTTATGCTTTTCAAGCGCGGAAGAGTCGCTGCACAAACCGTCGGAGCAATGAACGGACCGAGTTTGGAAGCATGGATCTTGCACCATACCGTATGATAGGACAGAACAATACGCTGCAGCATTCGTCTTCTGCCTGCCGGTCGGTGGGTTTTGAACTTCGCCGCTGAAGCAAAGGATCAGAACATTTCCATGACACGAAACAAATTAGACGCGTGGTTTTGGACCGAAGCATGCAGCTTTATTGAGCGGGCGGAACGTCTGCATCGCAGCTTCTTTCAGCCCCTGCACGAGGATGAGGTTGAAATCGGCTGGGCGCCGCCGGTGGATGTGTTTGAAAGCGACGAGGATCTGCTCATCATCGTCGCTTTGCCGGGAGTGGCGCCGGCCGATATCAGAGCGGAACTCAACGGCGACGTCTTGACGATTTTCGGGCGCCGGTCTTTGCCGGATCTGCCCAACGGCGCCTATGTGCACCGAATGGAGATCCCGCACGGCCGATTTTTGCGGCGTTTGCGAATGCCTTCGCCGCATATGGCGCTGAAGGAACGGGGAATCGAAAACGGTTGCCTGATTTTGAGATTGGCCAAACGGTATTAAGCAACCCAGAGACACACATATGGAAGAAAGATCTCCAGGTATCGAAAGAGAATCATCCGTCGCGCAATTTTCTGAAGGCGGTCTTATTCTTATTCCCGTCCGGAACTTGGTGCTGTTTCCCGGAACGGTGATGCCTCTTTCGGTGGGAAGGCCCGAATCGCGCGCCGCCGCGCAAGAGGCGATTCGCAGGGAAAAGCCGGTGGGCGTTCTCCTGCAGACGGATCCCGCAATCGACAAGCCGACCGAAAATGATTTGTATCGCGTCGGAACGGTTGCCGAGATCCTTCGCTTTATCACCGCGCCCGATGGCTCGCATAATCTGATCCTTCGCGGTCTCCGGCGGTTTCGTTTGAAAAGGTTGATCCCGGGCTTTCCCTTTTTGATGGGAGACGTCGAGGAGCTTGCCGAGGCCGTTGTTCTGACGCCCGATATCGAAGCGCGCATGCACCTGCTGCGCACACGCATGCAGGAAGCCATTCAGCTGATGCCGAACGTACCGCCGGAAATTGCCGGTGGCCTCGAGACCATCACCTCGCCCACCGCGCTTGCCGATTTCATCAGCAGCCTGCTCGATATTCGCCCCGATGAGAAGCAAAAGCTTCTCGAGACGCTGGATGTGAAACAGCGTCTGGACCAAGTGCTTGCCGTCTTGGAGCAAAGACTGCAGGTTTTGCGAATATCCAAAGAAATCGGTGAGAAAACCCAAGAGTCGCTCAGCGCTCAACAGCGTGAGCATATCCTTCGCGAACAGTTGCGGCAGATTCAAAAAGAACTCGGCGGCGGCGAGGAACGTTCCGCGGAGTTCGAGGAGCTGCGCGAAGCGATCGAGCGTGCCGGTATGCCGGAAGATGTTCTGGAGCATAGCCGCAAGGAGCTTCGGCGGCTGGAGCGGATGCCGGAGGGTGCGGCAGAATACGCCATGCTGCGCACGTATCTCGATTGGCTGGCGGAATTGCCTTGGGCAAAACTCAGCGAGGAACGCATCGACATTGCCGAGGCACGCCGCATCCTTGACGAAGATCATTACGATCTTGCCAAGGTCAAACAGCGCATTTTGGAATATCTGGCGGTCCGCAAGCTCAACCCCTCGGGAAAAGGGCCGATTCTTTGTTTCGTCGGGCCTCCGGGAGTCGGCAAAACCTCATTGGGACAGAGCATTGCGCGCGCGACCGGCAGACAGTTCGCCCGTATCAGCCTGGGCGGGCTGCATGACGAGGCGGAGATCCGCGGCCATCGGCGCACCTATATCGGCGCGCTGCCGGGCAATATTATTCAGGCAATTCGCAAGGCAGGCACAAGAAACCCGGTGTTGATGCTTGATGAAATCGACAAGCTTGGGGTGGGTTTTCACGGAGATCCGTCCTCGGCTTTGTTGGAAGTGCTCGACCCGGAGCAGAACCGCAGTTTCCGCGACAATTATCTCGGCGTGCCGTTTGATCTTTCACAGGTGATGTTTATCGCGACGGCCAATGTTCAAGATAGCATTCCCGCCCCGCTTTTGGATCGCATGGAAATTCTCTCCCTGCCCGGATACACGGAAGATGAAAAACTGGAAATCGCCAAGCGCTATCTGATCAATCGGCAACTTCGGGAAAACGGGCTGACGGCGGAGCAATGCAGCATCACCGATGATGCGCTTCGCCGTGTAATCCGCAATTACACCCGTGAAGCGGGCTGCCGCAATCTGGAGCGCGAGATCGGGGCGATTTGCCGACGGGTGGCGATGCGGATTGCGGAGGGTGTTATCGAGAAAGCCCGCATCGATGTTGCGGATCTTGCCGAAATCTTGGGTCCGAGCCGCTACGAAAACGAGGTGGCCGCGCGCACGAGCGTACCCGGCGTGGCAACGGGGCTTGCCTGGACGCCGACAGGCGGCGATATCTTGTTTGTGGAAGCGGCACGGGTTCCTGGAAACGGCAGGCTTATCCTCACCGGGCATTTGGGCGATGTCATGAAAGAAAGCGCGCAGGCTGCGCTGAGCCTGGTGAAAGCACGCGCGACGGAACTCGGGATCGATCCTGCCGTCTTCGAAAAATCCGATATCCACATTCATGTGCCGGCCGGTGCGATTCCGAAAGATGGGCCGAGCGCGGGCATTACCATGTTCGTTTCCTTGGCATCTTTGCTTACCGGCAAAAACGTCCGCAACGACGTCGCAATGACGGGAGAAATCTCTCTGCGCGGCCTGGTGTTACCTATCGGCGGCGTTAAGGAAAAGGTTCTGGCGGCCGTCCGCGCCGGTATTCACACCGTCTTGCTGCCGGAGCGAAACAAAAAAGACCTGGAAGACGTGCCGGAAGATGTGCGCAAGCAGGTCGAATTCGTCTGGCTGCACGATGTGGACGATGCGATGCGAGCGGCATTGAGCGAGCCGCCCGCGCGCGAGACCCAAGTTGCCGCAAGCGGGTAAGTGAGAAATTGGGAACCCGAAGATCGGGACCCGAGGACGAAGAATAGTGCGGGGAGGGGGATCAACACCTGCAAGGCGCCATGCGTGACCTTGCAATCAAGTCGTTTGTGACGTTTTTCGTTATTATCGACCCGGTGGGGATTCTTCCGCTTTTCATCGTGCTGACCGCTCGGCAGGATCCGCAAACCCGTCGCAAAACGACGGTGCGGGCATTCGTGCTGGCCGGGGGCGTGCTGATCTTCTTCGCCTTTTTCGGCGACTTTCTGCTCTATTTTCTCGGCATCACCATGCCGGCGTTCGAAATGGCGGGCGGGCTTTTGTTGCTGCTGTTATCGACGGATATGATTTTGGTGCGTCATAGCGGCCTTCGTTCCGTGACCGAGGCCGAAACGCACGAGGCGATCGATCGCGCGGATGTCGCCGTCTTTCCTCTCGCAGTTCCGCTGATCGCGGGGCCCGGGGCAATTACCTCGGTCATTCTTCTCATGGGGCAGGCGAGAGGGGATATCGGCCTTCAGTTCATTGTCATCGGCGTCATGCTCGCCGTTCTTGGTATAGGCTTCGTTGCGTTTTTGTTCGCTTCGCGCTTTATGGCGTGGCTCGGGGTCACCGGCATTAACGTCATGGGGCGAATACTCGGCATTCTGCTGAGTGCGCTCGCCGTGCAGTATATCATCGACGGCGCAAGAAATGTCATACGAAGTCTTGGTCTCTCGTGACGATGCAGGCGCCCCTCAGTGCACGCGCCCGCCTTGATAGGGGCTGTCCAAACTGAAGGTGGGGATCGCAACATCGAACGCCTCGCCGGAAGCGACAACGACCATATGGTAAAGCCCCGTCATGAAGCCCGAGGGGGTTTCCAGCGGCGTGCCGGACGTATATTCGAAACTTTCTCCCGGTTCCAGAACCGGCTGTTCGCCCACCACGCCTGCCCCGTGCACGTGCAAGGTGCGGCCGTTTGCATCCGTGATGTGCCAAGTACGGCGAAGAAGTTGCACGGTATCGCGGCCGAGATTTTCGATTTTCACCTGATAGGCCCAGACATATTGGTTTTCCTCGGGCCGCGACTGATCTTCCAGAAAGAACGGCCGGACCGTCACGCGAATACTGTGAGTCGTCTTGCTATAGTCGTTTGTCATGGCTCGCATGCCTGATACTGGCCAAAGCCTCGGCAAGATCGGAGATAAGGTCTTCCGTATCCTCAAGGCCGACGGAAAGGCGCACGACGCCATCGCCGATCCCGAGGCGCGCACGCTCTTCGCTGCCGATTTTCATATGGGTTGTGGTCGCCGGATGCGTAATGAGGGATTTTGCATCGCCGAGATTGTTGGAAATCGCGATCAAGCGAAGATTGTTCATGAATTGAAATGCGGCCTCTTTGCCGCCGTGCAGCTCGAAACTCACCAAGGTTCCCCCGCCGCTCATCTGCGCACGCGCCAGCGCGGATTGCGGATGATCGGCGCGGAAAGGATACCAAACCCGCGCAACCTCGGCACGCTCGGCGAGGAAATCGGCAATGCGCGCAGCGGATTGCTGCGCCGCGGCCAAGCGCTGCGGCAAGGTTTCCACCCCTTTGAGTAATAGCCACGCGTTAAAGGGCGAAAGGGTGGGACCCGTGTTGCGCAAGTAGGGATGCAGGGTTTCGTTGATCCATGCCTGGCTGCCGAGCACCGCTCCGCCCAGCACGCGGCCTTGCCCGTCGATATGTTTGGTGCAGGAATAAACCACCACATCGGCGCCCAGCGCCAACGGGCGCTGCAACAATGGGGTGGCAAAGACGTTGTCCACCACCAAAATTGCGCCCGCTGCATGCGCCCACTTGGCCACTGCGTTGATATCGATAATCTCAAGCATCGGGTTGGAGGGGCTTTCCAGCAGCACCAAGGCCGCCGGTTGCGCCAGCGCTGCCTGCCATTGCTCAAGCTTTGTGCCGTCGACAAATTCGGTGGCGATCCCGAAGCGCGGCAGCAGCGTGGAAACAATCCAGTGGCAGGCGCCGAACAAAGCCCGGGAGGCAACGACCCGATCGCCCGCTTTCAAATGCGCAAACAGCGCCGCGTGCACCGCGGCCATGCCCGAGGCGGTCACCCGGCACGCCTCGGCGCCTTCGAGCAAAGCGAGCCGCTTTTCCAGCATGGTGACGGTCGGGTTTCCGAAACGGGAATATTGGTAGCGCTCCAGCGTGCCGGCGAATGTCGCCGCAGCTTCCTCGGCGCTGCCGTAAACAAAGCCGGAGGTCAGGAATAAGGCCTCGGACGTCTCCCCATACGGAGAGCGCTCAATGCCGCCATGAACGAGGAGGGTTGCGGGGCGATAGCGGGAAGGCGGGTTCTGCATCGGTCTTTGTCTCATCCTTTGCGGCCGACCGTCGATGCCCGGCAGCGTTTCTTCGTGCTCCGAAGAAAGGCCATCCCGCAGCCTCTTTAGCGCGCTTCTTTTACCTCGCCGCAAGCCGGCCAGACAAATCACGAGGGGGGAGACATCCACCAGCGCCGTATTAGGCGCGAATGGATTGCATCGTCAACCCGGTCTCTCTATAAGAGAAGGAAAGTGCATGCGGGTGTAGTTCAGTGGAAGAACGACAGCTTCCCAAGCTGTATGTCGAGGGTTCGATTCCCTTCACCCGCTCCAAACGGCACGCGATGGGAGCCGGATGCCCAAGTGCGTCTGCCTACGCCATTTCCGCCAGACGCGCGAGCAGGAAATCCCGAAAGACCGCAACCCGCTTCGAATTCCGAAGTTCTTCAGGATAGACGAAATAGACATCCACCTTGGGTGTGGGAACATCTTCCAACAGCCGCACCAACCCCTCGGTTTCTCTCACTAAATAATCCGGCAACGCGCCGATGCCGACATCCGCCCGAATCGCAAGAAGCATCGCGTGGATGGAGTTCACTTCCAGCACCGCCCGGCGTGGCGGGCCTTTCCTGCCAACCTCGGCGAGCCAGTTGATATCGGCAACGGGGGGCCGATAATCGCCGAACAGCACCAGCTTGTGCTGGTCCAGATCCTCCGGCGTGCGCGGCGTGCCATGCTTGGCCAGATAAGAAGGCGTCGCACACACATGCCAACGCATGGCCAAGAGATGGCGCTGAATCAGGTCGGGCTGTCGCGGCGCATGCATGCGAATGGCCACATCGGCTTCCCGCATAGCCAGATCGAGATCGGCATCATCCAAAATGAGGCTGATGGAAATTTCCGGATAAGCCTCCAGAAAAGAGTGCAGCCGCGGCGCCAGCCAATGCGAGCCGAAGCCCACGGTGGTGGTCACCTTCAGCCGGCCCGTGGGCCGTTCCTTGCTTTCGGTCAGCAGCGCCTCGGTCATGGCCAGCTTTGCGAAGACCTCGCGCACGGTTTGATACAAGGCTTCTCCCTGCTCGGTGAGAATAAGCCCGCGCGCATGGCGATGAAAAAGCGGCACCTGCAGCGCTTCCTCCAGCGCCGAGATTTGCCGCGAGACCGCCGACTGGCTGAGGTTCAGCGTATCTCCCGCGTGGGTGAAGCTGCCCGCTTCGGCAACAGCATGAAAGACGCGAAGCTTGTCCCAATCCATCGTTAGAACGCTGCCCTGCGCGCCCGCAAGTTTTCGATTCGCCTCCATGAGACCTAACCTTGCTTTCCCCGGCCTTCGCAATCACTCAGGCCTTTGATGGTTATCATTCGGCCGCCGATGCCGTTTCCGGCAGGCTCGCCAGCCATTTTTCGGCATCCAGCGCCGCCATACACCCGCTGCCCGCCGCCGTCACGGCCTGGCGATAGATCTTGTCCTGCACGTCCCCTGCGGCAAAGACGCCCGGCACCGAAGTACGTGTGCTGCCCGGCTCGGTGCGGATGTAACCCTCCTGGTCCATTTCCAATTGGCCCCGGAAGAGCGCGGTATTGGGCGTATGGCCGATGGCGATGAAGACTCCGTCAACGTTGAGCTCGGAAAGCGCGCCGGTTTGGGTATCCCGCAAAACCACGCCGCGCACAGTTTCCGGCTGGCCGCCGCCGAGAATCTCCTCCACCACTTTGTTCCAAAGCACGGAAATCTTGGGATTGGCAAACAAGCGGTCTTGCAAAATGCGCTCCGCCCGCAGCCGGTCACGCCGATGGATCAGCGTCACGTGTTCGGCGTGATGCGTCAGAAACAGCGCCTCTTCCACTGCCGTGTTGCCGCCGCCCACCACGGCCACCCGCTTGCCGCGGAAGAAAAACCCATCGCAGGTTGCGCAAGCCGAGACGCCGGCGCCGCGCAGCCGCCGCTCGGAAGGTAGGCCAAGCCAACGCGCTTCGGCGCCGGTAGCGATAATGAGCGCCTGCGCGAAGTAAACATCGCCGGAATCGCCTTGCGCGCGGAACGGATGCACGGAGAGATCCGCGGAAACGATCAGATCGTTCACAATGCGCGTGCCCATCTTCGCGGCCTGCGCCGCCATCTGTTCCATCAGCCAAGGCCCCTGAATAACCTCGGCAAAGCCCGGGTAGTTCTCGACATCGGTGGTAATCGTCAATTGCCCGCCCGGCTGCAGTCCGGTAATCAGCACCGGTTGCAAGCCCGCGCGCGCGGCATAGATGGCGGCCGTGTAACCTGCGGGGCCGGCGCCGATAATCAGCACACGAATGGGAGACGAAGGAGGCATGCAAAACTCAGCATCTATGGTTGACCTACAAGCATATCGGTCACGTTGCAAGAGAAACAACCCGAAATTTTACGTATTAAAATTTTGTAAATAAACCGTGGCGTTGGGGGATGTTTCCTGTTCCAATGGAGAAGGGGTTGAGGAAATTTTGTTTCAATTCTAGCATAGAGCCTTCGCAAAACCACCAGACCCAAGAGCGCGCCAATGAGCACCGCCACGGCAGAGAATCCAAAACTTGACGCAATCGATCGCAAAATTCTTGCCGAACTTCAAGAGAACGGCCGAATCACAAACGTAGAATTGGCGCGCCGCGCAGGCATCTCGGCGCCCCCTTGCTTGCGTCGCGTACGAAGACTCGAAAAAGCCGGCTACATCCGCGGCTATCATGCGGACACGGATGCCAAACTTCTGGGCTGGCCGGTGACGTTCTTTGCCATTGTCGGCCTCGATAGCCAGAAAGAAAGCGTGCTCGCCGAGTTCGAGCGTATGGTGGCCGCTTGGCCGGAGGTACGCGAATGCCACATGATTCGCGGCGGCGGGGATTTTCTGCTGCGCCTTGTGGCAAGAGATACGGAACACGAAAACCAACTCACGGAGCGCTTGACCGGAGCCGAGCGGGTAAGCCGCGTGCTGACCCTGCAGACGATCCGCACCACCATTCAGCTTGCCGGCGTGCCGCTCTAACATCGTCGAACGGCAACCGGGCCTGGACCTTTCGGGCGGCGTTTTTATGCGTCGTCGAAATGCAAGACCATGCCGTCAAAAGCCGGTTCGATCCCCGCCGGCAGGTGGTTCAAAAGCCAGGCCCAGTCGAGATCGGTCCCCATATGCACCAGCACGGTTCGCACCGGCCGCAGATGCTTGACCCATTCCAGCACTTGCTCAAGGTTGGCGTGGGTGCGATGGGGCGGACGCTGAAAACAGTCCACAAGCCAGGTATGGACACCTTCGAGAACGGCAAACGCGGTCTCATCAAGCCGGATCACATCGGTGGAATACGCAAAAGGGCCGATGCGCAGCCCAAGCGTGCGGGAAAAGCCGTGGTCCTGTTCAAAAACCACCACATCCATATCCGCCATGCTGACGCGTTCGCCCGGAGAAACCACGCGCGGAAGCAGCGTCGGCCGATAAAAATTTCCCCCTTCCCAAGGGCGAAACGCGTAGCCGAACCGCTCTTGAAGTTCCTCCATTGTGGTCGCGGTGCAAAAGGCTTCCAAAGGACGGCGGGCGATCCGATTCAAAATGCGCACATCGTCAAGGCCGGTGATGTGGTCGGCATGCGCATGCGTATAGCAGATCGCATCGATTCCCGGCACGGCGCAGGCCAAGAGCTGGCTACGCAAATCCGGAGAAGTATCCACAAGCAGGCGTTTGCCGTTGTGTTCGATGACAATGCTGGCGCGGCTGCGGCGATTTTTGGGTTCGTTCGGATCGCACATCCCCCAGTCGCCGCGCCCGTCAGGTCCGCCGATCATCGGCACTCCGGCCGAGCCGCCGCAGCCAAGCACAATTACTCGCATGTCTTCTGCAAACCCGTTCCCGCTGTCTTCCGAAAAAGCCGCCGAAAATTCGCCGTGGTACGCTCGGCAAGAGCTTCCGGCGTAAGCCCCAGGCATTCCGCCAATACGGACGCCGTATGAACCACAAAGGCCGGCTCGTTCCGCTTGCCCCGATGCGGGACCGGGGCAAGGTAGGGAGCATCGGTTTCCACCAAAAGTCGCTCAACCGGCAAATCCCGCGCCAGCGCGCGCAAAGCAGACGATTTTGGGAACGTGATAATTCCCGAAAAACTGATATAGCCGCCGAGCGCAATTGCCTTTTCCGCAAGCTCGCGCGAAGAGCTAAAGCAATGCAGCAAAAAATCGAAGGCGCCGCCGCTCTTCCCTTCCTCTTCCAGAACGCGGGCGATATCGGCATCGGCATCGCGCGCGTGAACGATCAGCGGAACGCCGGCAAGCCGCGCGGCACGGAGATGTTCGCGAAAACTTTCCTCTTGCACGGCGCGCGGTGCGCGGTCGTAGAAATAATCAAGCCCGGATTCACCGATCCCGATCACCTTCGGATGCGCGGCGCGCGCGGCAATGGCCTCGGCTTTCGGAATCGGGCGCTCGGCCGCGTGATGCGGGTGCACGCCGATGGCGCACCACACATGCGGGTGGCTCTCCGCCAAAGCGATCAGGGCATCCGTTTGTTCCCAACGCGTGCCGATACTCACCATCTCGCCCACTCCGGCGGCTTGCGCGCGCGCAAGAATGTTCGGCAGGTCTTCGGCGGAAAAATAATCAAGATGGCAATGCGAATCGATCAACATCGCCTGCTCACGTGGCTTTTTCGACAAAACGCGGGAACACGGCACTCGGTGCCGGAAGCGCAACCCCGCTCGGCAAATCTACCGCAAGAGAAGCGTTGTTGCGCAAGTCTTGCGGCACGCCGAGTTGATCGAGCATCCGCGCCATGCTGGCAGGCATGAACGGCTGCAAGACGGTTGCGATCACGCGAAGACTGTCCAGCAACACGCGCAAAACCGTGGCCATCCGTCTCGGATCGGTTTTGCGCAAAACCCATGGGGCTTGCCGATCGATGTAGATATTGGCGGCGCGAATCACTTTCCAGATTTCGTCGAGCGCTTCGTGCAGCGCCTGACGGTCGAGCTTGTCTCTTAAAATCTCCGGCAACGCATACGCCGCATTTTTCAACGAAAGGTCATCCGCCGTCAGGCCGGATGCTTCGGGCCTTTGTCCGCCGCACTCGCGCGCGACCAACATCAGGCTTCGCTGCGCAAGATTGCCGAGATCGTTGGCAAGCTCTTGGTTGAGCCGATTAACCAAAGACCGGTAGCTGAAGTCGCCGTCATTTCCAAACGGCACTTCGCGCAAGAGAAAATACCGAACCGGATCCACGCCGTATGTGTCGGCCAGCGCGCAGGGGTCGATTACGTTGCCGAGCGACTTGCTCATTTTCTGCCCTTCAACCGTCCACCATCCGTGGCCGAAAACGCGCTTGGGCGGAGCAATTCCCGCCGCCATGAGAAAGGCAGGCCAATAGACCGCATGAAAGCGAACGATTTCTTTGCCGACGATGTGCACATCTGCCGGCCAGAAGGCCCAGCGCTCGGAATTTTCGTTCGGAAAACCCGCGGCCGTGATGTAATTGGTCAGCGCATCGAGCCAGACATACATCACATGATCGGCATCCCCGGGCACCGGCACGCCCCATCGGAAACTGGTGCGGCTTATAGAAAGATCCGAAAGGCCGGAACGCACAAAACTCAACACCTCGTTCCGCCGGCTCGGCGGGGCAATGAAATCCGGGTTGTTTTCATAAAATTCCAGCAATTTGTTCTGCCACGCGGAGAGGCGGAAAAAATAGGAAGGCTCCCGCACCCACTCGACCGGCGCGCCGGAAGGCGCGAGCTTGGTGCCGTCAGGGCCGATAACAAGCTCGTCTTCGCCGTAAAACGCCTCATCACGCACGGCATACCACCCCTCGTAATGGCCGAGGTAGATGTGTCCGTTTGCGACCAGTCTTCGCCAGAGCTCGGAGCAAGCCGCGTAATGACGTGGCTCCGTGGTGCGGATGAAATCATCGTTGGAGATGTTCATACGCGCCGCCATGGCGCGAAACTCGGCCGAGACCCGATCGACGAATGCCTGCGGCTCCAATCCTTCGTCACGGGCCGCTTTCGCAACTTTCTGGCCGTGCTCGTCGGTTCCCGTCAGAAAAAACACGTCATATCCGTCAAGCCGTTTCCAACGCGCCAGAACATCGGCGGCGATGGACGTATAAGCATGGCCGATATGCGGCGCTGCGTTCACGTAATAAATCGGCGTTGTGATGTAAAACCGCTTTCTCATCGCGCGCTCAGGAGTTGCAAACCGTTCACGATCGCCTGTCTTTGGTCGAGGTGGAACGTCTCGGCCTCATCCGCAAGGCTGCCCAGGGCGTGCCACACCTCTGCCCAATCATCAAGAGCGCGCGGGGCCAGAATCTCTCTTTCCTGCGCCTCTGCCTTCCCGGATGCGACCTCGCGGACCAGCCGGGCAAGCCGTGCCCGCAGCAACTGCATAAATACCGGAAAGGCATTTTCTCCTGCGCCGAGCGCGTCGGCGACACGATAGGCGCGCGCCAGATCAAGCCGGGGAAGATCGCCCAAAACCTCATCGACCAAATCGGCAAGTTCCAGACCTTGCCCTTCGAACAAGAGAACGGCACGGCCCGGGGAGCCCTCGGCAAGGCTTGCAAGTTTTCGGCGTTCCTCGGCACTCTGTTCGGGCAAGAGCGCAAGAAGGGCTTGCTCCATATCTTCTTGCCGAAGCGGGGAGAGGCGCAATTGGCGGCAGCGACTGCGGATCGTCGGCAAAATCCGGCCCGCCGCATTGGCCACCAACAGCAGAACCGTTCGCCCCGGAGGTTCTTCAAGTACTTTCAAAAGCGCATTGGCGGCGTGGCGATTGAGCGCGTCGGCGCCATCGACCACAACCACACGCCAGCCGCCTTCGGCGGGGGTCAAGCGCAGAAAATCCGCGATACGACGCACATCTTCCACAAGGATCTCGCCGCGCTGGCGCTTTCGTTTCGGATCCCACTCGCGCTCGATGCTCAGCAGATCCGCATGCGTGCCGACGGCAACCCGGCGGTAGGTCGGATGATTCGGCGAAAGCGCGAGGCTCTCCCCCTTCGCTCCGGCAAGCAGCCAACGGGCAAAACGATATGCAAGCGTAGCTTTGCCGATACCGTGCGGGCCGGTGAGCAGCCAGGCATGGTGTAATCGGCCGTTTCGGGTTGCTTTCAAAAGTTCCGATTCAGCGGCCGGATGCCCAAACAGATGCGGGTTTTCCCGCGGCTGCAAAATTTCGCTCATAACGCCATGCCAAACCGTTCACGGATGATGGCACGCACGTCTTGCGCAACCGCTTCGCGCGTTGCTTCCGCCGAAAGCAGCACACAACGTGCAGGCTCCAAAGCGGCGATTTCACGAAAACCCTCGCGCACGCGCAAGAAAAACGCATCACTTAGTTGCTCGTAATGATCCCGATTTTGATGCCGTTCGTTGATTCGGGAAAACCCGGTTTCAATCGTCACGTCCAAAATAAGCGTCAGATCCGGATCAAGGCCGACCAACTTCTTCAGCGTTTGGATATCGGCGCGTGAAAGGCCTTTGCCGTAACCTTGATAGGCCATGGTGGAGTCATAATACCGATCGCACACCACCCACGTTCCGGCCGCTAGGGCAGGGGAAATCGTGCGGGCGATATGCTCGGCACGCGCGGCAAAATGCAGCAGGGTTTCGGCAAGCGGTGTCCAATCTTGCTCGGGATGGAGCAGAATTTCCCGCAGCTTCTCGGCATTCGGCGCGCCGCCCGGCTCGCGCGTCAGCAAGACAGTGACGCCTGAGGCCCGCAACGCCTCGGCGAGCACCTTCGCCTGCGTGCTTTTACCGGCGCCTTCGATGCCTTCAAACGTAATGAAACGCCCGCGCACGCCGTTAACTGCCGGTGATGTAATGGGTGAGCACGGCCCAGGCGCGGCCGGTCACGCCGAGCCTCGGCACGTCGGCGCCAGCAAACAACGGCGCCTCTAACGCCGGAACGCCGTCGCCGCTAACCACGAGCTTGCCGAGTTGCGTGCCCTTGGCCACCGGCGCCGACACCGGGGCGTTGAATGCCACCGTCACTTTGGCCTTGCGTTGCCATTGCCGTGGCATCGTAACAACCAAATCACGCCCGCCCACAAGCGGCACGGAACGTTCGGTGCCCAGCCAAACCGGCACGCGGTCGATGACGTCTGCAGCGGTAAAGAGCGTGACATCCTCGAATTCTTGAAAAGCCCATTCCAGTAGCCGCTCCGATTCCTGCGCCCGCTCGCGCATAGTGGCAAGGCCGTTTAACACAAGGATAATACGCCGGCCGGCACGGTCGGCGCTGGCGACAAGCCCATAGCCCCCCGCCTCCGTGTGCCCGGTTTTCAATCCGTCGGCAAGCCCTTTTTGCACGAGCGGATTGCGGTTGTATTGTTCGATATTGTTGAAGCGGAAATCGCGCTCGGAATCGTAATGGTAATACTCGGGAAAATTCCGGATCAGCGCCATGCCGAGCAATGCGATATCGCGGGCGGACATATAATGATTGGCATCCGGCAGGCCCGTGGAATTGCGGAAATTGGTATGAGCGAGCCCAAGCTCGTGGGCTTTTTGATTCATCATTTCAACGAAATTTTCTTCCGAACCGGCAATGCCTTCCGCGAGCACGACGCAAGCATCATTGCCGGAATCGACAACCACACCGCGGATAAGATCTTCCACTTTCACGCGCCCCGGGTAGGGCACAAACATTTTCGAGCCGCCGGTGCGCCATGCGCGCTCGCTGACCGGCAATTCCTGATCAAGCTGCAAACGCCCGGCCTTGAGCGCGGTATAAACAAGATAGATCGTCATCAGCTTGGTCATGGACGAGGGCGCCATGGGCACATCGGCGTCTTTATCTAGAAGCGTTGCGCCGCTGTTATAATCTATGATCACCGCCCATTTCGCAAGAATATCTAACGGGCCGAGCGGGGTGTTCGCAGGGCTTGCCTTCGGGGCCGCATTCTCCGCCGCAGGCGGGGGCGCCGCAGGCGAGGGCGCCGCTTTGCGCACCCGCCGCTCGGCCGCATGGCTGCCTGCAACGAACATCACCGGCAAAATCGTCAGCGCACCGAGAAATGCCGTTCGCCGCTTCAGCATACGTGTCTACTCCTGTTCCACAACAATGCGGGCATCCACCGCGCCCGCTTTAATCACACGTTCCAGCAACGCATCCGCTTCGGGAATGGAGCCGATGGGGCCGATCATCACCTGATCGGTTTCTTCGCCGTTTCGCAAAGAGCGCACCACACGGGCACCGAAATCGGCAAGAGCGTTCTGTTGCGCCGTTGCTGCCGAAGCCGTGTGGAATGTATTGACGAGAATCCACAGAGACCCGGGCACCGCGGTGCCTTGGGTTACGGTTTCGGGCAGCCGGAGCGGCACCTTCGGCAGCTTTCGCTCCGGCATCGGCGTCGCGGGATTGGCCTTCGCCGCGGCGTTCGGCGAAGAAGACATGCCGGCTCCCACACCGGGCGGCGGCGCCAGCGTTGCCTCCGCTACCTGCTCGCGCGGGGCAGTGGCAATTGCCGGGGCCGAGGCGTTGCCCTGGAGTTCCATCGCCAAGGCTTCCGAGAGCTCTTGGTCCAACTGCAACCGTACCCGCGCGCGGCCGGTGGCATCGAATCCCAGCAATGCTGCAACCCGCGGCGTCACCTCCACGAATCGCGACACCTGCGCCGGGCCGCGATCATTGATGCGCACCATCACGCTCCGCCCGTTTTCCAAATTGGTGAGCTTGCCGATCGCGGGCAACTGCAAGGTCTGGTGCGCAATGGCCATGGCGTTCGGGTCATAGACTTCGCCGTCGGCCGTCAGGGGCGGATGGTTGCGGGCGGCGATCACGGCAATGCCGGTAGAATCGTAATGGAACTCTGCGTGCGGGTAAAACCAATGTCCCCCGGCCTCATACGGCTCCCCCACAACGTAGTGCAGTTGGGGCACGGGCGGCTTCTTCGGGCGCTCCAGATGCAAAAGCCACTCGACAAAGCTGACAATGGATTCCCACGCGTTCTCAGCCGCTTGCTCGGCACGGGCGCAACCCGTAAACGCCAGCAACAAAACGAAAGCGAGCGGAAGCGAGCGCCTCATGTGTTTCATTTTTTCATAGACTTCATTGCATCGACTTCAAGCCGCCACGCGATCAGCCAGCAACCCGACCGCCAGAGCATAAAAATCGGAAGGATTATAAGCCCTAATCGCGTTAAAGTTCGGCCCAACCAGGAATGCCTGGCCCGCGGCGCCCTCGGGCAAGAGCAGCCGGAGGGGTGCGGAAAGCGCCGGCACAGGCTCGCCCGCCGGCGTCGTAAAGCCGATCTGCCGCCATTCCGAGCCCTCCATGCTGCGCCCGAGCAGGGTTTCGGCGTTGTCATCAGCGGGCGGGCGAACCTCGAGCCCCCAAGGTTGGCCGGGCTGCCAACCCGATTGCGCCAGATAATTGGCGATCGAGGCCAAAACATCGGCGGTATCGTTCCAAATATCGCGACGCCCTTTGCCGGTGAAATCCACCGCATAGCGCTGATAGACGGAAGGCATAAACTGCGGCTGGCCCATTGCGCCGGCCCAGCTTCCAAGCATCTCATTCAGCGGGACATCGCCGTGATCGACGATCTGAAGAGCCGCGATCAGCTCGCGCCGAAACATCGCCGCGCGGCGCCCTTCAAAGGCAAGCGTGGCCAGCGCTTCGACGACCGAAAAGCCGCCGGAATCGGCTCCGTAATCCGATTCAAGCCCCCAAATGGCGAGAATGACGCCCGGATCAACCCCGTAGCGGGCCTGCACCGCCTCCAACACTTCCCGGTAACGGCGGAACATCGCCTGCCCGCGGGCAATCCGCGCGGGGCTCACGCGGGTTCGGCGATAGCGCTGCCAGGTAATAGTGAATTCCGGCTGGCTGCGGTCAAGCTCCACCACCCGCGGGTTCGGCTGCAAGCCGGAAAGCGCCCGATTTAAGGTGGCAGGCGAGACCCCCGAAAGCCGCGCTTCTGCCCAAATGCCGGCGAGAAAGCCGGAGAAGCCGGGGTTCGTGCCGGTCGCGGCGCTGATCTCGGCGGCTCTTCCCCACCGGGCGGCCAGCGCGAGCCCTGCGGAAAAAATCGGCAACGCGGAGAGAAGACTGCGACGGAAAAGCATGCCTCTTGGTCTGCCATAGGCTCATGTCAACCACAACGTCCGGCGTTGGGCGATAGGCTTTTATTACGCGAAGAGCTGCGCCAAAATAAAAAACAATGTAATGCCCACAAACGGGGGAGACGTCGTCATGGGTATCACCGCCGAACTTGCAACTTTCTCGGCAAAAGTGAGTTTCCAAAGCCTTCCCGTTCCCGTGCTGCACCGCGCGCCGCAGCTTTTGCTCGATTTGGTCGGCAATATCGTGCGTGCGCGCCATGATGCCGAAAGCACCCCGGCATTGCTGGCGGCGGTGCGGGCGCTCGGCCTGAATGCCGGCACGTGCGGCGTGTTTGGAGACGCGGCGCGCTACACCCCCGCCGGGGCGGCTCTTCTCAACGGGGCGCTTGCGCATTCGTTGGATTTCGACGACACGCACGCCGCGGCTTCCCTCCATCCCGGCGCGCCGGTGATTCCCGCCGCCTTGGCGGCTGCCGAAAGCACCGGGGCAAGCGGGGCGGATCTGCTTGCGGGCATCGTGGCCGGCTACGAGGTGGTCTGCCGCGTCGCGCTCGCTCTTCCTGCCAAAGCCCATTATGATCGCGGCTTTCATCCGACTGCCACATGCGGTGCTTTCGGCGCTGCCGCGGCCGCGGGGCGGGTGCTGCAACTTTCCCCGGAAGGCATGCAATCGGCCTTCGGCATTGCGCTCAGCCAAAGCGCCGGAAGTCTGCAATTCCTCGCCAACGGCGCCTGGACGAAGCGCTTCCAGGTGGGCTGGGCGGCCATGGCCGGGCTCTCCGCGGCTATGCTGGCGCATGCGGGGTTCAAAGGAGCGGCCGAGGCGCTGGAAGGGCGGCATGGCTTTTTGCGTGCCTACGCCCCGGCACCGGAACCCGATTTGGCCGTTGCGGACTTGGGCAATCGCTTCGAACTCATGGCGACCGCGGTCAAGCCCTATCCTTCCTGCCGTTACGGACATGCGGGGATTGATGCCGCTCTTGCTCTGCGTGCCAAGCACGGCTTGATGCCGGAGGAGATCGAACAGGTAACGCTTGGGCTTCCGCAGGCCGGTCTGTTGCTCATCGGCGAGCCGCTTGAGCAGAAAATTGCCCCGGAAAATGTGGTGGACGGCCAGTTCAGCGGGCCGTTCGTCATCGCCGCGGCATTGGTAACCGGGGAGATGAACTGGAACAGTTACCGGCTCCTGCACGACCCGACGGTGCGTTCGCTGATGGCCAAAACGCGATGCGTGCATGATCCTGAGGTAGAGGCCCTCTTCCCCACCCATATGGCGGGAAAACTCACCGTGCGTGCGCGCGGCAGGGAATTTTCCGAGCTCGTGCGGGTTGCGAAAGGAGAGCCGGAGAATTTCCTGACCGAAGAAGAGCTGCGCGGCAAGTTCCAGAGCCTGACGGAGGCCGTTCTCGGGCCCGAACGCACGGCGCGACTGGCCGATGCCGTGCTCGCGGTGCACAGCCTGCCGCGTGTCAGCTTATTGTTCGGCTTGGCTTCTCCGCTCGCTCCGGCGCAACTCGCCGGCGAGTAAGTCAGCGCTGCCCGATTTCTCGCTCCAATTATCGCTTTCTCTTGCGCGGTGGGTCCGAAACGGCGTGCCGAGCAGAACACACTATGGAATTTCGTATAATTATTTTTATACGATTAAAATTAGCCTATATGGTTGAATACCGATTTTTCCTAGCATAAATTGCAGAGGCAGAGGAGCTTTGGCTCCTCGCGCCTCACATCAGGGATACCTGCAGATGAAGCAGTCATGGGTGATCGAACTCGGCGGAAAATTTGCCGGCGCCGCCGTCACAGATAATGACAAATTCCGGTTTGTTGCCGTGGATCCGCGCTTGGACCATCTGGATGGCAGCGTTTGGCCCACGTTGGAAGAACTGCGCCGCGCGCTTCGCGCCTCATGCGTGGGCGCGGATTCCCTGCCCAAGAAACCCGTCTGTTCCTAAAAGTTCGGGATCACGCCCTCAAGCACCGTGCGCGCCAAGAACCAATAGGTACCGAATAAGGCAATCACCGCCGAACTGGGATAAACAACCTGAACCGGGCGTGCCGATCCCGCATAAACCACTTCTGCCGCCGCCAATTGGGGGACCGGCCGGCGCAGGGAAAACAAATGGTCCAGTGCCAACAGCACCGGAAGCACGATCGCGACGATGCCGATCTGGCCGATTTCAACCCCGACGTTAAACGAGGCAAGCGCCGGCACAAGCGCACCCCTAGGCAGGCCAAATTCCTGTAAAGCGCTGGCAAAACCGAAACCATGGATCAGGCCGAAGACGAATGCATTGCGCCAGCGCGTTTGGACCTTTCGCGAGATGAAGTTTTCCACCGCCACATAGACGATCGAGGCAGCAATCGCAGGCTCGGTAATGCTGCTTGGGATGCGCACGATCTCCAGCGCCGCGAGCGAGAGCGTAATTGAATGCGCGATGGTGAACGCAGTGACAATTTTCACCACCGGCCAGATCCGATCTGCCCACATAATAATGGCAAGCAAGAAACAAATATGGTCGTAGCCCAGAAAAATGTGTTCGATCCCGGCCGTCAGATACCGCCCGATCACCTCGAGGAGCGTTGCCTTGGGGGCATGGGTAATGGCGATTTCCGTGCGCTCGGAATCCAACAAATCCTGCGCGGGGTTCTTTTCGCCGCCGATCAGCACCACTTGCCGCGCGCTGGGCGAGACCGCGGTGAGAATTGTGGAGCGATAGTGCAGCTCCTGGTTCGCGCCGTTGCACGTCCAGCGCGTGCGGACCACCACCCCGTCCTGATCCGGAGAGGTCGTGCTTGGCCCCGCCTGGCAGAGGCTGCCATCCTGGTTCAGGATCACCGCATGCGTCGTGACATAAGCCGCAATCTGCGAAGCAGCCGCAGCGAGGGCATTGGGTTGCACCAGCCCGGTTTGCGCATCGAACACATGGGTACCTGCGGCGCGGTCGACATCGCTGCCCTTCATCGTCACCGTTACATCCACGCTACCATCCGCGTGGGGCGTAATAAAAGCGTTGGAGAGATTCATTTGATGCGCCTGCAGCGGGCGGCACCAAAGCGCGGCGATCGCCGCTCCGATCAGCAGGGGCGCTGTCCACTTTGCGGCGAAAGAGGCGAGACGAGAGAACATTTCGAAACCTCCGCAATTCGGAGAAGGTTGGCGAGGGGGGTGGCTTCTGCGGGGGCAACGGTTGCCACCGCATCTTGTTCCGCGACCCGCACATAGCGGTGCGCGTGATCTTCCGTGAATGCGCCGAATTCGACGCGTGCGACGGGGCGAGAAGAATCCGGCGTATAAAGCAAGAGAATGAGCGGCGGGTGCTCAAGCCCATATTGCGATAAACTGTCTTTATCCGGATGAAGCGCAATGATCCGCTCGATATTGGCCTGCTCCAGCGCTTTTAATTCTGCGTCGATCGCCGGCGCAAACTTGGGATCCGCCTTATGCACGTATCCGCCCATGGCATGGGTGTGCTGGCCTGTGTGGTGAAACCATACCCCGTCGGGATCGCGTTCGAAGCGAACAAGGTTTCCTCCGGAGACGATTTCGGTGGCGCCGATCGATTCCAGCGATACCGGAAGCAAAAACAAAGCCGCCGGGAGTGCGGCATGCGCCGCCGCAGTTTCGCTCGGCCACGCACGCTTGAGCATATCCAACGCAAGTTGCCATTCGGTTCCGACATAACGCGAAAGCAGATAAATCTGCGGCTGCCCTGTAAGGCGAGCAAACTGCGTGGTTTGCGTCGGCGTATTTTCACCGAATATCACTTCCGTCGGCGCCCCGGTGCTTTGGAAGAGCTCAAGCCGCAACCGGGGCGAGGCAAGGCCGAATTCGGCAAGTTTTTCGCGGCTGTATTCGGGTTCATCCAGCACGCGAAGCGGCGAGGACACGTTGAGAAGACGCAGCCCCAAATCGATATGCCCGGCAATCGCCGCGCCGAGGTCCGCGCCGTTGCTGCGCCAAAGATGCGCGCCGCGGCGCTCGAACACGGTTTTGTCGCCACCGGCTTCAAGCGTAATGCGTTCGATATTCTTTGCCGGGATGTTCAGAATGCCGACCAGCGGTGTGCCCTCGCGGGACATATCTTCCGGCCAGCGCCCGGTGAAGGAGATTGCGGCGATCAACGCAATCATCGCAAGGCCGGCGGCAAAGCCGGTGTAGATCGCGCGCGTCCGACGCTTCAGCGGCGCCGCCACCAGACCACCCCTCCCAATAACGCCACGGCCAGCGGCAAAAACACCACCAACACCAAGAACGTGATTTGCATTTCGTGGTGCGTAAGCCGCAGTTCCGGCAGGCTGTATGTCAACGGTTTAAGCCTTGGGCCGTTGGTATCTTCGGCAAGCCAGCGAATGGTGGCCACCACAAGATCGCCGTTCGAGACATAAGGGAAAAAAGCGTTCGTGGCGATGCTGGCATTACCCATAAGCACCAAGCGAAACGGTTTGCCGGCCTCGCCGGGCCATTGTCCTTGCTCGGCGATGACGAGCGCGACGGGGCCTTCGCTTGATCCTAATCGCGCTCCGTTGATCGCGCGCAGGTAGCTATCTTTGCTGGTGGACGCCAACACCGTTGCTGCAATGCCGGGAATACGCTCGGCAAGCCGCAGCGGGCGGGCGCCGGGAAAGACGGTTAATGCCAAGTCCTGCGTGATCGGATGCGGCGGATAATACGGCACCGCCACTTTATCCTCTTCGGCTTCGTAATGGTTTACCGGATCGATCACCACACCGTCGCCCACCTCCAGCCCGATTTTACGCAAAAGCGCACCGAGTTCCGGCGAGACGGGAAAATCCGGATCGTACATCAACAGCAATCGGCCGCCGCGGGCGAGGTAATTTTCAAGAACCTTCATCTCCTCAGGCGTATAGGCACGACGCGGACCGAGATCTACCACCACGGCACAATCGTTCGGTACGGCTGTAACCATCGGCGCCGGCAGTGCGCGATCCACATAGCCGATTCGCTCCAATGCCAGCTTCAGCCGCTGTACTCCCGCCGGCGGCGCTTCGATGGTATCGCCGCCGCCCGGTACGTCGCGCGCTTGGAGGGTTTCCACGTGACTAAGATGCCAATGCGTTCTATCAACGGTTTCGTAAGGCTCGCCGTGGCCGACAAAAAAACAAACAACCGGATTTTTGTGGCTCAGCACCCGCTGAATGGCAAAAGCCACCTCGCGCAGATCCACCGTGTTCGGAACCTCCGCCCGATGTCCTTCCGCTTCCACGACCACGGTGTTATAGACCTGAACGCCGTAATCGCGCGCGACAACGACCTCTTTATCCAGGTCCAATGCGCGGAAACGGAAATGGGAACGTTTGTGCGCAATGGCGGCGAGCACTTCCTTGGCGGTGCGCGCATCATCGTCTTGCTCGTTGTAAAAATAGGTGAGATGGACATCGGTTTTCAGGTTGCGGGCAACGGTTTCAAGCTCCGGCGGAGCCGTGAAGCGCCCGCTTAAAGTCACGTCAAAATGCGTATCGTGCCGGTAAAGTGCGATATTGGCGAGCAGGATGATGCCGAACGCGGCAAGGACGATACCGGCATTCCACACTCCCGAAGCCGGAAGGCGGAGATACAACGGAATGCGAATGGCAAGCGCGAAAATCAGCAGCAATGCCGCGCACCAGGCGCCGAAATAGAACACATTCGCCGTATCTTCGTCCGCACTGAATGCTCCTGCCACGGCAAAGCCGAGAGCGAGAACAAACAGAACGACTTGAATGAGTTTCTCAATCATGGCTCGGCGCGACCATGTTCATCTAGCGCTGCCCCAGCGCGCGGATGCTCAGGAACAACCCGAGCAACGCGACGCTGATAAAAAACCCTGCATCCGAAAGAAAAAGCGAGCCGGTGGCAAAGGTTCGAAAGTGCACCAGGAACGACATATTCACAACAAGCGCGTTAAAGGGATCGGGTAGCAAATAGCCCAGCTTGTCGATAATCCAGAGCAAGAGGAACAGCGAAAGCGACATCACCGCGGCAACGATCTGGTTGCTGACCAGGCATGAGGCCAGCAGACCCACCGCCACCAGTGCGCTTGCGTGCAAGAGCAGACCCAGGTAACCGCTAAAAATAGGCCCCCAATCCGGCTGGCCGAAAATCGCAAGCGTGATCGCGTAAGCACCGGAAAGCAGAAGCATAACCGCAATCAGGCTCATACTGGCAAGGTACTTCGATAAAATAACGGAGACTTCGCTCACCGGCGCGGTAAGCAGCACCTCCAATGTGCGCAGGCGTCGCTCTTCGGCAATCAAGCGCATGGTGATAATCGGCACGGTGAGCAGAAAGAGGACGTAAATCTGAAAGAACACGTGCACAAGCGATGCCGCATGGCTCATAAAGAGCGTGAGCGTAAACGTGTAGCCCATAATCAGAAGAAACACCGCGATCACCACATAAGCAATCGGGGTGGTGAAAATGGCTTTTTCTTCCTTCACCAAAAGGGCAGCGAAAGTCTTCATGATACCGGTGTTGCGCGTTTCGTCAAAGCAAGAAAGACCTGTTCGAGATCCGGCTGTAGCAGAGTCAATTCGGAAAGCGGGAAGCCTCCGGCAATAACCGCCTGCGCCAAATCTTCAGCCACGCGACGGGGGTTTTCGGCTTCGACCGGAACGATATAGGCTCTCGAGGTTTCGCTATCGGCCGAGACGGGCTGCGCCTCCGTTATTTGCTCAGGTTCGACGGAAGCCACTCCAGGCACCTTCCGCAACTGTGCGATAATCCGTTCCGGGGCACCGGCAATTCGCAGGCGGAATCGGTGCTGGTTTGTACTTTGTCCCTTTGCGTCCGTGGTGAGCAGCATGCCGTCGACGAGAATCATCACACGGCTTGCAATTTTCTCGATCTCCGTCAGCACGTGCGAAGCGAGCAAAACCGTGCGTTGCCCTGCCAGCGAGCGGATCAGCTCGCGCACGGCAATAACCTGGTACGCATCAAGCGCGTTGGTGGGTTCATCGAGAATGAGCAACGGCGGATCACCGAGCAGCGCCTGAGCGATGGCAACGCGCTGACGGTAACCGCGAGAAAGCTTGCCGATCGCCATATGGGCCACTTTGTCAAGCTCAAGCCTTTCACGGGCCATTGCTACCGAAGCATTCGCTCGAGACCCGGACAACCCCTTGATGCGGGCCATGAAATGCAGGAATTCGTTAACCCGCATGCCGCTATAAATCGGCGCATCCTCGGCGAGATAACCAATGCTTGCGCGAGCGGCGAGCGAATCTTCCATCGCATCGAACCCGGCAATGCGCGCGCTGCCGGACGAGGGGGGAAGGTAACCCGTCAGAATGCGCAAAATGGTACTTTTCCCCGAGCCGTTCGGTCCCAGCAGGCCGACAATCTCGCCTTCTTCAATAGTGAAAGAAACGTCTTTGACCGCAAGCCTTGGGCCGTACCATTTCACCAAAGAATCGGCGGCAACAACATTTGCCATAATTTATTGCCCGCTATCGCGATTCTGAAATTTCTTTCTTCCGCCTTTTTCTGCAAGCGGAAAGAGTTAGGATGAGGGAACGGCTAACGCCAGCGATCTTACCACGCGCCGCAAACATTCCCGACTCCAAACACCAGCGAAACCGCAGTGCAAAAAAACCTAGACGCACGCTATAAGGAGCGTGCGTCCAGGCAAATCATCAAACACAGCATTCGCTGCGGCTTCCTTCGCTCTTGAGATTATTCGTAATACTCGGGCGAATGCTTGTGGGCTTTGAAGGTTTCCGGATCGTGCGCAAAAATCACATCTGCCCCTTCGACATCGCGCATGTGCTTGATCCACGCATAGCCCCGCAACAACCCGGCGGGGTCATACGCCAGCCCGACGCTCGGCAGCAGATTCTTCGTCAGATTTTCCATCAGGTAGCAAGCATCGCTGGTCAGCACCACGGGGCCGGTCTTCGGAAGCCGCACGACCACCATCTCGCTTCCCGGCGTGTGCCCGACCGAGCGGTGGATATATACGCTGCCGTCGCCGAACAGATCGAGATCGCCGTTGAGCTCGATCACTTTATACTTGTTCGGCATACTCTCGCCGAGACCGCTCCGCAGCATGGCAAAATCGCTGGTAATATAGGGGCCGGCATAACCCGGAGGCGGCCAGAACGCGTTGGTGATTTCATCGCGTTGCACGACGATAGTCGCGTTCGGGAATTTGCCGACATTACCGGCGTGATCGAGGTGCATATGGCCGAGGATCACGTAATTGATATCCGAGGGTTTGAACCCGGCCTTTTCCAGTTGCACGTCAATCGCCACGTCCGGGCTGCGGCCGGGATCGAGCGAGGCGGCCATCGGGCCCCAATAGGTGGGATCCGTGATGATCCGGTCGTTGTTGCCCGTATCAAACAGAACATTGCCCTTCGGATGCTTGATAAGGAAGAACGCAACCGGAATCTGGATGCGCCCGGGCGCGGCACCGGTTTGCAACGCGGATTTATCGATATTCAACCAGCCGGACGAGAAGACGTAAAGCCGCATTCCCTCCGGCGAGCCGGCCCATGCCGTCGCACCGAGGCTCAGGCACCAGCCGGCGACAATCGCAAGGCTTGCCAGCATCCATTTGAAGCTGGATTTCATGAGCTTCTCCCATATAACCACGAGGGTCTCCCCATCATGGATTTGTTTCCGACGCCGAGAATTTTCTCACAAACGTCGTTCCCCGGCGCCCATCCATCGCGTTTCGCATCATCCATTGCGGACGCGGACGAAACACATAGCTCGAGAGCAAAAGCCGTGTCAATTGGCATCTGAAATAAACGCACCCCGTATGCCCTTTGGTCTTTATGCGAAGAGGCCTCGTATGTCCTTTTCTTAATTACCGTGCTGGCGGCGCTTGCAACCCTTGCCGGCGCACAGGGCGAAGCCTGTCGTTCCGGGCCTTACCTGGCAGCGGGCCGCGAAAGCGCATCTTGACCCTCTCTTTCCAAGGCAAAGTGGAGGGCCAATAAAAGCGCAACCCTTGTATGGGCGAACCCCGGGA
>JAIMBF010000030.1 GCA_023511585.1 Terriglobia bacterium
CCCAATCCCCTCTGGCATGTCGCCAAGCGTGCCTTTGAGTGGCGCTACTTGCAGCACTATCGCGGATGAGGGTGCGGTGCGGAAGAGGGATAACGGCTAACGCCGTGGAAGAAACGAGTGGCTTGTGCTATACTCCGCCTGCGGCGCGCCTCTCGCTAAGAGGCCATAAAGCACGCGTGACGCGGAAACCTTTTTCCGATCCAGCAGGGCATAGGGAGCAACGAGATAGTTACGGAATATCACCTTTATTCGGATGAACGCAAGGACACGCCTAAAAGTTCTCTCATCCTTGGCGGACTTGTCTGCCCGGAACGATGCAGCGCACAACTTTATTCTGCTTTGAAGCAAGTCCGCGCCTCGAACAAATTGGATGGAGAAGTCCGTTGGGGAAAAATTTCTGCCAGATACCTTTCCGCCTATAAGGAATGGATCGATACATTCTTTGATACACCCGATGTGCGTTACTCAATGCTTATTGTTGATCGTTCCAGTGCCGCCTGGCAAAAGTTCCGCTCTTGCAAACGGCGTAGCCCGAATCATGATGAGTTGCTCGCGTCGGTTTATTATCAATTCCTCCGCGTTACTTTTGGCCGCCTATCCGATTCGAAGAGATGGTGGGTTTTTCCCGACGCAGGTTACTTTTCACGAGACCGCGTTATGAATCGTGTGGAATTTCTCTTCAACCGAACATTCAAGAAAGCGTTCGGCTCAAAGTCGAGCCGCATTATCCGGAAGATACGTTCTCTCGATTCCAAGCAAGATGATCTCATCCAAATGGCAGACATCCTGTTGGCTTGCGCTACCAACGCGCGCTTTGGCCTCGAGCCCCAGTCCCCCGCCAAAAGTTCCCTTCTAGAACACTATAAGAGACGCCAGAGTTCTATTTCCGTTACGCGGAATAAGTTGCCAAAGATCGATATTCACGAATGGGTCCCGCCGGAACAGTTTAAGTATCCTCGTTGATATCACGGCTTCGTCGGCATGCCCCTGCCGCAGCGTGCGCGTTGTGCGCGGCACGGCATTGGGATAGCGCATGATTCTTGGCTAAAAGGGCGTCAGGGTTGACTGCCGTTGTTAAAAAACTGGAGCGGGTGGCCTTCGCTGCTGGCGCCCGGCGAGACGAGCAGCCACAACTCGCCCGCGTTGCCTCGCCTCATTCAAGCCCAAACCGCCGGCCCATCGCTCCCGAGGAAAGTTGATCAGAAACCGCACTTCAGCGGCGGGCTGATAAGGATCTTGCCGGCCCGCGCGCGCTCTTTTTGTTGCAAGAGCTGAAACGCGCTTATTGCCGTTCCGTTTCCGGCAGCGCGAAGACCCAGAGGGTCGATCCGCGGGCCGGCACCGGGATTTCCGACGTCAGGCTCGACGTGACGCGATTGCCGATCAAGCTATAGCCTGCAGGTATGGCGAGAAACTGCTTGCCGCCGGCGAGGTAAGTCATCGGAAAGCCACCAGGCTGATTACTCAACGCGAGCTCCCAAAGGACCCTGCCGCTTCGCGCCTCCAGTGCCACGACATGGCGATTTGCATCACCCCCGATTACCAGACCGCCCGCCGTAACCAACAAAGAACTCGACCAAAACGGACGCCGCTCATGAATCCATAAGGTTTTGCGGCTGGATATGTCGATAGCTTCCACCCTACCAACCTTGCCGTTGCTACCCGGAGCAAAGCGGAACTGCATGCGGCCACGCCCATAATCCTCACCCGGCAGCTCCTCTTGGGCCACAGCCTTATAATCCATACAGAGGTTGTTAAGAGGCAAGAAATGGGCTTTGGCTACCGGGTCAAAGGCGCTCGCCATCCAGAGTTTGCCACCGTACATCGACGGACAAACGAAAACCGTCTGGTCTAATTGTTGCGGGATCAGTGTTTGATTAACGCTGATGTCTCCGCTCACAGGATTGACACGCTCGACATTCTCATAGGTCGTCTCACGCGCCCATAAAAAGGCACCGTTGCGCCGGTCAAGCGCCCAAAGTATTCCGGGTTTGCCGATGGCGAGGAGAGCCTCTCGAGCTCTCCCCTCGATCGAAACATCCGCAAGAACCTGCTCGAACGTATGATCCAAGTTCCAGTTATCGTCGGGGAGAAATTGATGGTACCATTTTATTTGTCCGGTATCGGCATCCATCGCCAAGGTGGACTCGGTATACAGCACCGCACCGTTTCCCGTGCCACGCGCCACTTGAGAGTGCGGGGTTGGCCCATCGACGCCCCAAAACAGGAGATTTGACGCTGGATCATAGCTTCCGGTATTCCATGCCGATCCGCCATTGCGCCGCGCGAGCGGTACGCCGTTCCATGTCGCGTCACCCGCCGATCCGGGCTGAGCAATTGTGTGCGTCCGCCAAAGCTCCCGTCCGTTATGCGCGTCAAGTGCAACAATAAAACACCCACCATGGGTTGTCGGCATGGTACAGCCTGACATCCCCGCAATGACTTTGCCTTTGACAACGATCGGCCCGCCGGTGAAGGTATAGCCTTGGCGGTAGTCCGCAACGACGGTGTCCCACACCACCTTCCCGGTTTTGCTGTCCAGCGCAATCACATGCGCATCCGCGGTCGTCAAAAACACTTTGTCTTCATAAAGTGCGATACTGGCGCGCTGACGATCGAAAAGGTCTTGGTGATAGCGTCCCTCTACGGGCGGCAGTTCGCGCCGATATTGCCACAGCAGCTCTCCCGTGCGGCCGTCCAACGCTTGCACAACATTACGTGGATTGCCGAGGAACACAACGCCGTCATGGGCTAAAGGCGCCTCCTGCTGGTATCCCGGCTCCATCGTCCAGGCCCAGGCAAGCCGAAGCCGGGCGACATTGTCCGCGCGGATTTGGTCGAGTTTGCTGTATCCCCAACCGGCGTAATTTCCCCGGCGCATCAACCAGTCCCCGGGCGCAGGGTGCTCGAGTGCAGAGTCGCTGACCGGCGAGATATGGGCAAGCGGGCCCGGCTGCGCCTGCTCCGCTTTTCCGTCCGCGAGCATGAGCGGCACCGTCAACGCCAGGAAACTCACGCCACGCAGCGCTCTAACACCAAGACAAGAGAAAAACGTCATGACCTCACACCCTCGCGCAAATGCCGAAAAAACCGGGAGGAACCGGGTTGCCGGAATACGCTTCGGGTTTAGCGACTCAGCTTTTCAGTATGATGATGCGCGCAAGACATTTCGATGACGCTAACAACGGCCGCTCTTACGGTTGATGTTTGGTCGTGTCTTTGCAGTTGTACGTCGGAGAGGCGTGCACAGTATCGCTTGTGTCCCTTTCCGTAAATCTCAAAACGTATCGGTATGCGCTTTGACTCTCTCTATTCCTGGCGATGGATTGGGGGGGCGAAGATACCAGGACACCGAGCGGCGCGGATCGCGTTGAGCGACGGCAACCGAACCGAGCCCGGACGGCCGCTTCCGGCGGCTCATCTCCGGTGGCTGGCGGGCAAATCCATACGTTTGCCCGAGAAGCCGCCCTTGCGGATCGCCGGGAAGAAGTGGCCGCCTTGCCGGCGAGGTGCGAGAGAAGCCGATCACGCTCAACGACATCGTCATTACCACGCCCTACAACGCCCAGATCTTCGAGATCCAGCATCCGCCGGGCGCACGTGTAGGCACCGATGACAAATTCTAGGGCTGGGAAGCATCGATCGCCATCTATTCGACCGCGACGTCACGTGACGCGGATGCACCACGCGGAACAAAGTTTCTCTACAGCCTAAACCAGCGCAGTGTCGCGACCTCGCGCGCGAAGTGCATTTCGATCCTCGTGGGTTCGCCGCAGCATCTCGAAGCGGAATATCGGACGCCAGGGCAGATTTAATTTTAATTGGCGAACGCCTTCTGCCGCTACCTTGAACTGCCAAAATGTATTTCGTTGAATTGAAGATTATCGATCACCGTAAAGTGCGTTTGATGGAGATCGTTCTGCCCGTCATGCTCCGATGTGTCCGAGATTAGGTCATCCCACCTCACGCATCTGTCTGCGGCTGACAGAACCCCATCTCGACGAGGAACCGTGAAGGCTTTTTCCTCCAACCACGGTAGCTCTCTGCACGACTAAGGATGAGCGATTCCTTGGCTCGCGTGATGGCAACGAAGCAGTTGCGCCGTTCCTCTTCCATCTCCGGGCTACCGTCACCTTTCTTACAGCTTTGAAATGACGGCAGCACGTCTTCGGCCAGCCCGATCAGATAAACGAAATCAAACTCACGGCCCTTCGCCCCATGCACCGTCATAAGGGTAACGGTGTCAGGCTGCGGCGATGGTGCCTTCGATCGCAACTGAAGCTGCTGTAGGAACGCATCCAGCGAAATGTTGCGTCCAAAGTGCTTGCGGATATCGTTGGAAATCTCATTCCATGCCGCAAGGTCTTCGGCGAGGTCCGAGTCATTTCCAGTGGCCTGGCTTGCAAACTCTTTGAGAATTTCGTCTGCGATCTTCATCGCTGACGCCGGTTCGAGGCGACTGGCGGCTTCGATTAGCTTCAGCCGCGCCGACCCGTCTCCCACCTCTCGCTTAGCCGCTTCGACCCATGCTCTGAGATAGGCGACGCCGCTTGCTTCTGCGTCCGACAGGACCTGATCTACCGACGCTTGAATCTCGGCAAACCTATTGAAGGCGTCCACTAGGACGGCTAAGTTTCGGCGGTCCAACGGCCGCACGATCTCGACTAAACAAGCGACCAGCCACCGGATTTCGGCGGAAAGAAAATTGTCCTGACGTTGTGCGATGACGGCGGGCACCTGCTGAACCTGAAGCGCCTTTTGCATCCGCTCCAGCAGGGCGCGGGTTCGCGCAAGGACCGTGGTCTGCCCCCACTGGCTCTTTCCACGCGCTGCAATCTCCTTTGCGATCTCCTCCGCTTCCATCTGGTCGGAATCAAAATTGCGAAGCTGGATATGTTCATGTTCGGGAAGCTTGAGTTCCTTCTTGCCAGCGATAAGAGGCTTCTTCGCCTCTGTCCGCTGGACATTATAGGATACGAGCCTATTGGCCGCAGCCACTATGGCAGGCGGACAACGGTAGTTCGTCGGCAACTGAATCAATTGTGGAGTGAAGTCAGCACGGAAACGCTGAATCTGTCGGAAGCTAGCACCATTCCATTGGTAGATAATCTGGTCGTCGTCCGCTACGGCGAAGACATTCTTGAAGTCTTGACCCGCCATCGCGCAAAGAAGGCGATATTGGGCTTCATTGGTATCCTGAAACTCGTCGAGCAGCCAATAAGGATAGAAGCGGCGGTACCAGCCCGCGATCGCAGGGAAATTTGAAAACAGCCTATGCGCCTCGAATATCAAGGAATTGAAATCCAAAACATTGAGGCGGCGCAATTGATCTTCGTAAGCCAGATAGGCTTGGGAGAACTCGTAGGCGTCGGTGGTTCCCGCTAGACATGACACCGCGTCCTTCGGTTCGATCAACCAGGTCTTCATTCGGTCGATCAAACTGAGATACCGGACGGCCTGCGTGTCCATGCCTGCGCGTTTCAGCGCGTCTTTCAGAACGGCTTTACGATCATCGTCCTGTGAGTAGATGGCGAAGTCCGGCTTGATGCCGAGGTGGGTGCCATGTTGGCGCAGAACTTGTCCGCAGAAGCTGTGGAACGTGCCGATGTTCGCGCGTTCCTCAAGGCCGGGGACAAAATTAGCAACGCGCTCCTTCATCTCGTCAGCGGCCTTGTTCGTGAACGTCAGCGCGAGAACGCGGAAGGACTTGTTGCGGCCCTCGTCAAGCAAGCGGGCGATTCGACACGTGAGCACCAGCGTCTTCCCCGAGCCAGGACCGGCGAGGACCAGCATAGCACCATCGTTCCACGCTACTGCTTCGCGCTGGATGTCCGTCAGTTTGGTGAGGGCCTGCTCAAGCGGATTGTCGGTCATGCCAGCCCCGGAAGGTCTGCAATCGCATCACGAAATGCCTGGGGCATCCTTTCTGCGAGCGCCGCGTTTCCGCGCATCATGGTTGCTAGCTCCGCCGCGTAGGCGGTCTTGTGGCCTCGCAAATAATCTAGCAATGCAGCCTGGTCGGCTGTCGCAGCGTCAGAGATGCCGATGTTGGTCAGTGCGGTTTTGAGTTCCAGCTCAAGGCCGTCGGCGACCAATTGTGCTTCAAGGTCCCTGGCGGTGAGCGTCCGGCACCGGGTCGCGACGAACGCTGGCGCGAAGCCGCGCTTCTCGATGCTTTGGCAATAGCCACGCCCTGTGTCATCACCGTCGAACACTGCAAGCCACGGTATGGCGAGCGCCCGTGCGAGGGCGGCGAAGATGCCGGGGTTGCCATTGTTCTGGGCGTCGATCACTGCGACGCCGTGCTCGTCTAGGTCGTATTCAAGCTCGCGCGCCATCGCGTGAACGAGCAGGTATTCGGCCTGCCCCTCCACGATAAACCAACGGCGCGCAAAGAAGATTTCACCCCGAATCCGCCGCGCGAAGGTTTCCAACGCCCTCAATTCGTTATCGCCGATAAAGAGCAGCGAGCGGTCACGCAGGCCCTGCAGGTCATCGTGGATCGCGGCCCTGTCGGCGTGCGTCCCGTAGCAGGTCAGCAGATCCCGATAACACTGCTTATCCAGCTTACCGTGAACGGTCAGCGTCTCTGCCGCGCGATCGTATTCGAGCAACCTGCCACTTCCAGCAACAACGTCATCGAGCTTCGCCACGTGCGGGATACGTGCGGAGAAGTTCGCGGGCAACGAATAGACCTCCGTCCCCTTTTCGGTGAGGCGAACCACGCGCAGGTCGCGAAATGGGACGTGCTGCACAAAATAGGGGGAGTGCGTGGTGATGATCTTCTGACCGGGCAGATCTTTGATATGCGTCCACAGCGTTCGTGCGGCTTGTGGATGCAGATGCGTTTCTGGTTCTTCAAGCGCTAGCACAGGCGCGCTGTCCGCCTCGTAGAGCTCAGTGAGTAGGTGTTCAACGAAGGCCTTGAACAGGAAGATGATGGAAAGACTCTGCACGCCCTGGCCATGACGTTGCAGCGGAAGCCACGGCCAGTCCGGCTCATCACGAAGGATGATCTCGGCTCTGGAAAGCAGGTCCCATGATTTGAGGGGAACGAGCCGTAAATCGACCCTGCCGTCGCGGTCGCGGGCCGCCACTCGCGTCGTGCCGGAGAGAGTCTCCGCGATCTTTGCAAGCCGAGGATCGGCTTGCGCCAACTTCTTGTTCAGAAGATCGAGGACGCGTTGGACTTTGAATTCCAACGCGGGCGGAATCTCCATGGCCTTGAGCAACCGGCCCCAAAATTGAGAGCGCGGCGAAAACTCGTCGTCCACGTCGCGCAACGCGCCGAGATAGAAGAACGGGAGATACTGCCAAAAGCGTTCGAGATTGATGCGCCGGACCGAGCCGCCAACAAACGGGTCACGTCCTGCGTTGAGGAATGTCCACGACGGCTCAAAACTTTGGGTGGCTTCATTCCAGGCGCAGCTTGCACGGAGAATGATGGAGGTCTTTTCTGTAGCCGGATCGATCTGGATGATCTCGCCGAGATCCTGCTTAAGGGTCACGGGCCATTCTCCCGCTTTTTGCTCTTCGACCCGAATCTCTATTGAGACACCGGGAGACGCTTTCGGGTCAGCGTGCTCGTCGGCAAGGTGGACGTCGTACTCGGTAAAGCCTGTGCCACGCTGTCCCCAGCGGCGTGTGAGGACAAATCTTATAGCGTCGAGGATGGCTGTTTTCCCGGCATTGTTCGGGCCTATCAAGACAGTCGTGTCATTCAGTTCGAGGTCGAGGGACTTGATCGAACGAAAGTTTGAGATACTGAGACGGGTGATACGCATTAGGCGTCGCCCTCCCGATCGGCCGCTGCCGAGGGCGGACACCTGCCAGAAGGTTCGACCGACGGGCCATGGTGCTCAACGTAATCGCGTATGAATTCCCGAAAAACCTGGGCAGCGGGCTTGCCCTGTGTTCGACACACCTCAAGGAATTTGTCGCGAAGACCGCGCTGCAC
Organism: Terriglobia bacterium; assembly: GCA_023511585.1. Lineage (GTDB taxonomy): Bacteria > Pseudomonadota > Alphaproteobacteria > Acetobacterales > Acetobacteraceae > JAIMBF01. The sequence goes on from JAIMBF010000030.1 coordinate 7,958, forward strand.
TCTGATGCGGAGCCTCGAATCCTTCATCATGCCAATAGTGTAGTCAATGGATACACGCCGGCCAACAGAATCATTCACGGTACATTAACGGTGCACTGAGTCGGTCAGACTTGGTTGTAGGCCGCTGCGGTCGACGGTGCCTCGTCCTCATCGGCGGAACCAAGCAACCCCATACGAACTATTGCAATTGGATCGGAAGGGCGGAGCAGCGAGCGCGGAAATCGTCGCTGACCGCTTGAACCATGCCGGTTTCAGTGGACAGGCATCCAAATTTGGACGACGCGCGTGATCCCGCGAGACGGGCACGCCGGCGATGCCACCCTTCTCCCGGCCCCCACTTCCTTGCCACCGCTTTCAAATAGGGCTCGGGTCCGCGCGCGTTCCCACCCATCCGGAAGCCGCGTTGCAAATCTTGGGCAGGGTGGCAAAACACGAGGCGAACCGCGTTCGCTTTGCACGCTCCTGCTGAGGCCCCAGGCCAAACCTGATCGGAGGAACACCAGATGACGCCCCTCACCCGCCGTCGCGCGATACCCTTGACCCTCGGGACCGCGCTCGCATTACCCGGAATTCTCAAATATTCCCGCGCTCATGCTGCCGAATTCGCGCTGAAATACGCCAACAACCTTCCCCAGACGCATCCGATGAGCGTTCGCATGATGGCGGCCGCGGAGGCGATCCGCGCGGAAACCGGCGGCAAGGTCGATGTCAAAGTGTTCCCGAACAACCAGCTCGGCGGCGATACCGATATGCTGAACCAGCTGCGCATGGGCGCCATCGACTTCTTCACCCTCTCGCCGCTCATTCTCTCCACCCTGGTGCCGAAGGTCGCCATCAGCGGCATCGGCTTCGCCTGGTCCGGCTACGACAAGGTCTGGCCAGCGCTCGATGGCGAACTCGGTGCCTCTATGCGGGCGGAGATTCAAAAGGCCGGTCTCTATGCGTTCCCCAAAATCTTCGACAACGGCTTCCGCCAGATCACCACGTCGACGAAGCCGATCAGGGATCCCAACGACCTCGTGGGCCTCAAGATCCGTGTGCCGCCGGGGCAACTCTGGACCTCGATGTTCAAGGCGTTCGGCTCCTCGCCGATGACCATCAACTTCGCCGAGGTCTATACCGCGCTGCAAACCAAGATCGCCGATGCGCAAGAGAACCCGCTCGCGGTCATCGATACGGCGAAGCTCTATGAAGTCCAGAAATACCTCTCGAAAACCAACCACATGTGGGACGGCTTCTGGCTGCTCGCCAGCGGAAAGATCTGGCCGAAGCTGCCGGCGGATGTGAAGGCGGTGCTGCAGAAGCATTTCACGGAAGCGGCGCTGCGCGAACGCGATGACGTCTTTAAGCTCAACGCGACACTCGAGCAGGGATTAAAGGCGAAGGGCATGATGTTCAACGACGTCGATACGCACCTGTTCCAGGCGAAGCTGCAGTCGGCCGGTTTTTATACGGAGTGGAAGGCGAAGTTCGGCGCGGACCTTTGGAAGTTGCTGGAGAAGAGCAGCGGTGCGTCGCTTTAGGCGGAGGACGGCGGGGCGCGCCGCGCGAGGGGGCTCCGTCGCCGCGGCAAAGATCAAAGCCCCTGCCCCGGCGATCCCTACCGGGCTGGGGCGATGAAAATTTGGCGTAGCATGGGCATGGCAAATCTTCCTTCCCTTCCTTCCCACTCCGCAACTTCCAATGCCCCTCTCCCTGCGCGGGACTGGGGCATGATCGCCGATGCCGCTCTGGGGCTCGCGCTCGAAATCCCGGCTGCGATCCTGATGGTTGTGGAGATTGTCGTGCTGTTCGCGGGTGTGGTGAGCCGGTACGTGTTCCATACGCCGCTGGTGTGGTCGGACGAATTGGCCGAGACCCTGTTCCTGTGGCTCGCCATGTTGGGGGCGGGGGTGGCGTTCCGGCGCCGCGAGCACATGCGGATGACGGCAGCGGTCAACGCACTGGCCGAGCGCCCGCAGATGTTCTTCAGCACCGTCGCGACCGTGACTTCTTTGGCGTGCCTGGTGTTCTTTCTGGAGCCGGCCTACGCATTCGTCGCCGACGAGCTGGTCATCACAACGCCGGCTCTGCAGATCTCGGCCGCTTGGCGTGCGGCGGCGCTGCCGGTCGGCTTCGCCATAATGGCGGGCATAGCGCTCCTGCAACTCTGGAGGGTTGGAAGCTTCCGGCAGGTCGTCGGCGCAATCGCCCTTGTCGGCGGGCTCGTCGGCGCCATGGTGCTCCTGCAACCGTTGCTCGCGAATCTCGGATACATCAATTTGCTGATCTTTTTCGTGGGCTGCGTCGCGGTGATGGTATTCGCCGGCGTGCCGATCGCGTTCTCCTTTGCGCTCGCCGCGTTCGGCTACCTGGTGCTGACCACGGAAACGCCGGCCGAGATCATCATCAGCCGCATGGACGAAGGCATGAGCGCGTTGATCCTGCTTGCGGTGCCGATGTTCGTCTTTCTCGGCCTGCTGATCGAAATGACCGGCATGGCGCGCGCGATGGTGGAGTTCTTGGCCAGCCTGTTCGGCCACGTGCGCGGCGGCCTGCACTATGTGCTGATCGGCGCCATGTATCTGGTTTCCGGCATCTCGGGCGCGAAAGCCGCGGATATGGCCGCGGTGGCACCGATCCTGTTTCCGGAGATGCGTGCCCGCGGGGCGGAGCCCGGCGACCTGCTGGCGCTGCTCGCCGCGACCGGCGCGCAGACCGAGACCATTCCGCCGAGCCTTGTGCTGATTACCATCGGCTCGGTTACCGGCGTATCCATCGCGGCACTGTTCAACGGCGGCCTGCTGCCGGGGGCGCTGCTCGGCCTTACCCTCTGCCTTCATGTCTGGTGGCGCTTCCGCAAGGTGGACATGTCGCATGTAAAGCGGGCGAGCATCCGTGACATCGGCCGAACCTTCATCATCGCCGTCCCCGGGCTGCTCCTGCCGTTTCTCATTCGCGCCTCGGTCATGGAGGGGTTAGCAACGGCGACCGAGGTTTCAACCATCGGCGTCGTCTATTCGCTCGTCGTCGGGCTGCTGATCTACCGCAGGTTCGACTGGGGACGGATCATTCCGATGTTGGTAGAGACCGCGTCGCTTTCGGGCGCCATCCTGCTCATCATCGGCGCCGCCACCGCGATGGCCTGGGCGCTGACGCAGTCGGGCTTCTCGGCCATGCTTGCGCACGCGATGGCCGGCCTACCCGGCGGCAGGCTGACTTTTTTCGCCGTCTCCATCGTCGCCTTCATCATCTTGGGGAGCGTGCTTGAGGGTATCCCGGCGATGGTGCTGTTCGGGCCGCTTATGTTCCCGATCGCGCGGCAGATCGGCATCGATGAGGTCCATTACGCGATGGTCACCATTCTCGCGATGGGGATCGGGCTGTTCTCGCCGCCCTTCGGGGTCGGATACTACACCGCCTGCGCGATCAGCCGCATTCACCCCGATGAAGGCATGCGCCACATCGCCGCGTACATGGCCGTGCTGCTGATCGGCACCATCATCGTGGCACTTCTTCCTTAGCCGTGCGCTCCGCTTCCGCCCCCGCGCATAAGAGGCGCGGACGCAAGCGCGCCGAATTTAAGCCTGCCGATGAAGAACCTTGGAGCGGGCGGCGGGATTCGAACCCGTGACCCCAACCTTGGCAAGGTTGTGCTCTACCCCTGAGCTACGCCCGCGATTTCTCGCTCACACCCCTTGCTCTTAAGGGGCTCACGGCAAAAACGCAAGCCGCATGCAGGCCCCTCTGTGATTATGGGTCGATCAGCACCCCGGGGTTGAGCACCCCTGCCGGGTCCAGCGCCTGCTTCGCCGCCCGCAAGGCGGAGGCAAAAAGCTCCGGCCGCTCTTGGTCATACCAGGGCCGATGGTCGCGCCCGACGGCATGATGGTGCGTAATGGTGCCCCCGGCCGCGATCAACGCATCGCTCGCCGCCCGTTTGATCGCTTGCCACTGCTCCAAAAGCGCCCCGTGCCGGCCCAAAGCATGGAACGTGAAATAGGGCGCCGGGCCGTCCGGGTAGGCGTGGGTGAATCGGCAAGTCACCTGCCCTGCCCGTCCGGTGACTTCGCGAATGGCCGCCTCGGTGGCCGCCTTGACATGGGCGTGGAAGGATTCGAACCGATCCCAGGTGATGGCGGTTTCGAACGTGTCGGTAATGACGCCCCAGCGAATGGTGTGCTCGCGCAGATACGGCATGCGGATAAACGCCTCGCGCCAACGCCCGGCCGCGCCGGCCAAATGCCCTTCGGCAAGTTCGGTCACCTCGGGCGTTCCGTGAAAATCGGCGCAACATTCCAGCGCGCGGCGCATGGCGGCCTCCACCGGATGATCGGCCGATTCGAAGGCCAGCACCATCACCGCCGTCTTTCCCTCCGCTGCTCCCGTGTTGGCTGCCTCTTGCGGATCCAGAATCCGGCAATTCGCCGGATAAAGCCCCGCTTGCAAGATCGCCCGCACCGCCAAGGCCGCTGCGTAGAAATCCGGGAAATGCACCGCGCTCCCTGCGCGGAAGCGGGGGCGGTGATGCACGCGCATCCATGCCTTGGTGATGACCCCCAAAATCCCCTCGCTGCCGATGAACAGCCGGTCCGGGTTCGGCCCCGCCCCGGAAGCGGGAAGCCGTCGGGTTTCTATGATCCCCTTCGGAGTCACCAGGCGGAGGCTCTCCACGAGCTCGTCGATATGGGTAAACAGCGTGGCAAAATGCCCCCCGGAGCGGGTGGCAATCCACCCGCCGAGGGTGGAATAGGCAAAGCTCTGCGGGAAATGGCGCAAGCTGAGCCCGTGCGGGCGGAGCTCCGCTTCCAGGGCGGGGCCGTAGATGCCGGCCTGGATGCAGGCGGCGCGCGAGGTTCGGTCGATCGCCTCGATCCGATTGAAATGGCACATATCCAGCGAAACAGCGCCCTTGTAGCGGGTATGATCGATTCTGGGCTCAACCCCGCCGACCACCGAACTCCCCCCACCGAAGGGGATCAGCGCCACGTCGGCAGACCCGGCCCAGTCCATGAGCGCGGAAATATCCGCCTCGGTCTTGGGATAGGCCACAAAGTCCGGCGCGGAAGCATAATCGCCGAGCAAGCCGCGCACGGTTTCGCCGAAAGACTTGCCGTAGGTATGGGCGGCGCGGTCGTAGAGAGCAGCAGTGCAAAAGCCGGAAAGCGATGCCGGTATCGTCACGCGCGGCGGCGGCAAGCTGAGCGCTTCCAGCGGCGGCGGGGCCTGCTCGGGAAAATGATCCAGGCCGAACAATTGCCCATAAAGTTTGCGTGCGGCGGAAATCTCGGCCTCGGTTGCCCCCTCGCCTTCCCGTCCCCAACCGAAATGCTTCAGGCGATTTCCCGACATGCTCCCCTCCCGGTTTCGTTCCCACGTGACACGTTGCATTCCACAGGCATATCCGAGGCCGAGATCTGACGCCGCCATGGCATCCAGGTCAAGCCAAACCCCTATGCGCGGAAAGGCTTGCGTTCCTCGCCGGGCTCGGCCATATCCCCCGCTCGGCGGGCGGGAGTTTTCTCGCCGGCTGAAAATTCGCACGCGGGGGACCTTTCCCGGAATTGCTGTTCCGGATCCGGTGCCGGAGGTTCTGGCCCACCCCGCGGAGGTGAAACCGGAAGATCGGAAAGGATGACTGCCATGGCAATGCCGGAAGTAACGTTGCGCCAACTGCTGGAAGCGGGAGTGCATTTTGGCCACCACACGCGGCGATGGAACCCGCGTATGGCGCCATACCTCTTTGGCGTACGCAATCAGGTGCACATTATCGATTTGGAACAAACGCTGCCGCTTTTGGAACGCGCGCTGCGCGCCATTCGCGACATCGTGGCGGCAGGGGGCCGCGTGCTGTTCGTGGGCACCAAACGCGCCGCCGCGGATATCGTTGCCGAAGCGGCGCGGCGATGCGGCCAATATTATATCAACCACCGCTGGCTCGGCGGCACGCTGACCAACTGGAAGACCATCACGGCAAGCATCAAAAAGCTCCGCGAGATCGAAGAGCGGCTGGCGGGCGAGACCCAGGGCCTGACGAAAAAAGAAATTCTGCAGCTCACGCGGCGGAAGGAAAAATTGGAGCGGGCGCTCGGCGGTATCAAAGAAATGGGGGGCCTGCCAGATATTTTGTTTGTGATCGACACGAATAAGGAAAAGCTTGCCGTGGCGGAGGCCGTGAAGCTTGGCATCCCGGTTGCGGCGGTGCTAGACAGCAATTCGGATCCTGAAGGCATTACCTACCCCATTCCCGGCAACGACGACGCCATTCGTGCCATTACCCTTTATTGTGATTTGGTAGCGGCCGCTGCGCTGGAAGGCATCAGCGCCGAGCTGGCGGCCTCGGGGCGGGATATCGGTGCGGCGGAGGAGCTTCCGCCGGGCGCACTGCCGGAGGCCGAGCCCGTCGTGTCCGAGGGGCCGGCTGCGTAAAGGGCAGTTCTCACGAAGCGGCAGAAAAAACGGTTGGAGATTTCTGAATGGCTGAGATTACGGCAGCATTGGTGAAGACCCTGCGCGAGAAAACCGGTGCGGGCATGATGGATTGCAAGCGCGCGCTGGCGGAAACCGGCGGGGAGTTGGAGGCCGCGGTCGACTGGTTGCGCAAAAAGGGGCTTGCGGCGGCTGCCAAGCGCTCCGGGCGCGTGGCTGCGGAAGGCTTGATCGGCATTGCTACCGCCCCGGGCAAGGCGGCCGTGGTGGAGGTGAACTCCGAGACGGATTTTGTCGCCCGCAACGCCACTTTCCAGGATTTCGTGGCAGCCGCGGCAGAGGCGGCGCTGCGCGCAGGCGAGGATTTGGAGGCGCTGAAAGCCGCGCCCTATCCCGGAGCGGGGCGCACCATCGGCGAGCAGATCACGCATCTGATCGCCACCATCGGCGAAAACATCACCCTGCGCCGCGCCGCCACTCTGGAAGCTGCGGACGGGGTGGTGGCAAGCTACGTCCATGCCGCGCTGCGTCCAGGCTTGGGCAAGATCGGCGTGCTGGTGGCTCTGAAAGGCAAAGGCGAGCGGGAAGCTTTGGAGGCGTTGGGCCGGCAGCTCGCCATGCATATTGCCGCGGCGAAGCCGGAAGTGACGGATATTGCCTCGGTCGAGCCGGCAAAACTTGAGCGCGAACGCGCCGTGCTGATCGAACAGGCGCGCGCATCCGGTAAACCCGAGGCCGTTATCGAAAAGATGGTTGAGGGCCGGCTTCGTAAATATTACGAGGACGTGGTCTTGGTCGAACAGATTTGGGTGCACGACTCGGAAAGCCGCGTGAAAGAGGTGTTGCGAAAGGCAGGCGCGGAAGTGTTGGGCTTTGTCCGCTTCCAGCTGGGCGAAGGCATTGAAAAAAGCCCCGAGCTCGACTTTGCCGCCGAAGTTGCCCAAGCTGCGGGGCTGAACGCTTGAGCACGCCGTCACCCCACCGATTGCTCCATTGTCGAGATTTCCAGCATGACCCCTTCGCCCATCTTTAAGCGTGTGCTGTTGAAAGTCTCCGGCGAAGCGCTGATGGGCGAGCAAGAGTATGGACTCGACGGACCGACGCTGCAGCGGATCGCCGCCGATATTCGTGACGTGGTCATGATGGGAGTGCAAGTCTGTTCGGTAATCGGCGGAGGCAATATCTTTCGCGGGGTTGCCGCCGCGGCGGCAGGGATGGACCGGGCGCAGGCCGATTACATCGGCATGCTGGCGACGGTGATGAATGCGCTGGCCTTGCAAAGCGCCCTGGAAAGATTTTCCGTGCCGACCCGGGTGCAATCGGCCATCCCCATGTCCAGCGTCTGCGAACCCTATATTCGCCGCCGGGCGGAGCGGCACATGGAAAAAGGCCGGGTGGTCTTGTTCGCCGCCGGCACGGGCAATCCGTTTTTCACCACCGACACCGCTGCCGCCTTGCGCGCGGCGGAGATGAAGTGCGACGCCTTGCTGAAAGGCACACAGGTCGATGGGGTTTATTCGGCCGATCCGCGCAAGGTCGCGGGCGCCGAACGCTATCAGGAACTCACTTATCTCGAGGTTCTTTCCCGCGAACTTGCCGTAATGGACGCCGCCGCGGTGAGCCTTGCACGCGAGAACGGGTTGCCGATCTATGTGTTCAACATACACTCGCCCGGTGCTTTCGCCCAAGTCGTTCAGGGCAAGGGACGATTCACCCGTATTGCAGAACAAATCTGAACCGGGAGGGAGATGAACCGTGGTGGCTGACTTCAACAAGCTGAAGCAAGATTTGACGCACAGGATGGATGGCGCGCTGGAAACGCTGCGCCGGGAGTTTGCCGGCCTGCGCACGGGGCGGGCTTCGGCGGCGTTGCTGGAGCCGGTTCGCGTACATGCCTACGGCACCGAAATGCCGCTTTCGCAAGTCGGCACGGTGAACGTGCCCGAGCCGCGTATGATTACCGTTCAGGTTTGGGACCGGGCGCTGGTGGGTGCGGTCGAAAAAGCCATCCGCGATGCCGGGCTCGGGCTCAACCCTTCGGCCGATGGCCAGCTGGTGCGCGTGCCGATCCCGCAGCTGACGGAAGAACGCCGCATCGAGCTTGCCAAGGCCGCGGGCCGCTACGCCGAAGGGGCGCGGGTGGCGGTGCGGGCGGTGCGCCGCGACGGCATGGAACAGATCAAAGCATTAGAGAAAAAACACGAGATCAGCGAAGACAATGCCAAGCACTGGGCTGAAGAAATTCAAAAGCTTACCGACCAGCACATCAAACGCATCGATGAGATGCTTGCGGAGAAAGAACGCGATATTCGCCACGTATAGGATCAGAAAGTATTGGATCAGAGCCGAGTTCGCGGCATGTCGGTTGTAACGGCCAGCCCACCCGAGTCTTCGGCGGTGAACAAAGCCGGCTCGCGCTATGCGGTACTGCCGCGGCATGTGGCCATTATCATGGATGGCAACGGCCGTTGGGCGGCTGCGCGCGGGCTGCCGCGCATTGCCGGGCATCGCGCCGGGGCGGAAGCGGTGCGGCGCACGATCGAAGCCGCCTTGCAGGCAGGGGTGCCGTGGCTGACGCTCTTTGCTTTCAGCAGCGAGAATTGGCGTCGGCCGGAAGAGGAAGTCAGCAATCTGACCGGCTTGCTCAGGCAGTATTTGAAAAACGAAATGGCGCAATTGCGGGAAGCGGGCGTGTGCCTGCGCATTATCGGCGATCGCTCTCGCTTCGCCCCCGATATTTGTGCGGCACTTGCCGAGGCGGAACATAGCACGGCTCGGAACTCTCGGCTGCGGCTGACGGTTGCCCTTTCCTACGGCGGGCGGGATGAAATCGTGGCGGCAGCGCGCGCGGCGGCGGAGGCGGTCTGCCGCGGCGAGTTCAAGCCCGAGGCGCTGGATGAAGAGCGGTTTGCGCGGCTGTTGTTTACCGCCGAAATGCCGGACCCGGATTTGATACTCCGCACCAGCGGCGAGCGTCGGCTTTCGAATTTCTTGCTCTGGCAAGCCGCCTATGCGGAATTGGTGTTTTTTGACGTGCTTTGGCCGGATTTCGATGCCCAACATTTTGCCGAAGCGCTTGCCGAGTATGCACGTCGGGAGCGGCGATTTGGCGCCCGACCCCTCTGAATCGGCCGCCCGCAGAAGAAACTGGCGCGATCTGCGGCCGCGGCTGGCTTCTGCTGCCGTGCTCGGACCCATAGCCCTTTGGTGCATCTGGCAGGGGGGACTTGCCTGGCTTGTTCTGATCGGCGTGGGTTTTGCTGGCTTGGCGATGGAGTGGGCGCATCTTGCAGAGCACAGGCTGGCGGAATGGCCGAGCCTTGCGATGCTCGTGGGAATTCTTGCCGCGGGCGGCGCCGCCGGGTTGCAGCATCCGGTGCTTGCGGTTGTTCTGCTGCTTTTTACAGGTCTTTTGGTTTGGGCGCTTGCCTTTCCGAATGCGCATGCACGCTGGCTTGCTTTCGGGGTGCTCTATCTCGGCGTGGCGGAAGTGGCCCTCATCTGGCTCAGGGCGGATGCTGCCGACGAAACCGGGGTCATTGGCCGCGCCAACGTCTTGTTTTTGGTTCTGCTGGTATGGGCGAGCGATACAGGGGCCTATGTCTTCGGCCGCTTGCTCGGCGGCCCGAAGCTTGCGCCGCGCCTCTCGCCCGGCAAAACATGGTCGGGGGCTGTGGGCGGGTTGGTGACGGCTCTGGCGATCGGGCTACAATTCGCTTTCGTGGGTGATACGCTGATGCAGCGCGGCAGCATGCATTTCTTTCGCACGGGCGCGGTCGCGGGGGGATTGGCGATCGTTTCCCAATTGGGGGACTTGTTTGAAAGCGGCCTGAAGCGCCATTTCGGAGCGAAAGATTCCAGCAACCTTATTCCCGGTCACGGCGGCTTGTTGGACCGAATGGATGCTCTTTTGGCGGCGGCACCTTTCGCGGCGCTGCTGCTCTTGAGCAAAGGACGAGGAGCGCTGCTGTGGGGGTGAGATGGGTGACGGTTTTGGGCTCCACGGGGAGTATCGGCACCCAAACCGTGTCGCTTTTGGGTGATCGGGAGCGCTTTCGCGTCCGCGCCTTGGTCGGCGGGCGCAATGTGCGCCTGTTGGCGGAACAGGCCAAGGAGTTGCAAGCGGAGCTTGCGGTCATCTCCGAGCCGAGCGCGTATGGCGAACTCAAGCAAGCTCTTGCCGGCAGCGGCATTCTTTGCGCCGCGGGGCCGGAAGCGGTGATGGAAGCCGCGGCCCAGCCAGCGGATTGGACCATGGCGGCAATCACGGGCGCAGCAGGCCTGCCGGCAACCCTTGCCGCCATTCGTCGCGGCCAAGTGGTTGCGTTGGCCAATAAGGAAGCGCTGGTCTCAGCCGGCGAGGTCATGTTGCGCGCGATCGAGGAAGCCGGCGCCTGCTTGCTGCCGGTGGATTCCGAGCACAATGCCATTTTTCAAGGGTTGGCCGACGGTAATCGGGAGAACGTGGAACGCATCGTCATCACCGCCTCCGGCGGCCCGTTTCGCACCGCGTCTTTGGAAGAAATGGCAAAAGCAACCCCCGAAGCCGCACTGCGGCACCCGACTTGGTCCATGGGGGCAAAAATCACCATTGATTCCGCAACCCTGATGAACAAGGGCCTGGAACTGATCGAGGCAGCGCGCCTGTTCCGCCTGCCACACTCGCAAATTGAAGTCTACGTGCATCCGCAATCGGTGGTTCACGGCCTGGTTTGTTACAATGACGGAAGTGTGATTGCCACGCTTGGCGCGCCGGATATGCGCGTTCCCATTGCGCATACGCTGGCCTGGCCGAAGCGCATGCAGACCGAAGCGCGGCGGCTGAATTTGCTGGAGTTTGGCAAGCTCGAATTCTTTGCGCCCGATCTTGAGCGGTTTCCTGCCTTGCGTCTTGCGCGCGAGGCGCTCTCGGCCGGAGGGGGTGCGCCCACCATATTAAATGCCGCCAACGAAGTGGCGGTGGACGCGTTTTTAAAGCGGCGTATCGGGTTTCTTGAGATCGCCGCGACGGTGGCACGCGTTCTGGATATGATGGGAACGCCGCGGGCCGATGCGTTGGAGGCGGTTTTGGAGTTGGATCAGGCCGCAAGACGCGCCGCCGAGCAAATCGTTGAGCGCGCGGCCTGAGCGCTTTTGAGAGGATTGACGGCGATGTCGCCACAACTGCTGGATGCCATCCGCACGATTGTCGCTTTTGCGGTGGTTCTGGGCGTTTTGGTATTCGTTCACGAACTTGGCCACTATCTGGCGGCACGCTGGCGGGGCGTGCGCGTGGAAGCGTTTTCCATCGGCTTCGGGGGCCCGATTGCTGCCTGGACCGATCGCAACGGCACCAAATGGAAGCTCGGGTGGTTGCCGCTCGGTGGCTTCGTAAAACTGCACGGCCAGCAAGCACCCGGGCGGGCCGGGGAGGATACCGAGGGCGCGTTGTTTCCCGGACAGACGTTTTTTGACAAGCCCCTGCTTTCGCGGGCCATTATCGTCGGGGCCGGGCCGGTTGCGAATTTCGTGCTCGCCATCTTGTTGTTTTCCATCTTGTTTGCTTTCATCGGCCGCCCTTACGTGCTGCCCGAGGTGGCGCAGGTGATACCCAATTCGGCGGCCGCGCATGCCGGATTACAGGCGGGCGATCGGATTGTTTCGATTGCTGAAACAAAAATTGTCCAATTTCGGGATATTCAGCGAATCGTGCTGACACATCCCGATGCGGACATCCCCGTCGTTATCGAACGGGGCAACCGGCAAATGCAGCTTATGGTGCACCTCGGCAGCCGCGAAGAGCACGGCACGCGGGTTGGCGTGCTAGGCATCGCCGGGGGAGCAACGGCGTTGCAACATCTTTCCCCTGCTCAGGCGATCGGGGCCGGATTCGCGGAAACCTGGCAGGTTTCGCGCGACACGATTGCGGCGCTTTGGCAGATGTTGGTCGGGGAACGCGGCACCGAGGATCTCGGCGGTCCTTTACGGATTGCCCAACTGTCCGGCCAAGTTGCAAAACTCGGCTTGGTCAACTTGGTGTCGTTTATCGCGGTGCTCTCGGTTAATCTTGGATTGATCAATTTGCTGCCCGTTCCGGTACTGGACGGGGGATATTTGCTGTTCTATCTGGCAGAGGCAGTGTTGCGCCGCCCGATTCCTCCGCGTGCGCTGGAATTCGGGCTACGTGCTGGATTGGCCGTGCTGGTAGGTTTATTCGTGTTCGCAACATGGAACGATCTTGCCCATTTGGGTCTGTTTCGGTGGATTGCGCATCTGATCGGCTAGCCGGTCTTGAGCTAAACAATTAGCACGGCGCGCGGTGGGATGGCAGGTTGGGAGAAGCGAGTTGCCGCACATCCGCGACAACCGCGTGTCGCAGGACGATACCGAGGGAGGAGGCTTGTTTTTGGCTCGTCTTCGCTGGCCCGTAATTTCCGGTTCGTTGAGCTTTCTGTTTGCACTTTCGGCTTTCGGCCAGGTTGCCGGGCCGGAATTGCCCGGGCCCCCTCCGCCTGCCACGGCTCCGCAAGGCAACCCGCAGACGCCTCCCGCTGCAACCCCGACGCCGGCAGCAGGCAAAAAAGCCAAACCGCCGGCGGTGGAAGAAATCGAACGCGCAGAGCCGCGTAGACCCGTCAATCCTGCGGATATCATTCAAGCGATTCGCGTTGTCGGCAATCGGCGCATCGAGGCCGGAACAATCGAGTCCTATATGCTGCTGCGGTCGGGGGAGCCTTTCGATGAAGAACTTATGGATCGGAGCCTTAAAGCCCTGTTTGCGACCGGGCTTTTCTCCGACGTGCGGCTTCGGCGAGACGGCCAGACCTTGGTTGTTGAAGTAAAAGAAAATCCCTTGGTCAATCGCGTGGCGTTTGAAGGTAACAAGGAACTTACAGACGATAACTTAAGCAAAGAGGTGCAGTTGCGCCAGCGCGCGGTTTATACGGAAGCCGCCGTTGAAGCCGACCGGCAGCGTCTTCTGGAAGCTTACGCAAAAAACGGAATGTTTGCGGCGGAGGTTACCCCCAAGATCATCCGCCTGCCCGACAACCACGTGGATGTGATATTCGATATCAAGGAGGGACCGAAGACATACATCAGTCGGATCACTTTCGTCGGCAATCATGCGTTTAGCCAGTATACATTGCGGCAGGTTATTACCAGCCGTCAGCAAGTCTGGTGGAATTTTCTTACGTCGGCAGATACTTATGATCCGAAACGGATCAATTACGATAAGGAAGAGCTGCGGCGTTTCTATCTCCGCAACGGCTACGTCGATTTTAAGGTGATCTCGGCGAATGCCGAGCTTTCTCCCGACCGTAAGTCATTTTTTCTTACTTTTACAGTGCATGAAGGCGAGCGTTACAAAGTCGGCGATATTTCCATCGAATCGCGTATCCGCAAATTGGAAGGCAGCTCGTTGATGGGCGCGGTTGAGCTTGCGAAGGGCGATTATTATGACGGGGATAAGGTCGAGAACTCGGTCGATGCCATCAAGAAAGCGGCAAAAGAACAGGGTATTCAATTTGTCGACGTAAAACCGGAGATCAAACGCGACCCGAAAAAGCATATTGTGGATCTCAGATTCCTTGTGACGCAAGGACCCAGAGTTTACGTTGAACGCATTGATATTACGGGCAACACGCGGACGCAGGATTATGTCATTCGGCGCCAATTTACGCTTGCGGAGGGCGATCCGCTCGATCAAGAAGCGCTTAAGAATACCCGCCAAGCCCTGCAAGATTTAAATTACTTTGATAACGTCAATATCACGACTTCGCCCGGCTCTTCTCCGGATCGAGCAATTGTGAATACGCAAGTTGCCGACAAGGCAACCGGCCAATTCTCTTTCGGCGGCGGCTATTCTACGGATATCGGTCCTCTGTTGAATCTTGGATTAACGCAGAAGAATATTCTGGGCAGCGGCAACGATTTCGGTATTTCCGGCGTGATTGCACTTTATGAAACCGCGGCAGATCTGAATTTCACCGATCCCTACCTCTTCGATAGGAATCTGGTTTCAAGCTCCGATATTTTCTACTCAAATCTGAACAACTACTATATTGCGGCTTTCCAGGAACGGCGCGAGGGGTTCAGCGAAACTATAGGCTATCAAATTTCCGATCATTTGCGGCAAGCCCTGACCTACCAGTTTGCCGACCGACAGATCTACGGCGTACCCAGCTATGCCAGCTTTTATATTCAAAGCCAGCAATTTGTCTCGACACTTTCGCAAATCGGCCAGATTCTCACGCTTGATTATCGCGATAGCGCGCTGAACCCGCATTCCGGCTACGTCATTCGCGTAGGTACGGATTATGCAGGGCTCGGCGGGAATGCGAACTTTAATCGTTTCACTCTCGATGGCCAATATTTTATTCCCCTTGATTATTTTACGGGCAACAAAGATTGGGGTATTTCCTTTCTCGGCAGCGGCGGGTATTTGCTGCCCTACGGAAGGCCTGGGCCCGGTCTGCCTTATGGAACATCCTACATCATCGATCGGTTTTTCCTCGGCGGCTACAATTTGCGCGGCTTTCTGGACGGCGGTGTCGGACCGCATGACCCCAGGACCGGGGATAGCTTGGGTGGAAATTTGATGTGGACGGAATCGACGGAGTTGCACTTTCCGTTGCCGGTGCCGAAAGATCTCGGAATCTTCGGCCGCTTGTTCGTCGATATCGGCAGCCTGCAAGGCTTAACCGAGGTTCCCGGCCACCCGCTTTATGCCAATGACGGCTCGATCCGCGTCGGCGTTGGCGTCGGCGTGACGTGGAATAGCCCGTTTGGGCTCATCAATCTGGACATCGGCGATCCGATCGTGCGAAAGCAGTTTGACCAAACGGAAATCTTCCGCATCGGTTTTGGCACGAGGTTCTAAGTGTATACTTTTCAGTTCACGCGTTTTGTGATCGGCGCGATCTTTGCAATTTCCGTCATCGCAGCAGACGCGTTTTCACAGGCGCTGGCACAGGCCCAAAATCCGGATTGGTTTATTCCTCCCCAGGCGCAGCCGCAGGGTCAACCGCACCCATCCAAACCAGCGACGCATCGCCCCACGGCAGCCGAGCCTTCCCCGCTCGTGACTTCGCCCGCAGGGCAAAACCCCGCGCCGCAAGCTGCTGCCGGAGCGCCGGCCCCTGCTCCGCAGGTGCCGCTCCCGCCCGCGCCCACTCTGCCGCCGCTGCCGAAAGGGGCAGCTCCGCCCGCCGCAGTCATCGGCGTGCTTTCGGTGCCTGACGTGATGCGCAATTCTACGGCGGCGCAAGAGGTCGAGCGGGTAATCCGCGAGCGGCGCGATAAGCTGAACGCGGAGGCGCAAAAAGAACAGGCAACCTGGCGAAGCATGCAGGAAGCCATGGTCAACGATCGCGCGAAGCTAAGCCCCGAGCAGATACGTGCGCGCGAGCGCCAATTGCAGGAGCGTATCACGAACGCGCAACGAAGCTTCCGCGAGCGCGGCAAGATTATTCAGGATGCCGCCCAATATTCACTCGCGCAGATCGAGCGGACGCTGATTATGATTATTCGCCAAGTCGCGGAAAGCCGCGGCATGAATTTGGTCTTGCATCGCGCGCAAGTGGCATTGAATGTCAATGAGTTCGACATCACCCAGGAAGTTACCGATCAGCTCAACAAAGTGCTACCCGCCGTAGTTATTCCCCCCGATGGTCAGGAACCTTCGGCCGCCTTGGCAAAGCAGGCGCCAACGCCGAAAACTCCGGCAACCCCGGCCGCGGCGCGAGCGGCGGCGGATGCAACAGCGCCACAAGGGGCAGCGCCGCAGAACGCGTCCAAACCAGCTCCGAAGCAGTAATCGCCGTGATGATTGCGGAAGAGGTCGGCGATCCGCGCTTTTTTGCCCGCAGCGGGCCGTTTCCGCTGAAGCGGGTTGCGGAGGCCGCTATGCTCAACCTTACGGACGCTGCCGCCGTGGATCGGCTTTTCTCGGGCGTTGCGCCTTTGCAAACCGCCGGTCCGCAAGAGATTAGTTTTCTGGACAATCGACGTTATTCCTCTCTCTTGAAATCCACCCAAGCAGGGGCGGTGATTATCCGCCCCGAGCTTGCCGACCGATTGCCGCCCGATACGGTGGGCCTGCTTACTCCAGAGCCCTATGCCGCCTGGGCGCGTGTCGCCGCGTTGTTTTATCCGCCGGAGCCCCTCAATCCGGGCATTCATCCCACCGCCGTCGTCGATGCCAGCGCGCGAATTGCCGATTCGGCGGAAATCGGCCCGCTTGCGGTGATCGGGGCCAAAGCCGAGATCGGAGAACGCTGCCGTGTCGGACCCGGCGCGGTCATCGGGCGGGGTGTTCGGCTGGGCCCGGACTGCCGGATTGGCGCCCATGCGAGCATTTCCCATGCTTATCTGGGCGCAAGGGTTTATGTTTACCCTGGCGCACGGATTGGCCAAGAGGGCTTCGGCTTTGCAACGACCCCGCAAGGCTTCCTCAGCGTTCCCCAATTAGGGCGCGTGATTGTGGAAGACGATGTGGAGATCGGCGCAAACTGCACGATCGATCGGGGCTCTGCCCACGATACCGTGATCGGCTCCGGATCCCGGCTCGACAATCTGGTCCAGATCGGACACAATGTTAAACTTGGTCGTTGTTGCGTGATCGTGGCACAGGCCGGCATTTCGGGATCGACCGTGCTGGAAGATTTTGTCATGCTGGGCGGCCAAGCGGGTTTGACAGGCCACTTGCGGATTGGGCAAAAAGCCCGGATCGGCGCACAAGCAGGTGTGATGTCGGACGTTGCCGCCGGGGCGGAAGTGGTGGGCAGCCCCGCCCAGCCGGTTCGTGATTTTTTTCGTCAGGTGGCTTTCATTCGCCGGCTGATGCGCCAAAATGCACCGATGGGAGGCACTCGCGAGCGTGCGGAGTCCAACCCCGCGCGCACCCAAAATGAAGATGCGGATTAAGATTGGATGGAGAATACAACAACGGCGGGTCCCCGCGCCCTTCAACCAGAGGCTTTGCCGCCAACACCGGAACCGAAAACGGTGAGCCATTCTGAAGAAACCACAACCCGAGGAGTGGTGGATATTGCCCGCATTATGCAGGCAATTCCGCACCGCTATCCGTTTTTGATGATCGACCGCGTGGTGGATGTGGTCCCCAATGTCTCCGCGGTGGGCGTAAAGAACGTCACCATTAACGAATTTTTCTTTCAAGGGCACTTTCCGCACCACCCGGTGATGCCGGGAGTGCTGATTATCGAGGCCATGGCACAGACTGCCGCGGTTTTGGTGGTGGAAACACTTGGCCCGGAATCCGCAGGGAAGGTTGTGTATTTCATGTCGGTGGAAGCCGCCAAGTTTCGTCGCCCCGTAATTCCGGGCGATCAACTGCGCATCCACGTCCAAAAGGAGCGTAACCGCGGGAATGTGTGGAAATTCCATGCGGTGGCACGGGTGGACGAGGTCGCGGTTGCCGAGGCAACCTACGCTGCCATGATTATGGATAAATAACGCGGTGCCCGAGATTCATCCGTCGGCGATCGTTGCCCCGGGCGCGACGATCGAAGAAGACGTGCGGATTGGCCCGTGGTGCCAGGTGGGACCCAACGTGGTACTGGAGCGGGGGGTTGAGCTCGTCTCGCACGTGGTGGTCGACGGCCATACCATTATCCGCGCCGGCGCGAAGCTTTGGCCGTTTTGCAGCGTCGGGTTAGCGCCGCAGGATTTGAAATATCGCGGCGAACCGACACGAACGGAAATCGGACCCGGCACGCAAGTGCGCGAACATTGTACCATCCATCGCGGCACCGTCACGGGCAGCGGCATTACGCGCATCGGGGCAAATTGTCTGCTGATGGCGGTTGTTCATATCGCGCATGATTGCCAGATCGGTGACGGCGTCATCTTCGCAAACAACGTGGTGTTGGGCGGGCATGTGGAAATCGGCGATTATGCCGTCATCGGCGGGGCATCGGCGCTGCACCAATTCGTCCGCATCGGCAAAGGCGCAATGGTGGGCGGCATGTCGGGGGTGGAGGCGGATGTCATCCCCTTCGGCAGCGTGCTCGGCAACCGGGCCCGGCTGGTGGGGCTTAATCTCATCGGTTTGAAGCGACGCGGCTATGAGCGTGCCGAACTGCATCGGCTGCGCAAGGCGTTCCGCATCTTGTTTCGTGAAAACAACGACGTATTTGCCGAGCGGCTTGCGCGCGTGCGCGATACTTACGGCAACGACCGGCTGGTTGCCGAAATTCTCGCCTTCATCGACGCGCCAAGCCAGCGCGGCCTCATACGCCCGGCCATCACCGATGATGACGATGATGAGCGCGAGAGTTCTTAAATCTTACCTCCGTGAGGACGGGTGCAGGGAATGACCGAGGCTGCTCGGCCCGGCGATGCTCCGCGCGGCGTTTTGGGGATTCTGGCCGGTGGCGGCCCGCTGCCGGGCCGAGTTGCGGCAGCGGCTCAGGCGGTCGGGCGGGCGGTATTTATCGTGGCGCTGGAAGGTTATGCCGAGCCGAGCGTGATTTCGGCTTTTCCCCATGCCTATGCGCGCCTGGGCGCGGCCGGGCGTATCATCCAGCTCTTGCGCGAGAATGCGTGCACCGAGCTGGTTTTGGTGGGCCCTGTGCGACGGCCGTCTTTGCTGGATCTCCGTCCCGATGCGGAAGGGGCACGCATTCTTGCGCGCATCGGTCGCGCCGCCTTTGCGGGCGATGACGGGCTGCTTGCAGCAATCGTGAAAGTGCTGGCTGAGGAAGGTTTCCGCGTGATCGGCGCGCATGAAGTGCTGACCGAGGCGCTCGCTCCGCCCGGCTTGCTGACGCGCCAGGCGCCGGACGCCCAAGCCCTTGCCGATATCGAGCGCGGCATTGCCGTGGTGCGCGCGCTGGGCGCGGTGGATGTGGGCCAAGCCTGCGTGGTGCAGCAGGGCATTGTCTTGGCGGTGGAAGCCGTTGAGGGCACCGACGCAATGCTCGCGCGATGCGCCGCATTGGCGCGCGCCGGCCCCGGCGGGGTTCTGGTCAAATTGGTCAAACCGGGGCAAGATTGGCGCGCCGACTTGCCCACGCTTGGGCCGGGCACCGTAGACCACGCCCATGCCGCCGGCTTACGAGGAATTGCCTTCGAGGCAAAAGGCACGCTGATCACCGATCGTGCGGGAATGATCGCGAAGGCCGAGCAAGCCGGGTTGTTTTTGATGGGGTTGGCAGACGAATTGTTACCGAAACAGGGGGCCTTGCCATGAATACCGCCAATTTTCGCTACCTGCATACCATGCTACGCGTGAAGAACTTGGAAAAAAGTGTTGATTTTTATACGCGTTTGCTGGGCATGAGAGAATTGCGCCGCCGCGAGGTGCCGGAGGGAAAATACACGCTTTCCTTCGTCGGCTACGGCCCGGAAGAAACGCATACGGTTCTGGAGCTGACCTATAACTGGGGCAAGGACGACGGCTATGAGCTCGGCACGGCATTCGGCCATTTAGCGATCGGCGTGCCGGATGTCGCAGCGACATGCGAGGCCTTGCGCAAGGAAGGGGTCAAAATCGTGCGTGAGCCGGGACCGGTAAAATTCGGCACAACCATTATTGCGTTTATCGAAGATCCGGATGGTTACAAGATTGAGCTGATTCAGCGGTCCTGATTTTTGCCGCAAGCCTTTGTTCTTTTTCCTTAAGGGTGTCGTCCTTTTACTCAGGAGATTCGATGACTGCTCCCTATCCGCTCCAGGCGTTTGCGCCGGAACGATCCGCCCCGTTAATTCTTGCCTTGCCAAAGGGGAGGATCTTGGCCGAATGCGGCGAGCTTTTGGAACGGGCCGGAATTCGGCCGGCCCCCGACTACGCCGATGAAGCCAGCCGGCGCCTGCGCTTTCCGACCGATCATGCCGAGCTTGACGTGATTCGCGTGCGTTCCTTCGACGTGGCCACATTTGTTGCTTTCGGCGCGGCCCAGCTTGGCATTTGCGGGGCGGATGTCTTGATGGAGTTCGATTACTCGGAAATTTACGCGCCGCTGGATCTCGGCATCGGCCATTGCCGCCTTTCGGTTGCGGAGAAAAAAGAAACGGCGGGCTCGGATGATCCGAACCGTTGGTCGCAAGTGCGTGTTGCCACCAAATACCCGAATATCGCACGCCGTTATTATGCCGCGCGCGGCATTCAGGCCGAGGTGGTCACTCTGAACGGCTCCATGGAACTTGCGCCGAGCCTCGGACTTGCGCGCGTGATCGTGGATCTGGTGGCCACCGGCAACACGCTGAAAGCAAACGGGTTGGTGGAAACCGCGGTGATTGCGCCGATTACCAGCCGGTTGATCGTCAATCGTACGGCGCTGAAAACCGAGCCCGAATTGATCGGCGCCTGGATAGCCCGCTTTCGCGCCGCATTGGGTGAAACGGGATGATGCGCGAGTTCGATACGGCAGACGCAGGCTTTGCGGAAAACTTCGCCGCCCTGCTGGCAGCCCAGCGCGCTGTAACGGTGCGTGTCGGTGGCGTGGTTGCCGAAATCCTTGCCGAGGTGAAAGCCCGGGGGGATGATGCGCTCCTGGAGTTCACACGCCGGTTTGATCGGCTTTCCCTGAGCGAACCCGCAGGACTTCACATCAGTGAAGATGAGATTGAAAAAGCCGTTGACTCGCTCGATCCTCGGCTGCTTCAGGCCCTAGATCTTGCCGCGAGCCGTATTGAAGCGTTTCACCGGGCGCAACTTCCCGCCGATTTGGCCCTTCATGATAGCGCCGGCATGACGCTCGGTTTACGCTGGACTCCTCTGGATGCCGTGGGGCTTTACGTGCCCGGCGGCAAGGCCGCCTATCCCTCTTCGGTGTTGATGAATGCGCTGCCCGCCCGCATCGCCGGAGTGAAGCGCATTGCCATGTGCGTTCCCACGCCGGACGGCTTGCTGAACCCGCTCGTGCTGGCAGCGGCCAAGCGCGCCGGAGTGGGCGAAATTTATCGTGTCGGCGGGGCGCAGGCGATTGCGGCGTTGGCGTTCGGCACAAACACCATTGCTCCGGTGGACCGGATCGTCGGCCCCGGCAATGCTTATGTGGCCGAAGCCAAACGGCAGGTGTTCGGCCATGTCGGGATCGATTCCATTGCCGGGCCCTCGGAAGTGGTGGTCTTGGCCGACGGAGCCAGCGACCCGCACTGGGTTGCGCTCGACCTTCTGGCGCAGGCCGAGCACGACGAATCGGCACAAGCCATTTTGATAACGAAAGACCGAGATTTCGCCCGGGCGGTAATCGGCGCCATTGCGGCGGAGTTGGAAAGCCTGCCGCGGGCGGAGATCGCACGGGCGAGCCTGCAAGCGAACGGGGCGATTATTTTGGTGCGGGATTGGGAGGAGGCCGCCGAGCTGGTCAATCGGCTGGCTCCCGAACATGTGGAAATTATGCTGCCTGAGGCCGATGCCGTTTTTGCCCGCATCCGCCATGCCGGAGCCGCATTTCTCGGCCCCCTGGCGCCGGAAGCGGTGGGCGATTACGTGGCCGGTCCCAACCATGTGTTGCCCACCGGGCGCAGTTCGCGCTTTGCCTCGGGCCTTTCCGTGTTCGATTTTCTCAAGCGAACCACCTGGGTTGCGGGCGATCAAAATGCCTTGGCCGAAATCGGCCAGGCTGCCGTGCTGCTTGCCGAAGCCGAGGGGCTGGAGGCCCACGCGCGGAGCGTAGCGGTGCGGTTGCAAGCCCTGGACAAAAAACAAACCAGGGCTGCTGCAACTTGACCAAAGCCAAGGCCGAGCGCATATCCCAGCTGTGTCTGACAATCTATGAGGGCAGATGTCTAAGGAAGATATGATTGAGTTTTCCGGCACGGTCACCGAACTGTTGCCGAACGCGATGTTTCGCGTAAAGCTCGATAACGACCACGTGATCCTGGCCCATACCAGCGGCAAAATGCGCAAGAATCGCATCCGCGTGCTGGCGGGAGACCGGGTGAACGTGGAGATGACTCCCTACGACCTGACCAAAGGTCGCATCACCTTCCGTTATAAGTGAGCGGCGAGCCGCCTGAACCGAGCCGATCAGGCGCGCGCCCGAAATTGGTATTGGCTTCGGCGAGCGCACGCCGTCTGGCGCTGCTGGCCCAGATCGGCGTGACGCCGGATGCCGTCTTTTCTCCCGAGCTTGATGAAACCCCAAAGCGCGGCGAGCTGCCGCGGGCGCTTGCACTTCGGCTCGCGCGAGCCAAGGCCGCGGCCGTTTCAGAGGCTTTTCCGGATGCCTTGATTTTGGCCGCCGATACGGTGGTGGCATGCGGGCGAAGGATTTTGCCGAAAGCGGAAAGCGCCGCGGAGGCCAAGGCCGCGCTGGATCTGCTCTCCGGCCGGCGGCATCGCGTCTATACGGGGGTGGTGGTGCGCGCCCCGGATAGAAAAACCGCCGAGCGGTTGGTGACCTCCATCGTCGCCTTTGCCAGGCTTACCGAGCAAGACAAAGCCCGCTACCTGGAAAGCGGCGAGTGGCAAGGCAAAGCCGGCGGCTACGCCATCCAGGGACGGGCGGAACGCTTTGTTCGCTTTCTTTCCGGAAGCTATAGCAACGTGGTGGGCCTGCCTTTGTTTGAAACAGCCCAGCTTCTGCGCGGGTTCGGCTACCCCCTGCCGTAGATGCGCATTCTGGCGGAAACGAGCCCCGGTGAAGTGCGGATCGCTGTGGTGGACGGCACCGGTATGCTTGTCGATTTTGCGATTTGGCGCCCCGGCAGGCCGGATGGCGTGGGAGATCTGCATCGCGGGCGGGTGATTGCGCGCGTGCCGGCGCTTGGCGGCGCGTTCGTTGCCTTGGCCGATGCCGAGGGATTTCTGCCGGATCGGGAAGGAGGCAGCGGGCTTCTGACCGGGACGATGGTGGCCGTACGCATTACGCGCGCGGCGCAAGGCGGCAAAGGGCCGCGGCTTTCGGCGAAACTGACCGAGAACGAGAAAACGCTCGCGGCAGCCGCTTCCGGCCCCCCTGCCCTGCTTGCCCGTGGCCCCAACCCGCTGGAGAGATTTGCCGCCCGCTATCCCGGGGCGGAAGTCTGGGTGGATAGCGCCGGCCTGCTTGCCGCCCTCCGCCCGCTGCTCGGCCCGCGCCTTGGCCTACGCGCGCCCGTGTTCGATGACGCGCTGGCTTCGGAGATTGAAGCCTTGGACAGCCCCTCCTTGGCGTTGCCGGGGGGCATGCGCGCGCATATTTATCCCACACCGGCATTGACCGCGATCGATGTGGATACGGCAAGCGCATCCGACGCGCGGGGCGAAAAAGGATTCGCGCAGGAAATGCTGAATGCGCAGGCGATTCCGGAACTTGCGCGGCAGATCCGGCTGCGCAATCTCGGCGGGCCGATTGTGATCGATTTCGCGGGAATGGCGACGAAGCGGCGCATGCGCTTGGGCCCGGCACTGGCTGCGGCCTTGGCGTCGGATCCGATGCGGCCGCGGTTTTTGGGCTTCAGTGCCCTGGGGCTTGCCGAGATTGTGCGCCCGCGCACACATCCGCCGCTGCATGAGCTCTTGGCGGGGCCGCATGCCACCGGGCTTGCGGCGCTGCGCGAAGCGATCGCGGGAAGCCGCGGTGCCGGCTATGGCGCGATAACGCTCTACGCCGCGCCGGCGGTGGTTTCAGCCCTGGAATCCGACCCGGTGGCGCTTACAGAATTTGCGGCGCGCGGGGGCGGCCGGCTGGTATTGGTATCCGATCCTTCGCTTGCGCCGGAGGGCTGGAGACTTCAGGAAAATGCATAAGCACATGCATCAGCAGAACCAAAAGCAAGCGACATGCCCGATTTGCGGCAAACCGAGCGAGCCGCGCTATCGGCCGTTTTGCAGTGCCCGGTGCGCGGATATCGATCTTGGGCGTTGGCTTGCCGGGATTTATCGCTTGCCGGGATCTCAGGAGGCGGAGAACAAAGAGCTTCCGGAGGCCAAAGAGGCGGGTTGATCGCAGAGGCCGGTTTGGGCTATGCCCCCTCACGGCTGCCGTTGACCGAGGCCCAGGTAGCTCAGTCGGTAGAGCAGCGGACTGAAAATCCGCGTGTCGGTGGTTCGATTCCGCCCCTGGGCACCATT
>JAIMBF010000031.1 GCA_023511585.1 Terriglobia bacterium
GCGACCACCGGAAGCCTCCTTTCTTCCTTGCGATCGCAAACGATCGAACAGCTTGGGCAAGGAAGCAAGAGAAAGTCGAAGCACGGCGGCTACCGGCTTCTTCCCCACACTGCTATTGGCTGGCCCAGATAATACGATGCATGAAGGCAATCTCGGAGAGATCAAACGTGTAATCCGGGTGCGAGGGGTTAAGACTTTTCAGCTCCACCCTTTTCGCGGAACGGCGAATAAGCTCCTTGGCCATAACCCCGCCGGCGCGGGTGCGCACCACCACACGATCGTTGCGCCGAATGGGGGCGGCCGGGGAGACAATGACAATATCACCTTCCCGAAATACCGGTTCCATCGAATCGCCGTTGATCTTTAAGGCATAGGCGTTGGGATCGCCGACTTCCGGCAGAGCGATCTCGTCCCAACCCCCGCCGATCGGATAGCCGCCGTCGTCGAAATACCCGTTGCTGCCGGCCTGGGCAAAACCGATCAGCGGAATGCGGCGCGCACCGCTGCGGCCGTTATTGGGCAAAGCACGAGCGCCGGAAACAAGCGCGCTGAATTCGGCCAACGTGATACCGGTGGCGGCCAAAACTTTCGCCACACTTTCCGTGCTAGGCCAGCGCTGGCGCCCGTCCAGCATCCGGCGCTTGGAAGGGTTGAACGTGGTCGGATCAAGCCCGGCAAGACGTGCGAGACCCGAGGGAGAAAGCCCGCGCTCGGCGGCCAGAGTGTCGAGCGCGCACCAGATATCGTCATGCTTCATGCATTACGCTCAGGCGCCGTTTGAACGACAGGTAAGGCAGCAGATGCGCCGGGCGAACAGCGGTAAGTCCCGGTGCAAGGCCTAGTTTGATCGAATTTGCCGCTTTTGGGAATAGGAAAATTGACCTCTTTTTCGCTTGCCAGGCGAATAAATTCATGGTTGTTCTAGTTCTGGTTTTGTTCTCATGCACAACCGGAGGAACACATGCAAACAGCCAAAGTTGGCCAAACCTGCATCATGGAAACCCGCAACGCCGTCTCTTCCTTTCGCGCCTTGGGCACCGGGGTGCCGTTCCGTTCCGCTGAAGAAGCGTGGTTTTGGACGATGGCCGCGCTGGTGGCGCGCCGCGAAGGGGCCCGTTACGCCGCCAATCGTGGCCTCCACCCCAGGCCTTGCGAGCCGGATGACGTGGTGAAATGCCTCGATCAACTCTATCGCCGCCGTCGGGTGGATTTGGTGCACGCCCGTATTCTGCGGATTTGGGGCGAGCGTGGCATAGCGCCTGATCCGGCGCGCCCGTCCGAGCGGTGTGATTGGCGGCTTTGGCGTGAGGCCATGGAGCGTTTGGAGTGGCCGCTTCGTGTAAAGGGGATCGTTGTCTGAGCCGCGTTGTCCGAACTGGGTTCGGATAACGCCTGCTTGCATACCGGTTGCACGATTCTGTGCGTGACATGAACCCAAATTTAGGAAAAAAGTCTTGACAAACGCCGGGGCGCTCTTTAAGTAAAGGCTTACCAACGGGGGACGTGTCTCCGTTGGATCCTCCTTCTTCCCAACCCTTGGGGCCGCGTTCCATCTCCCGGAGCGCGGCCCTTTTTTTGTGCAAAGGACCCCGCCATGGCCTTCGCCATTCGTAATCTTTCCGTGCTTGCCTACGCCCAGGGCTTCACGCTCTGGCATTACAAGGCCGGTGATCACCGCTTGGCCGAAGTTTCCGCCCCTGGCTTCGTAAAGCCGGCCAAAGATCTTCTGGCGGTCGGAGACATGGTCATGATCTCCGCTGCAGACGGGGGCAGCATTGCCTATGTGGCCGAAAAGGCAGGCGAGCCCGTGCTCAAGCCCCTTTCATAAAGCTCCGTGTTTGGTGTCGGATCGTTTGAGCACCTCGGTGGCATGCCGGGCAAGCCCGGCCTCGGTAATTTCAAACCGTCCTTCGGGGCGCAAGGCGGCGAGACCCATCGCCGCCAAGCGCTGCAAACAAGGGCCGTCTTTCATCCCTGGCGGCCTGCCGAGGCTCCCCGCCAGAACCAAGCGATGCAGCGCAGAGCGGCAACACGTTTCCAAATACGGCTCGTTCCACATATCCGTCACTGTTTGCCAAGATGTTCCCGAAAGGGTCGTCTATACGGCGAAAGCGCTTCCCAAGCAGCTCGCACTTGGGCAGGAAGGAACGCAAGATGCTTTCTGCGCTCGCCTCCGCCCTGATGCCGCTGCTGCAACGCCTTGAGCCCGAACGCGCCCATGCGCTCGCACTCTTGGCGCTGCGTGCTGGGCTTGCCGGCCGAGCAAAAGGCGAAGATGACCCAATCCTCGGCCAGACTCTTTGCGGCCTCCGCTTTCCGAACCCAATTGGGCTTGCCGCCGGTTTCGACAAGAATGCCGTTGCCGTTTTTGAGCTGATGCGGCTTGGGTTTGGGTTTATCGAAGCCGGCACGGTGACGCTGCATCCGCAGCCCGGCAACCCTCGTCCGCGCCTCTTTCGCCTGGTGGAAGACCAAGCGATCATCAACCGTATGGGGTTTAACGGTGCGGGTCTTGCCGAGGTTCTCAAGCGGCTTGCACCTCTTGGACCGCACCCGGTGCCGCTTGGGGCCAATCTCGGTTTGAACAAAGAAAGCAAGAGCCCCGCGCAAGATTATGCCGCTCTGGCCGCGGGACTTGCGCCTTATGTCGACTACCTGACCGTTAATGTCTCTTCCCCCAACACCCCGGGACTACGCGCCTTGCAAGCTCCCGGTTCCCTTGCCGAACTGCTCAGTAGCATCGTTCAGGCCTTACCAATTCCTCGGCCGATTTTCGTAAAAATTGCCCCGGATCTCGATGAAGAAACGCTTGAAGGCGTGGTAGAAACAGCGGTGGCGGGCAAAGCAGCGGGCCTAATTGTGGCCAATACAACCTTGGCCCGCCCGCCGGGTTTGCGGTCCCCCTTTGCGCAAGAAGCAGGCGGGCTTTCCGGCGCGCCGTTGTTTGCCCTCTCCACGGCTGTGCTGGCGCGTGCCTCTGCCTTGGCGCGCGGACGGCTGGTGCTGATCGGCTGCGGCGGTGTCGCCACCGGGCGACAAGCTTTGGCCAAAATCCGCGCGGGAGCGCATCTTGTGCAGCTCTACACGGCCTTTGCTTACGCAGGGCCTGCTCTTATTCCGCGGATAAAACGGCAACTTGCCGAAGCGCTGCGCCAAGAGGGCTTCACCAGTATTTCCGAAGCGGTTGGCGCGGACAGCCACAAGCCTGCCGATGCCTTCCTGAAAAATTTCCCGGAATAACGGCGTTATAAGGACGGTCTCGATGCAGCACCTTTCCGGCTTTGCTCCTCTCGCCCAGAGATACGACGGGTTCATTGTCGATCTTTGGGGCGTGCTGCATGACGGGGTCAGCACCTATCCCGGAGCGGTGGATTGCCTGGCGCGCCTGAAAGCGATGGGAAAGCCCGCGGTCTTGCTTTCCAACGCCCCGCGACGGAGTTATGTGGCGCAAAAGCCGTTGCGGGCCATGGGGATCACGGATGATCTTTACACGGGGCTTCTGACCAGCGGCGAGGTGACCTGGCGCGCGTTGCGCGACCGGACGGATCCGTTCGTCGCGCAACTGGGCCGTCGGCTGTATCACCTGGGCGAGAAGGCCGACCGCAACGTCTTCGAGTGCCTCTGCGCATCCTATGAGGAAGTCGATCGGCTTGAAGATGCGGACTTCATCGTCAATACCGGGCCAAGCGCCGAGCGCGGCCTGACCGAGGTTGCGCCTTATATGCCCACGCTCGAGCGGGCGCTTGCGCTCGGCTTGCCGATGGTCTGCGCGAATCCGGATCTCGAAGTCATCCGCGGCGGCATTCACGCTATCTGCGCCGGCCGCCTCGCCCAAGTTTACGAAACGATGGGCGGAAGGGTGCGCCGGTTCGGCAAGCCGGATCCGGCGGTCTATGCGCCGGTCTTGGAAATGCTCGCACTGCCGCGGGAGCGCGTTCTCGCCTTGGGAGATGGTTTGCGAACCGATATCGCCGGCGCAGCCGCGGCGGGGGTGGATTCTTGCTGGGTGCTGAACGGCATCGCCCGGGAGCTGAGAGATAACCTCCCGGCGGCGGAGGCTGAAGCGAAAGCGGCCGGGCTTCATCCCGTGGCAACGATCCCGGAGCTTGTTTGGTAGGCGAGCGCCTAAGGCCGCGCTTTCTCCTGCTCTTCTTGTTTGCGGCACAGCGGAAAATTTTGCCATTGCCGGCACCCTTCCGGGTGCGTAATCACGCGCGTGGCATCAGGGTTGCCGTATTGGTAAGTTGCTACGCCTGGGTTTGGCCCCCCGAATTGCAAGGTCGTATCGAACGGCGTATTGCTCGTCCCCACCTGGCCGCCCACCGGCCCCGCCACAAGCACCCACCCCACCATCGCGATTTTCGCAGTCAGCAGCATGCCGGCTAGCTCCTTCCCGTCGCTGGACCTCAGCCCCTGTTCGCATTTCCTGAAAGAGTCTGGCCCCAGACCCCGGAGATTACCCCAACGTGGTCAATGCCATCACGCGCTCCGCTGCATGGCCGGTTCTCCGGATCGCACCTTGAAAGTTCTTGTTTCAAGCCGCTTGACCGTTTCGCGTAGTAGACATAGCGTCTCCCCCCAGCGAATCGGAGGAAACGGACCAATATGGAAGAAGAACGGGGCAGCTCGTTTGGTTGCAAACTTGCGCGTCGCAGCATGCTGGGTGCATGCCTTGGCATGGTTCCCTGGCTTGCTCACGCCGATGAGACAAGTGGCCCCGCGGCTTCCCCCCCGCAGGTTGGCGATCGGCTGGTGTTCCTCACGGGTGAGAAAAAGGGGCAAGTCGTCAGGGTTGACGATCTGCCCCTGGGTGGCCCGCAAGTGCAAGCCTACCCCCAAGATCCAAAAACCGGTGTCGTCCGCGACGGCTCGCGTCTCAATCTCATTATTCTCGCCCGCTTCGCGCCTGAAGACTTAAGCGAAGAAACACGTGCACGATCCGCGCACGGGGTGGTCGCCTATTCGGGCGTCTGCACGCATCAAGGCTGCCCGGTAAATATGTGGTCAAATGAATTGCACGTGCTATTTTGTTCGTGCCATGGTTCTATGTATGATCCCAAGAATGGGGCGCAGGTGGTGGGAGGTCCTGCGCCGCGGCCTTTGCCCAGCCTTCCGCTAAAGGCAAACAGCGACATACCGGTGGTCGCTGCCGGGTTTACCGCCCGTGTCGGACCGGAACGATACTAAACACAAATGCGGCTCCTTGAGAGCCGTAATAGTGTTGAAAAATAACCAACTAGGGAGGTCAAATATGACAAAACTCTTCGCCCCCATGAGTCTCGCAGCCCTGCTGCTGGCAGGTACTGCCGCTGCAGCCTATGCAGCCTCGGATTATGCGCCGGTGACTGACGCTCGACTGGCCAATCCCGAGCCGCAGAATTGGCTGATGACCCGCGGGAGCTACAAGGGTTGGAGCTACAGCCCGCTGGATCAGATCAACACCAGCAACGTGAAGAATCTTGTCCCGGTGTGGACGTTCTCCACGGGTGTCGACTCCGGCCATGAATCACCGCCGATTGTAAACAACGGCATGATGTTCGTCTCCACCCCTTATAATCAGGTGATCGCGCTGAATGCCGCAACCGGTGAGCTGATCTGGCGTTACAAGCGGCCTCTCCCCGAAGGGTTTAGCGCGCTTCACAATACCAATCGCGGCGTTGCCCTATATGGAGACAAGGTCTATTTCGCTGCATTGGATGCCGTCCTGGTGGCACTGGATGCAAAGACCGGAAAACCCGCATGGGAAACCAAGGTCGCGGACTGGCACACCGGCTACTACATGACGATGGCTCCGCTCGTCGAGAAGGGCAAAGTACTCGTCGGCGTGTCGGGAGGCGAGTTCGGTGTCCGTGGCTCCGTTCAGGCTTTCGATGCAGAAAACGGCAAGCTCGTCTGGCAGACCTACAGTGTTCCGGCACCGGGTGAACCCGGAAGTAATACGTGGGAAAAGCCCGATACCTGGAAGCGTGGCGGCGCCTCTACCTGGATGACCGGTAACTACGATCCGAGCACCAATACTGTGTATTGGGGCACCGGGAATGGTTCGCCTTGGTTCGGCGATCAGCGGCCCGGCGATAACCTCTATACCGCTTCCACGCTCGCGCTTGATGGCGACACCGGCAAAATCAAAGGATATTTCCAGTATCACCAGAATGAATCCTGGGACTGGGATGCTATGAATGCGCCGATGCTCGTAGACTTCCAGAAGAACGGGTCCACCATCCATGGGCTGCTGAGTCCCCAACGCAACGGTTATCTCTATTGGCTGGAGCGCAAGTCAGACGGCAGCATCGGCTTTATGAATGCCATGCGATACGTGAAACAGAACGTATTCAAGAGCATCGATCCGGAGACCGGCCGCCCGGTGGTGGATATGGATCACAAGCCGGGAACGGGCAAAGAGGCAAGCTTCTGCCCAAGCCTCTGGGGCGGCAAGGACTGGCCCTATGAAGCCTATAATCCGCAGACCGGCATGGTCTACGTCCCCTCCAACGATAACCACTGCGGCCATATGAAGGGGACGGTGCAGGAATACGTTCCCGGGCAGTGGTGGACCGGTGTTGCTATCCCCGACATCGGCTTCACCGTCGATAAGAACGCCGCGTTCTATGGAGAAATCCAGGCTTTTGACGCAAATTCCGGCAAGCGCGCATGGCGCGTGCTCTATCCGAGCTCGATGATGTGGGGCTCGCTCTTGACCACGGCCGGCAACCTCGTCTTCGGTGGCGGCACCAACGACCGAGAGTTCCGTGCCTACGATGCGCGCACCGGGGATCAACTCTGGCACTTCAAAACCAACTCCGCGATTATTGCTCCGCCTGCGACTTACGCGGTCGACGGCGTCCAGTACGTGGCCGTGCAGTCCGGATACGGCGTCGATCCAGCGTATCAGGAAGGACTGCTCTCCAACTTGCTGGGATGGCAAAAGGATATTCCGCAAGGCGGCGTGATTTGGGTGTTTACCCTCGGTCACTAAGACGAGCGTGTCGAAATCTCCTGGCACACATTCCAGGGCCGGCCGCCCCCAAGGCGGCCGGTTTCTGCTTTGCTCACGTTTGATTCATTCGGAACCGAAGATGATGCGATTCGCTTGCATGGGACTGCTCGTAACGGCTTTCGCTTTTAGTGAAAGCATCGTTCTTCATGCCGCAGACCACCCCCCGGAGACCTGTGTGAATGCTCCCCAAAGCTGCCCATACGTGGTGGAAGCGAACGATGTGACCGCACATGTCGGTGAACATGCAGTCATGCTCGTCCGGCTACGACCGCGCGACGGGTATCGCGTTTTGGAAGCTTACACCAATCGGCTGAGTCGATTCTCCTCGCTGGACGGCGCCGTCGCCTTTGATCGAAAGATGGTCGACGGGAAAGCCGAGGATGGGGCACTCGTCTTCGCCGTTGGTCTTACCCCCACAGCGCCGGGCCGGCACCCGATCAATGGTGTCTTCCGAGTTGGCTACATCCGGGATCCGGGAGAAATGTGGATGATTTCGGTCCCCTTGATCGCCAACGTCATCGGCGAGAAGTAAATACGGCAACGGGCCTCCGGCTCGGCTATGCTTGTTGGTTGCCACCCTTTCCCCGCCTCACGGGGGCCGATCTCGGATGTCTTTCTTGCGTGTTGTCGTTGCTTTCGGTTTCGGTGCCGCGCTCCTGGCAGGTTGCGCAAGCTACACGCCTGCGCCGCTGTCTCCGCAAGAGACCGCCGCGGCCATCCAAGCCCGTTCCCTCGATGATCCGAGACTTCGCAAGTTCGTCGCGGTCGCGTTGGCAGGGGAGAGCAAGCCCGCGCCTTGGGGTGAAACTGGCGAGCCATTCCCGTGGAACCTTACCACGCTCACATTAGCGGCGGTCTATTATCATCCGAGTCTTGATATCGCGCGGTCTAAGCTCGCCGAAGCGCGCGCCGCCGTGATGACCGCAAGGCAAATCCCCAACCCCTCGCTTTCTTTTGAAGAACTGAGCTACGCCCCCGGCCTTCCTGCGGGATCGGCCTGGACCGTTGTTCCCCTGATTAACTTTCTTATCGAAACGGCCGGCAAACGCGGCTACCGCACGAAAGCGGCGAACGCTTTGGTCGAAGCGGCACGTGCCGATCTTGCAACGGCTTCGTGGCAGGTGCGCGGCGGCGTGCGCAAGGCTCTGCTGGATTTATGGGCGGCGCAGAACCGGCTTGCTTTGCTGCGGAAACGGCTTGATCTTCAAAACGAGCTGGTCGGGCTCTTGGAACATCGTCTGGCTGCCGGCGAGGTTTCGGCGTTGGATGTTGCCGTGGAGCGAAACAGCCGCAATCAGAGCGCACTTCAGCTGCAAGACCTCACCCGTCAAGCCGTGGAGGCGGAAAGCGAGCTCGCAAGCGCTCTAGGAATCCCGCTGAAAGCGTTGGACGGCGTTCGCCTTTCTTTCGATGCCTTTGAAAAGCCGGAAGAACCAAGCCTCGAAGCTGCGCCCGGAAACCTGAGAGACGAGGCACTGCTCCATCGCAGCGATGTGCAAGCGCTCCTGGCCGAATATGCCGCGGCGGAATCACGGCTTGCGCTTCAGGTTGCCAATCAGTACCCCAATATCACCTTAAGTCCGGGATACGCTTATGTTGC
The DNA here is from genome assembly GCA_023511585.1 of Terriglobia bacterium. Classification (GTDB taxonomy): domain Bacteria; phylum Pseudomonadota; class Alphaproteobacteria; order Acetobacterales; family Acetobacteraceae; genus JAIMBF01. The sequence continues at coordinate 8,598 of JAIMBF010000031.1, forward strand.
GGGTCAGCATCAGTACTGGCTGCTTCCGGCCGCCGAGCTCCCGGTCTTTAACCAGAATCAAGGGCCGATTGCGGAAGCCAAAGCCCGCCGTGACGAAGCGGCGGCGCGCTTTATTGCTTTACAAACGCAAGTGATCGGGCAAATTGATGCCGGATGGGCCCGCTATCGCGCGGTTCATCACGCACGCAAAGCTGCCGAGGCGTTGCTTGCCGATGCGCGAGAGCGCGAGCACCGGATATTGCGGTCGTTTCAAGCCGGCGAGGTGGATCGCCCAAGCTTGCTTGTTGCCGAGATCGAACGCTTGAACGCCGAGCAGTCCCGCCTTGATACCATCGTACAAAACCATGAGGCGCTTGGCGCTTTGGAAGACGCCCTCCAACATCCTTTTTTTGGACCAGCGTTGCCGATAAACTCTGAAATCAATCCACGCCTTGCCGGAAATGACGGTGTGCACGAAAAGAGCCTTGCACTGCAATGAAGCGGAGCCGTTTGACAGTTCTTCTCACGCTTGTTGCTGCGCTCGGAATCGGCGGAATTGCGGTCTGGGGATTTCTGCAAGGCCGAAGCGAAGCCGCACGTGAGGCGCTCCGGGAACACCCAAGCAGGAAATTGCCTCGCGTCGCCATCGAGCAGGGCCAGCCGGTGATTGTTCTCGATCCTCTCTCGCAGAAAGAAAGCGGGATCGAGACGGCTCTTCCGCCCCCGGTACCCTACCAACAGCAAATTCGCGCCTATGCGCGCGTGTTAGACCTTACACGGTTGACCGAGCTTGCCAACGGTTACGCTGATGCACAGGCGCAACTTCAGGCGGCTCAGGCACGTCTTGCTTCGTCCGAGAAAGCGGTTGAACGTTCGCGGCTTCTTTATAAGGATCGCCAAAACGTTTCGCTTGCTCAGCTCCAGGCGAGCGAAGCCACGTTTCGCGTGGATCAAGCAGCACTCGCTGCTGCTCAGTCACGAACGCGCACGCTTGCCGCAACGGTCAAACTGGAATGGGGCCCGGTCCTTGCAAAATCTTTAGTGGAAGGATCGGAACTTCTCAACCGGCTTATGAACGGCCAAGCCATTCTCTTGCAAGTCACGCTGCCGCCCGGTGTTGTTCTTTCTTCGCCTCCGCTTAAGGCCACCATTGAGACCGGCAAAAATACTCTGGCTCCGATCCTCTTTGTGTCTTCCGCCCCACGAACCGACCCCAAAATTCAGGGCGTAAGTTTTTTCTACACTGCTTCGACGGAGAGTAATTTGCCTGCGGGTATGAACGTTCTTGCGTTTTTGCCATCCGGTCCGCAGGCAACGGGGGTAAAAATCCCGGATTCGGCGATTGTCTGGTGGCAAGATCGGGCATGGGTCTATCGCCGCATCCGCACAAACACTTTTGCGCGGATGGAAATCCCAACCGATCGGCCGACATCGGATGGCGGCTTTGTTATCAAGAGCGTGCCGGCGGAGATGGAAATCGTTACGCACGGTGCCCAATTGCTGCTTTCGGAAGAGTTTCGCGCACAGATCCAGATGGGCGAAGAGGACGAATGACAGCCTCCGTCCTGCGCCACGGCCCTCAGGCTGCCCTTATTCACTTTTCCCTTCGCTTCCGCGGCATTGTGATCGCGCTTGCAAGCCTCCTCTTAGCCCACGGTCTCTATGCGTTGGGCCATGCCAAATATGATGCGTTTCCGGAATTTGCACCGCCGGAGGTCGTGATCCAGACGGAGGCCCAGGGGCTTTCCCCCGAACAGGTGGAGATCCTCGTCACGCGCCCCATCGAAAGTGCCTTGAATGGTATCTCCGGCGTGCAGAGCTTGCGCTCAACCTCCACTCAAGGTCTTTCCGTCATCACGGTTCTGTTCGGCCCCGGGAGCGATATCTATCGCAACCGCCAAGTCGTTGCCGAGCGCCTCGCCGGCATTCTCTCTCAACTGCCGGAGGGCGTAAATGAGCCGTCGATTACGCCGCTCACCACCTCATCGGCCCTGGTGCTGGTGGCCGGGCTTACATCGGAAACGCGCTCGCTCATGGATCTGCGTGCAGCGGTTGACTGGACCATCCGGCCGCGGTTGCTGGCGGTTCCGGGTGTGGCCGATATCGGCATTTTCGGCGGCGATGTGCGTTCCATCCAAATCGCCGTGCAGCCGGACCAACTGATCCGCTACGATCTCGGTTTTTCCGATGTGCTGGCAGCGGCCAAGCGCGCAACCGGCGTGCGCGGCGCGGGTTTCATAGAAACGAAAAATCAGCGAATCGTTCTCCAAACCGAAGGACAATCCCCAGGACCCACCGAGATCGCGCGCACCGTAGTCCGAAGCGATGCGACAGGAAGCATCACGCTCGGCAACGTTGCCGATGTTTACGAGGCACCGGAGCCGGCCATCGGCGGCGCGACCATCGATGGAAAGCCGGGCGTCGTTTTTAATGTATCCGAACAGTATGGCGCAAATACCATCGAAGTCACCGAAGCGGTGGAAGCAGCATTGCAAGAGCTGAAAGACGCACTTCAAGCCGAAGGCATTACCCTTCATTCCGGTCTGTTACGACCGGCGAATTTTATCATCAGCGCAACCCGCAATGTGGAAGCCTCGCTCGTGCTCGGCGGGATCCTCGTTATGGTGGTGCTTTTCCTCTTTCTCTTTGATCTGCGAATTGCGGCAATCTCCTGCATTGCGATTCCGCTTTCTCTGCTTGCTGCCACCATCGTGCTCGCAGCGATGGGGGAGACGCTCAACACCATGACCCTCGGCGGCCTTGCGATCGCCATCGGGGTGGTGGTCGATGATGCCGTCATAGACGTAGAAAACATCGTCAGAAGATTGCGCGAAAATCAGCGGCTTCCCGAGCCTCGCCCGGCCGCGCGCGTGGCGCTTGATGCCGCGCTGGAAGTGCGAAGCGGCGTTACCTATGCTACCTTTGCCATCATCCTGGTCGTGCTTCCGGTCATGGCTCTGCCGGGCGTTGCCGGGCGTTTGTTTCGGCCTCTCGGGCTTGCCTACACATTCGCCGTCTTGGCATCGCTGCTTGTGGCGTTAACGGTAACGCCCGCGCTTTCGGTGGCTTTCCTTGCCGGGAAAAAACTTTCCCTCACGGATCCCCCTTTAATGCGGTGGCTCAAAGCCGGGTATGTGCGCGTGCTCGCAAGCGTCACGCAACGGACGGGCGTGCTGATCGCAGCCACCGGCTTGCTCACCATCGCGGGCTGCGCCGCGCTGCCGTTTTTCGGCGGCAGTTTCATACCCGAGCTAAAAGAAGGGCACTACGTCGTGCACGTGGCGGAAGTGCCCGGTACCTCCATGGCTGAATCGCTTCGCATCGGCACCCTCATCTCCAGCGCGCTCAAAGAATTGCCCTTTGTGCAATCGGTCGCGCAGCGCATCGGGCGTGCGGAATTGGCAGCCGATACTTGGGGGCCGAATTACAGTGAGTTCGAGGTCGAACTCAAACCGGGGTTGTCGGGAGATGAAACGGAAGCCGCACAAGCCCAGATCCGAAAAATACTCGCGCGTTTCGTCGGAGTGAATTTCACCCTCAGAACGTTTCTGACCGAACGCGTGGAAGAAACCCTTTCGGGCTATTCCGCTCCCGTCGTCATAAAAATCTTCGGCAGCAATCTCGATATTCTCAATCAGAAGGCGCTCGAGATCGCGCGCGTGCTGAACGAAGTGCCGGGCGCCACCGAGGTGCAGATTGAAGCGCCACCCGGCGTGCCTCAGCTCACCATTCATTTGCGTAAGCCCGATCTCGAGCGTTGGGGCCTGGATGCAACGGAAGTCCTCGACACCATTCGGATCGCCTATCAGGGGGAAACAGTCGGTCAGATCTACCGAGACGACCAAGTCTACAAGATCATTACCATCCTCGATCGCTCGCGCCGCGATCATATCGCGGAAGTCGGGGAACTGCCCTTGCGCACGTCTTTCGGCAGCTATGTTTTGCTTAAGCAAGTCGCCGATATTTACGAGGCTCCCGGCCGCTACCAAGTGGTCCACGAAGGCGCAAGGCGTGTGCAGACGGTCACCGCCAATGTTGCGGGCACCGACATCACCTCATTCGTGCAAGCCGCGAAAGCAGCCATTGCAGCCAAGGTTCAGCTCCCGCTCGGCACGTATATCCAGTTCGCCGGTGCCGCGGAAGCACGGGCAGCCGCTGAGCGTGATTTGATTCGGAACTCGCTGCTTGCGGTCTTCGGCATCGTTCTGCTGCTTTCGATCGTCACCCGCAACTGGCGTAATCTTTTGCTGGTTTTGACAAACTTACCGTTTGCACTGGTTGGCGGCGTAGTGGCGATATTTGCGACCGGCGGCATCGTATCTTTAGGCGATATGGTCGGGTTTGTGACGCTTTTTGGCATCACCTTGCGCAATTCCATCCTGATGATCGCCCGTTACCAACACATGGTCGAAGTGGAAAGGGAATCTTGGGGGTTCGATACAGCGATTCGCGGCGCTGCGGATCGGCTGACACCGATTCTCGTCACCTCCATCGTCACCGGCCTTGGAGTCTTGCCGCTTGCAATCGGCGCCGGGGATCCCGGGCGTGAAATCGAAGGCCCCATGGCCATTGTCATTCTCGGCGGTCTGGTAACCTCCACAACGCTCAATCTTCTGGTGTTGCCCGGTCTGGCACTGCGATACGGCCGATTTGAAGCCAAAACGTCCGAAGACGAGGCTTGGGAGCTCTAAACTCAAGCGAGCAAACCGCGTTTTGCGAGGTTGGCAAAGAGCGCGCGGATGCCGAAGGTCCAAGGCGCCACGACGTCGGAGGTCGATACGCGGTTGACCAAAGTGCCGAGTTTGGCCCCATGAATGGCGACAACATCGCCGATTTTGTGGGTAAAACCCAAGCCGCCTTCCTCTCGCGGCTCTGTGGGGGCAAACATGGTGCCGAGAAACAAGACAAAACCATCCGGATATTGATGCGTCGCCCCGATGGTTTGACGCACAAGGTCTTCCGGATCCCGGCTGATCTCCCGCATGGAGCTTCTGCCGCTCAGCGTAAAACCGTCTTCGCCTTCGATCTTCAGCAAAATCTCGGCGTTCCGCACGTCATCAAGCGAAAAACTGGAGTCAAACAAACGTAAGAACGGACCGATGGCGGTCGAGGCATTGTTGTCTTTCGCTTTGGAAAGCAAGAGCGCGCTGCGCCCTTCAAAATCGCGCAGGTTGACGTCGTTGCCGAGCGTCGCACCGACAATGCGCCCGCTGCTGGAAACAACGAGCACGATCTCCGGCTCGGGATTGTTCCATCGGGATTTGGGATGGATGCCGATCTCGGCCCCGAAACCGACGGCCGAAAGCGGCTGGGCCTTGGTAAAAATCTCGGCATCCGGACCAAGCCCCACTTCAAGGTATTGCGACCAGAGGCCGCGCCGGGTGAGCACCGCGCGCAGCTGTTCGGCCTCGGTCGAGCCGGGTTTTATCTGGGAAAGATCAACCCCGATCTCGGCAACCAATGCCGCACGCACCGATGCCGCCGCCGTCGGATCTCCTTTCGCGTGCTCCTCCACCACACGCTCAAGCAGGCTTGCGGCGAAGGTCACTCCAGCCGCCTTGATCGCCTGCAAATCAACGGGAGCGAGCAGCCAAGGGGCGTTGGGGTCACGACGGGCCGGATCGCTATTGGCCAAGAGCTCGGAGACATCGCCCAAGCGGTCTCCCAGCGGGATGGCGTGCAGAAAATCGACCGGGTCATCAAGTTCCAGCAAATCCGCGACGGTCGCCACTTGGGCTGTGATATCAAAGACGCCGTCGCGACGAACAAGGACCACGGCGGGTCCGGCAATCGGCGCCGGAACCCATGCCCGGCCGACAAAAGTGCCAACGTAGCCATCTTCAGGCGGCACGTAATAATGATGCAAAGGCTGCGGCATGGACGGACCCCCTCACCTATGATGGAACAACTTTTATCGCGTGATGGTCCCCTATGCTACCGTCCGGTTACGCTGGCCAGCGGCCAAGCCCAATCGTTGATAAGCACTCGAGGCAGTTTGGCCGGAAGATGCAGGCCACCGCATTGCCTCAGCGTGCCTTTGGTGGGGCAAACCCTGACAGCCTGCCCGACGGTTGCAGTCTCCGATCGGCAGGCGCATCGTTTTCTCGCAAAATGTGATGGCCGCGTTGGCGCGCAGAAAATGCTCTATGGAGAAGGATGTTATGACCAATCTTGCCGATCTCACCGCAGTTGCGCTTGTGGCAGCGTATCGGAAAAAAGAGCTCTCGGCGGTGCAGGTGACGGAGGCAGTCCTGACACGCATCACTGCTTTCGAGCCGCACTTGCATGCGCTCTATGCCCTCGATCCCGAGGCAGCGCGCGCGGCTTCGCGCGCATCGGAAGCACGCTGGCTGCGCGGAGAGCCGGCAGGCCCGCTCGATGGCGTGCCCATCACAATCAAAGAGAACATCGCTACACAAGGAACGCCTGTTCCTCTGGGTACGGCTGCAACGGAATTGCGCAACGCGCCCGCCGACGCCCCTCCGGCGGCACGGGTGCGCGAATCCGGCGCCGTCATCCTCGCAAAGACCACGATGCCCGATTATGGAATGCTTTCCTCGGGCCTCTCGAGCTTTCATCCGTTGACGCGAAATCCGTGGAACCTTTCCCGTAACCCGGGCGGCTCCTCGGCAGGCGCAGCGGCCGCCGCGGCTTCAGGCTATGGCCCCTTGCATCTCGGCACCGATATTGGCGGCTCGATCCGTTTACCTGCCGGATGGTGCGGCGTGGTTGGGATCAAACCGAGCTTTGGGCGCGTGCCGATCGACCCTCCCTATCTCGGTCGTGTTGCCGGGCCGATCACGCGCACCGTCGCAGACACCGCTCTGCTCATGGCGGTGATTTCCAAGCCCGATCAGCGAGATTACATGAGCCTGCCGCCGAGCGAGATCCCCTGGCAGCAGCTTGATCGGGACCTCAAAGGTATTCGCCTCGGCCTGCTTCTGGATATCGGCGTCGGCCTGCCCGTGGAAGCGGAAGTGAGAGCCGCTGTAACGGAAGCCGCCCGGGCATTTGAAAAGGCCGGCGCGATCGTGGAGCCGATGCAGCCCTTTCTCACGCGCACGATGTTGGATGGGCTTGACCGTTTTTGGCGGATGCGCGCCTTTTCCGATCTTTCGCAACTGCCCGTGTCACGCCGCGAACGCGTTCTGCCCTTTATCCGCGCCTGGGCCGAAGCCGGTTCTCAGTGCTCGGGCCTCGAACTTTTTCAGGCTTTCAGCCAGACATTCGAGATCGCGAAGGCAGCGATCGCTGCGTCGCAAGGGTTTGACTTTATACTTTCGCCAACCGCCCCCCTTCCGGCCTTCGCCGCCGAGCTTCCCTCTCCGACGAACGACCCCGACCGCCCCTTCGAACACATCGCTTTCACCGTTCCGTTCAACATGTCCGGGCAGCCGGCGATTTCCCTGAATTGCGGCTATACGGCCGAGGGTCTGCCGATCGGTTTGCAAATCGTCGGCCGTCGGTTTGATGATCTCGGCGTCTTGCAGATGGCGCGAGCCTACGAGCAGCTTCGCCCGGCGCAACGCCCCTGGCCGGTACCGGGAAGCTTGCCCGAGCACGCGCCCCGGGTGGGATAAGCGCTCACGCACCGCCAAGCCTCCGCCCGCGATTCCAACAAGAATTCGGGCGAAAGCGTGTTCGCACGGCGTCCGGCGCCTAATCCCGCTTACTTGCCCGCAAGGTCGCCCTTCACAACTTGGCCGCGAATTTCCCCCGGCTTATGGGCATTCGTGTGAATATTCACGTACCACTTGCCCGCCATAAGATCGGAGATCTGCGCATCCGTCAGCTTGGCTTTGTTCTCGACAGGGCTCTTCTGCGGAGACGGGATCGGCACCACAATCGGCGCGTTTTGCGAGGGATCTGCCGGACCATGAAAATGCGCAGCAATCGGCGGGCCGGAGAGATTCTGATACGTCAAGGTGTAAGAAAGAACCTTAGTCTCGGTATCCAGCACCGCCGTCAGCGTGCCGATACCGGGGCTATCGGTCGGCGGCACCTCGTGCGCTCCATCCAGATTCGCGTGAAAGCGAACCATCTCGGCACGCGCCGCAACGGGAAGCAGCGCAGCCGCCGCAACCGCGACAAACAAGCTTCGACGTAGCATCGGATTTCCTCCCTCATGGTAAGATGCCAACACTTCTCAAGTAGATGCGCGAAAGGCCGATTTCAGCAAGCGTAAATCTTCTCCTTCACGGCAAATTGCGAGGTTGCGCTCTATGGAAGGCGAGTTATGCTGCACCTCTCCTCATACGAAAAATCGCAAAGGGAAGCGCCATGTTGGAAGAGCCTCCGATCCTGCAGATTCGCCGCCGTTTTCCACGCCCTGCCCGGGAGCTCGTCGCGCATTTTGAAGGCGTTCCAACGGGTTTTCTGGTGGACTGCATGGACGGCCGCGGCGCGCTGGATGCCGCTTTCAAACCCGTCGATCCGGGCTGCGCCGTCTTTGCCGGCATTGCGGTCACCTGCCTTTGCGGTCCGGGCGATAATTTGGCCATTCTCGGCGCTTTGGAAGTGATCCAACCGGGGGATGTGATCGTTGCGGCAGCGGATGGGTTTTCGGGCTTGGCCGTCACCGGCGATCGGGTCGCCGGCATGGCGCGTAACCAAGGGGCGGTCGCTTTGGTGATTGACGGCACGGTGCGTGACACGCCCGGCATCCGGGCGGCCGGCTTGCCGGTGTTTTGTCGCGGCGTCACCCCGAATTCCTGCGCCGCTTCCGGCCCCGGCACGGTGGGCGAGCCCGTCGTGGTAGGAGGAGTTGCCGTCGCCCCCGGTGACGTGGTGGTTGGGGATCTCGACGGCGTCGTCATCGTGCCGCGTGCCAAGATCGAGGCAGTGCTGCGCAAACTCAATCAAGTGCGCGAAGCGGAAGCGGCGATGGATGCGAAGGTTGCAGCCGGTCTCGGCCGTTCCTCGCGTATTGCGGAACTGATTGAGGCCGGCAAGGTCCGCTTTATCGACGAAGAATGATGCGGCAGGCCTGCGCTCAGAGCGCAAGCTTTAACTTCGCGCCCAATTCGCCGATTACACCCCGGCGGAACGTCAGCACGCAAATCACGAAGACGGCCCCCTGGGTGACAGTCACCCAGGCGCCGAACTGCGCGAGGTAATTTTCCATCGCGGTGACGATCAGCGCCCCCATGACCGGGCCGAAAATCGTCCCGAGCCCTCCGAGCAAGGTCATCAGCACCACTTCGCCCGACATGGACCAGTGCACATCGGTCAGGGTCGCGATGCCGAAGACCAGCGCCTTCGTGCCGCCCGCGATCCCCGAAATAAACGTGGAGAGAATGAAGGCGATCAGCTTGTAATCATCAGGCCGATAACCGAGCGATGTGGCGCGCGCCGTGTTTTCCCGGATCGCTTTCAGAACCTGCCCGAACGGCGAGTGTACAACGCGGTGGACAAACAGGAAAAAGAAGAGAAAAAGCCCGGCGACCAGCCAATAGATGGACATATCCGGCGCCAGAGAAATGACCCCGAACAACTTGGCACGCGGCACCTGTTGAATACCGTCTTCCCCGCCGGTGAAAGGCGCTTCCACGCAAAAGAAATAGACCATCTGCGCCAGCGCCAATGTGATCATGGCGAAATAAATCCCGGAACGGCGTATCGCGAGCCAACCAAACACCGCGCCAAGCGCAGCGCCGGTAAGCCCACCAAGCAGAATGGCGACTTCTGCCGAAAGCCCCCAATATTTGGCGGTCCACGCCGTTACATAACTGCCCATGCCGAAGAACGCGGCATGGCCGAATGAGAGCAATCCCACATAGCCGATCAGCAAATTGAAGGCGCTTGCAAACATGGCAAAGCACAGCACCTTCATCAAAAATACCGGGTAGAGCACCGTCGGCGAAAGCACCACCAGCGCTACCAGGATTGCAAGCGCAATGGCCTGGGTAGAGGTATACCCGAACAAGACCGGCTTGGCACTCGGCAGTCCAATACCGACCTGCGTGGTTGCTTCCATAGTCATCAGGCTGTCCTTCCAAATAGTCCGGCCGGCCGTGCAAGAAGTACAATGGCCATGACAACGAAAATTACCGTCTCGGATGCCTGCGGGTAAAATACTTTGGTAAGACCTTCGATAACTCCGAGGCTAAAGCCGGTAACGATCGAACCCATGATGGATCCCATACCGCCGATTACGACAACGGCAAACACAGTATTGATAAAGTTAGAACCCATGTTCGGGTTCACCGAATAGATCGGCGCCGCCAGCACCCCGGCGAACGCGGCAAGCGCCACCCCTCCTGCATAAGTCAGCGTCACTAGGCGCGGCACATTCACACCAAACGCTTGCACAAGGGGAGCATTCTCGGTTGCCGCGCGCAGGAGGGCGCCGAGCTTCGTTTTTTCAATCAAAAGCCAGGTCCCAAGACAGGCTATGAGCGCCGCAAAGACAACCCAGCCGCGATAATTCGGCAAAAACATAAAACCGAGATTCGTGGCCCCTTCCAGTTCGGGCGGAATCTGATATGGCATTCCCGAGCTGCCGTATTTGTTGCGGAACAGGCCCTCGATGACCAACGCCAGTCCAAAAGTAAGCAAAAGCCCGTAAAGGTGATCGAGCTTGTAAAGATGCTTGATCAACGTTCGCTCTAATATCAAACCGAAGATCCCGACAATGAGAGGCGAAAGAACAAGCGCCCACCAATAACCAAGCCCAAGGTAATTCAGAAGCATCCAGGCGACAAATGCTCCCATCATAAAAAGCGCACCATGCGCGAAATTGATGATGTTCAGCAGACCAAAAATCACGGAAAGCCCAAGTGAAAGCATCGCATAGAAAGCGCCATTGATAAGGCCGAGCAAAAGTTGGCCGAACAACAGCGGTCCCGGCACCCCCAGAATGGTAATCATCCCGCCGTTACCTTTCCCAGAATGCGCGCGCAGGCCTCCAGGGACAGCACGCGATCCCGTTTATCATCGCAAACGTGCTGAAGCATAAACCCTACCCCCGACGTTACGTGCGCACCAAAGGACATGCTTTATCAACGGGCTGCCAGGCTTCATCCGCAGGCGTTTCCGCTATCAGTTTGTAATAATCCCACGCCCCCGAACTTTCTTGCGGCTTCTTTACCTCGAAAAGATAAACCGGCACCAGAAGTTGCCCGTCGGCACGGATGCGGCCTTTTCCGAATACGTCATCATCGGTCGGCATCGCCTTCATGCGTGCGACGACTGCTGCACCATCGGCTTTTGCCGTGCTTAGGCCGATATCGGCGACCGCCTTCAAATAATGCAACGTGCCGGCATAACATCCGGCTTGGATCATATTCGGAACGCGCCCGCCGAGTGCCTGGCGTACCTTCGCGGTAAACCGCCTTGTGCGGTCATTGAGATTCCAATAAAAGCTCTCGGTAAGAAGCAATCCCTGTGCTTGCTCGAGGCCGACGCCATGCACGTCGATGACTCCCATCAAAAGGGCCGCAACGCGCATCTTCGGGGTTAACCCGAACTCGTGCGCTTGCTTGATGCAATTAATGGTGTCGTTGCCGGCATTGGCTAACCCGAGAACTTTGGCTCCGGAAGACTGCGCCGCAAGCAAGAACGAGGAAAAATCCGTGGTGCCGGGGAACGGGTAGACGGAACGGCCGAGAACTTTCCCTTTTGCTTCGGTAACGAAGCGCGCGGTCATTGACTCAAGTTCGTGCCCGAACACGTAATCCGCAGTTACAAAATACCAGCTATCGCCTCCGGCTTTTACGGTATTCCCCCCGGTCGAGCGGGCAAGCATATAAGTGTCATAGGTAAAATGCACGGTATTCGGCGTGCACTGCTTGCCGGTCAGCGCCGTGGTTGCCGCTCCCGAATTTATAAAAACCTTGTTCTTCTCGCGACAAATGCTGTTGACCGCAAGCGCCACAGACGACGTCGGTACATCAATGATCATGTCCACGCCGTCCCGATCGAACCATTGGCGCGCAATCGCCGCCCCGACATCGGGCTTATTTTGGTGGTCAGCCGCAAGCACCTCCACTTTAATGGCCTTGCTGGCGCTGAATTCCGCAGCGGCAACCTCCGTACAAATGCGCGAGCCCACGCCTGTATCATCACGGTAGGGACCGGATTGATCGTTCAGAACACCGATACGAATGACGGCGTCTTGAGCCTCTGTCCGGCGCGGATACGGCGCCAAAAGTGCTGCCCCCGAAGCAGAAAGAAAAAGGCGGCGAGAAAGATCCATCAACCGTTCTCCTCGAATTGGTTATGCATGAACGAGCGGACAACTTCCTTCATTGATCGGCCGGAATGCTTCGTTCGCAGGGATCTCCGCGAGCACGTTGTAATAATCCCAAGGTTCTTTGCTCTCCTCGGGCTTTTTCACCTCAAAAAGGTATGCCGGGTGAACGGCGCGGCCATCGGCGCGGATGCTACCTGGGCCGAATACATCATCGTCCATCGGCATCGCCTTCATGCGTGCAACCGTTTCCGCCCCGCTGCGTTTTGCCTCCACAACCCCCATGGCAGCAACCGTCTTCAGGTAGTGCAGGGTTGCCGCATAGCATCCGGCCTGCGCCATTCCCGGCCGAACGCCCGGCATCTTCGGCGCCACGCGCTCGCTGAAGGCCCGCGTGCGCGGGTTCAGGTTCCAATAAAACGTTCCACTGAGTACCAGCCCCTGCGCGATCTGAAGGCCAAGCGCGTGAATATCGCTGATAAAGACCAAAAGTCCGGCAATCCGAGCCGTTTTGGTTACGCCGAACTCGTGCGCTTGCTTAATACAATTGATCGTATCGGTACCCGCATTGCATAATCCGATCACTTTGGCCCCTGAAGCCTGGGCCTGCAGCAAATAAGACGAAAAATCGGTGGTTCCCGGAAACGGCGTGTTCACGCTTCCGAGCACCTTGCCGCCGGCTTGAATAACGAAATTCGAGGTATCGCGCTGTAAGGCATGGCCGAACGCATAATCGGCAGTGATAAAGAACCACGTGATGCCGCCGGCTTTAACCATTGCCGCTCCCGTGGCATGCGCAAGCATCCATGTGTCATAAGTCACATGAACGGTGTTCGGGTTACACAGCTTTCCCGTTAAATCCGAAGTTCCCGCTCCGCTGTCCATAAATACTTTGTCTTTCTGCCGCGCGACGGCAGAAACCGCAAGCGCGACGGAGGATGTCGGGACATCGACAATCATGTCCACGCCTTGGTCGTACCACTGTCGGGCAATTGCGGCACCGACATCGGGCTTGTTCTGATGATCGCCGAAAATAACCTCAACCTCTATCCCTTTGTTAGAAGCCCCGAAATCTTGCAGCGCCTGTTGCGTACAGGCAACCGAGCCCATGCCGGTAATATCCCGGTAGGGGCCAGACATGTCGTTCAGCACGCCGATTCTGATTTTCGGTTTTGCTTGAGCCCGCGCATAAGTGATAGGAAGCGTCGAAGCAACGCCCGCCGCCGCCATCGAGCCGATAAGTTCACGCCGAGCTATCGCCATTTTCTCTCTCCTCAACGTGCCTTGCGCATGCAAGAACCGGATCAGACGCCCAAGTATTCATGCAGTTTTTGCATATTGGCCGCGATCATAGCATTCGGGATCATGTCTATGATGCGCCCGTTTTCCATGACGTAGTGACGATCCGCCACCCCTGACGCAAAGCGGAAATTTTGCTCCACGAGCAAAACGGTAAAGCCGCGCTCTTTGATCTCCTGAATCGTTCGCTTGATCTGCTGCACGATAACAGGCGCCAAACCCTCGGTCGGTTCGTCCAACAACAACAAACGCGCCCCGGTGCGTAGAATCCGAGCAATCGCGAGCATTTGCTGCTCTCCGCCGGAAAGCTTCGTGCCTTGGCTTTTGGCGCGCTCCTTCAAATTGGGAAACAACGTATAAATGGTTGGAATATCCAAGCCTCCCTGAGCGATAACAGGGGGCAACAAAAGGTTTTCGCTCACCGAAAGAGAAGCAAAAATGCCGCGCTCCTCCGGGCAAAAGGCAATACCCAATCTGGCGATTTCGTCCGGCCGCAACCCGACTAGCTCATGGCTTTGAAAGCGAATGCTGCCTTCGCGGCGCGGCACCAATCCCATAATTGCCTTCAAGGTGGTCGTTTTGCCGGCTCCGTTGCGGCCGATCAGTGTCACCACCTCTCCTTCATGGACCTCAAAATCTACACCGTGCAAAATATGACTTTCGCCGTACCAGGCATGGAGATTCTTCACTTCAAGCATCGGCCGTTCCCAAATATGCAGCCATGACTTCCGGATTTTTGGAAACCGTCGCATAGTCGCCTTCCGCGAGAACGCGCCCGCGCGTCAGCACGGTGATCGTATCGCAAAGCCCTTCCACGACCGAAAGATTATGCTCCACCATCAAAATCGTGCGCCCGGTCCTTATGCGCCGGATCAACGCCACGATACGATCCACATCCTCATGCGCCATACCCGCTGTCGGTTCGTCGAGCAACATCATGCGGGGATTCAGCGCCAGCGTTGTAGCAATCTCCAGCGCGCGTTTGCGTCCGTAAGGCAATTCCGCGGCCGGCAAGTCCACATAGTCCGCTAGCCCCACATCCGCCAAAAGCTCTTTGGCTTCGCCATCAAAACGGCGCAACACCTCTTCGGAACGCCAAAAATCAAAAGAATTACCGCGTTTTCGCTGCAACGCTATCCGCACATTCTCCAGCACGCTGAGATGGGGGAAAACCGCCGAGATCTGAAAACTTCGCACCAATCCGAGCCGCGCCACCGAAGCTGGCGCAAACCTGGTGATGTCACGCCCTTCGTAGTAGATCACCCCGCGTGTCGGTTGTAGAAATTTTGTCAGCAGATTGAAGCAGGTGGTCTTCCCGGCGCCGTTCGGGCCGATAAGCGCGTGAATAGTTCCCGCTCGCACTTTCAGGTTAACGTCATCTACCGCGACGAACCCGCGGAACTCTTTGGTAAGCCCCTTGGTTTGCAGGATGATCTCCGACACCCGGACGCTCCCCCATTTGCCATGCTGCTCGCCCGCGTGCTTTGCACATCGGAGCCTCGGACGCAAGGCGGTTTTAGCGGAAAACATCCGCTTTTGACGGTGCTTCCGGCGCGCCCGGAACGGGTTTTCGCGTCTCCTCCAACCGAAACGCCGCCCGCACCAGGGCGAGATGGGAAAAACCAAGCGGGAAATTGCCGAGTTGCGCCCCGATCGTGGTGTCATACTGTTCGGCAAGCAGGCCGAGATCGTTCGCAAGAGCCAGAACACGGCCGAACAACGCCTCGGCGTCCGCCACCCGGCCCCGCAGTAGGAGATTCTCCACCAACCAAAAGTTGCAGGGAAGAAACGCGCCTTCTGAATATCCCGCGCCTTCGGCGCTCGCGCGATAGCGGTGGAGCAACCCGTCCTCCATCAGCGCGCGTTCGATAGCAGCAAGCGTGCCCCGCACGCGGGCATCCTCGGCCGGAAGAAAGCCCACGAGGGGGATCAGCAAAAGGCTTCCATCCCATGCGGTTGCACCGAAACTCTGCATGAAGCTGTTTTTCCGCGCATCGAAGCCGCGCTCGCAGACAAGCGCGTGAATGCGCGTGCGCAGCCTTCGCCACGCGGCAGGCGGTGTGGTTCCACACAAGGCCGCCAAGCGCAATGCGCGGTCGAAGGCAAACCACGCCATGACCTTTGAAGAGGTGTAATGGCGTAGGCGCCCGCGCAGCTCCCAGATCCCGGAATCCGGCTGATCCCAGACCTCTGCAAGGCGGCCGGCGAGCCCGGAAGCGAGCCGCCAGGCAACCGGCAGCGGACAGAGCCGGCGGGCCGCAGCCTCGTAGAGCGTTGCTATCACCTCGCCGAACACGTCCAGCTGAACCTGCTCCGAAGCCGCGTTCCCCACGCGCACCGGCCTCGAACCCCGATAACCCGGGAGCCATGGCAGCTCCCGCTCGGCAAGCCAGCGTTCCCCAGCGATCCCATACATGATCTGCAGCTGGCTTATGCGCCCGGCCAGGCTCCGTTCCAACCATCGAATCCAGGCCTCCGTCTCTTCCGCATAGCCCGCCTCCATCAAGGCCTGCATCGCGAAAGCGGCATCGCGCAACCAACAAAACCGGTAATCCCAGTTTCGCGTTCCCCCGAGCACGATGGGCAAGGAAGTGGTCGGCGCGGCAAGAGCGGCCCCCGTCGGCGCGTAGATCAGCGCTTTCAGTACCAGCAAGGAGCGCACAACCATATCCCGCCAAGGGCCTTGATAGCGTGCGCGCGCCGCCCACGCGCGCCAAAACCTCTCTGTGCGCGCCTCCTCGATTGTCGCTTCCAAGGGCGGCGGAGCCGTCAAGTGGGATGCCTGGTAGCTTGCCACAAAGCTCTGTATTTCTCCCGCCGCGACCACGAAATCGGCCTGCAGGGCTCCTCGCTTTTCGTGCAGGAGAAGCGGGCCGCGCAAGACGATTTGGTCCGGCCCCGCCACGGCTGTCATACCGCTTCCGTCCCCGCATGGTACCAACCGGGGAATGGTTCGCCCGTAATCGAATCGCGGGGCGAAGAGAAACCGCATACGAACGTGCCCCGATTGCCCCTTCACACGTCGCACCACCGAGGAAAAACCCTGCCCGATCGGCATAAAGTCAGAAAGGGCAACCGAGCCTGTTGCGGTCTCGAAGATCGTCTCAAGAATCATGGTCTCCGGACGGTAGCGTCGTTGCACGCGGAGAACGTCTTGCGTCGGCCGAATGCTCCAGCTGCCATGCTCGGGCGTGCCCAGCAAGGCCGCAAAGCAGGCAGGGCTGTCAAAACGCGGCCAGCAGAGCCAGTCCAGCGAGCCGTCGCGATGCACGAGGCCGGCGCTTAAGCCGTCTCCGATTAGCGCGTAATCCTCTATGCGGCGCGTGCCGGTCCGCACCGCCCGTGCAGCGTTCGGCGTCATTCCCGGGGCTGCTGTGCTCTGCATCGTCATGGCTGCTCCTTCGGCTGCGGCCGCGCTCTTCTCTTTTCGGAAAGACAGCCCAGAGCATACGACACTTGACATTCCTCCCTCGCGTTCACATACCGCATAGCAGTCGCGAGTCACGCGCCTCTGCGGCACAGTTCTGAAAGTGCCGGCAACTGAAAGTATCCCGTGTCTGAAATTTTTGATCTGATCGAATCCTCCACAAACCCCATCGACCCTGCTCCAGCGGCTTTTGCATCCGGCGATGAAGCGCCGCGCCTCGGCTTCGCGGATTTGGGGCTTTCAGAACCGATCCTGAAAGCCGTCGCAGAAAAGGGCTACCGATCCCCCACCCCGGTCCAAGAGCAGGCAATCCCCGTGATTCTCCGCGGGCAGGACGTTCTCGGCTGTGCCCAAACCGGCACGGGCAAAACCGCGGGCTTTATCCTGCCGATGTTGGATATTTTGGCTAACGCGCGCGCCCGTGCGCGCATGCCGCGCGGTTTGATCCTGGAGCCGACGCGTGAGCTCGCCCTGCAAGTTGCCGAAAATTTCGTGAGCTACGGCAAATATCTTCGCCTTTCGCATACGCTAATCATCGGCGGCGAGAGCATGGCCGAACAGCGCGAGGCCTTGGCCCGCGGTGTCGATGTGGTGATTGCCACCCCGGGGCGGCTTTTGGATATTTTTGAGCGTGGCGGCCTGCTTTTGACCGATGTGCGCATATTGGTCATCGATGAAGCGGACCGCATGCTGGATATGGGGTTCATCCCGGAAGTGGGGCGCATTGTTGGGCTCTTGCTACGATGGCGGCAAACGCTTCTCTTCAGCGCCACGATGGCGCCGGAAATCCGCAAACTCGCCGATACATTCCTGGAAAATCCGAGAGAAATCATCGTTGCGCCGCCCGCTTCCGTCGCAAGCACCATCCACGAAGGTTTGGTGCTGGTGACCGAGCAGGATAAGCGGGAGGCCTTACGCCGGCTGATCCAATCGGAAGACGTGCAGAACGCACTCATCTTCTGCAATCGCAAGCGCGACGTGGATATTCTCTCCCGCTCCTTGGTCCGGCACGGCTTTCGCGCCGGCGCGCTGCACGGGGATATGGCGCAATCCGCCCGCTTTGCTACCATGGAAAAGTTCCGATCGGGCGAGATCCAGCTCTTGGTATGCAGCGACGTTGCCGCCCGCGGGCTTGATATCACGGGGCTTTCGCACGTCTTCAATTTCGACGTCCCCCACCATGCCGAGGATTACGTGCACCGGATCGGTCGCACGGGCCGGGCGGGTCGAGAAGGCCGTGCCTTTACACTGGCAACGCCGACCGAGCGGCTTGCGGTGGAAGCCATCGAAGCCCTGATCGGTCATGCCATCCCTCGCATTCGTATTCCCGGGCTGGAAGAAGTGACCTGGGCCGAGCCCGCTGCCACCAAACCGAAGCGCGGGCGGGGCGGCACTCGGCAAAGCGCAACAGAGAACCGTTCGGCAAGCAAGAAAATGCCACGTGCGGCCGAAACGGCAAAGCCCGAAGCCCGCAAAGCTCCAGACACCGTCAAACCGACGCGGAAAGAGCAATCCTCCCTGGCCAGAGCCGAAGCTCCGGTGGTCGGCTTCGGCGATAACATCCCTGCTTTTATGCGTATCCCGGCACGTCCCAATCGCGGCATCGGTGCATTCCCCTCGGATCAACGAAAGGAGAGCCCCCAATGAGTCTGCCTATCGCATCTGTTTCCAAAACCGCGGATGCGCAGCGAAGCAGAGCCTCTTTTCAATGGGATGATCCGTTGTTGCTGGAGCAGCAGCTGAACGAGGAAGAACGCGCGATCCGCGATGCCGCGCGGAGCTATTGCCAGGAGAGACTCTTCCCGCGGATTTTGGAAGCCAATCGCCACGAGCGGTTTGATCGGGAAATCTTGAACGAAATGGGCGCCATGGGTTTCCTGGGCGCCACCCTCACCGGTTACGGCTGTGCCGGCGTCAACCATGTCTCGTACGGGTTGATCGCGCGCGAAATCGAACGCGTCGATTCCGGCTATCGCAGCGCGTTTTCGGTGCAGTCCTCGCTGGTGATGTTCCCGATTTACGAATTTGGCTCCGAGGAGCAACGCCAGCGGTATCTTCCCAAACTCCGAAGCGGGGAATTCGTCGGCTGCTTCGGCCTGACCGAACCCGATGCCGGCTCCGACCCGGGTGCAATGCGCAGCCGCGCACGGCGCACGGACGGCGGTTTTATTCTGAACGGCACAAAAACCTGGATCAGCAACTCGCCGATCGCCGATGTCTTTCTGGTTTGGGCCAAGGACGACGAAGGGGAAATCCGCGGTTTTCTGTTGGAGCGCGGCATGGCGGGGCTGTCTGCCCCGAAGATTGAAGGCAAGTTCGCGCTTCGCGCCAGCATCACCGGCATGATTATGATGGCCGACGTCTTCGTGCCCGATGCCAATGTCTTGCCCGGGGTTAAAGGCCTGAAGGGTCCGTTCTCCTGCTTAAATAAAGCGCGCTACACCATCGCCTGGGGAGCGCTCGGAGCCGCGGAATACTGCTGGCACGCGGCGCGCAACTACGTGCTCACGCGCCGGATGTTCGGTCGGCCCCTGGCGGCCACTCAGCTTATTCAGAAGAAGCTCGCCGATATGCAGACCGAAATCGCCATCGGTTTGCAAGCGGTGCTGCGGCTGGGGCGGTTGATGGATAGCGGCGAAGCCGCGCCGGAAATGATCTCCATGCTGAAGCGCAATTCCTGCGGGAAGGCCTTGGAGATCGCGCGCATGGCACGCGACATGCACGGCGGCAACGGCATTGCCGATGAATACCACGTGATCCGCCATGTGATGAACCTGGAAGCGGTGAACACCTACGAAGGCACGCATGATGTGCACGCGCTGATCCTCGGCCGCGCGCAGACCGGCATTTCCGCTTTCGGCGGGTGAGAGCCGAAACACGGGGAATTGCGGGCTTAAAGCTGCGAAAACCAAAGCACTCCGCCGAAGAGATTCGGCCAAACCAGGCTCAGAAGCCAAAGCGCAGCGGCAGCAAGCACACCTGCCGCTAAATCATCGCCCATGACACCAAGCGCGTGCTCGTATCGGTCAAGCCAGGACAGCGGTGGAGGTTTCAGAATATCGAACAGCCGAAACAAAAGAAAAGCGGCGATCAGCGCCGGCCATGCCGGGCGAGCAAGCGGCAAAAGCGCCACGAACTGGCCGGCAATTTCATCAATCACCACATAGCCGGGATCGCCGATGGGGCCTAACACTCGGAGGGCGGCAAATCCCAAACCGATGGCAAGGACAATCCCAACAGGCAGCGCGAAAGGGGAAAGCCAAAGCAAAAAGGCGCCGAGCAAAAGTGCAACCAGGCTTGCCAAGGTGCCGGGCGCGAAGGGAGCAAAGCCGAGGCCGAATCCGCTCGCCAATAATTTTGCCATTGCGTTCGCTTGCACAAGAACAAAGGGATCAAAAACCGTTTACGGCTTATCGGCGCGCGGTTTCCGCAAAGATCAGACACCATCTCAGGGTAGCCGGCTCTCTGCCGCGCCGCGATCCGTCACGAAGGCCGCCAGGGCGTGAGCGGATAAGGCCGCGCCTCGTGCAATTTGGCCCGATAAATGGCGATGTTTTCGATCACGCGCTGGACGTAATTGCGCGTCTCGCCGAACGGGATACGCTCGATCCAATCGATCATATCGATTTCCTTCACGCGCGGGTCGCCGTATTGAGAAATCCATCTCCGCACATTCGTGGGGCCGGCATTGTAAGCGGCCAGAGCCAGCGGCAGCGAATCGTCGAACCGTTCCAGCAATTTCTGCAAATATGCGGTTCCGAGGCGTGTGTTGTATTGGGCATCGGTGGTCAGCGCCACTTCCGAAACGCGGGCGCCCAACTCGCGTGCCACCCCGGCAGCCGTGCTGGGCAGAAGTTGCATCAAACCCCGTGCCCCGGACGGGCTCAGCGCCCCGGAATCAAAGCTGCTTTCCTGGCGGATCAGGCCCAAAACCACCGCGCGGGGGGCAGCGCCGTCGGCAACCTCCGCCGCAATCGGCCAGCCGGAGTCCGGCAGTATCACCCCCTCACGCCCGGCGAACCGAGCCGCCATCACCGCCTGGTCCGGCAGGCCCAAAGCCAGCGCTAGGTGCGCCACCATGGCGCGCTCGGCATCATCCGTTACCAGCGTGGCAAGATCAGCCAGGAAGACGCGCGCGCGCCTCGGCTCCCCCCAAGCCACCAAGAGCGCTGCGGCGCGCGCCACCTCATGGGCTGCGAAAGCATAGGCCTGGGCCGGCTGCCAACCGGGATCATGCAGCGCCAAAATTCGCGCATTCAGCTGCTCCGGCCCTTCCCCCAAAGCCAAGGCCGCAAGCTGGCCGTAAAACGTCGTCGGATACGCCGCGGCTTGCGTCAGCTCGCTCCGGGTCGCGGCCGGATCGTGCATGGAAGCCGCCGCGCGCGCCAGCCAATAATGCGCCCGCGCCTGGGTGATGACGGCACGGGAGCTTCGCGCCAAAGCCAGGAAATGCTCTCTCGCTCGCTTCGGGTCGGAGAGGCGGGAAAGCGCAATGTAGCCGGCCAGAAAGCTCGCATCGGCCGCCTGCTCGCCGTTTGCCGGATGCGCCCCGGCGGCGAGCGCATAGGCACCCTCGGCTTGCCCGGCATCCAGCAGGCTGCGCGCCAGGCGCTCGCGCTCCGGCCAGAAAGCCCGGCGCCGAGCGCCTGTCTGCTCTTTGCTCTCGGCCAGCGCGCCGGCGGATTTCCAAAGCGCAAGGGCGGCGTCCAACTGCCCGGTCCGGCGCAGATAGCGCACGGCATCAAGGAACAGCCCGGGATCGGACTTTTCGTCGGTCGAAAGAGCCGAAAGAGCGCTCGCCGCGGACGGATCATCGCGGATCAAGGCCAGGCGAATCAGTGCCAGCCGTCGCGCCGCGCCGCTTAAGCGCGCCGCTTGGCGGGCAGCCGCATCCGGGTGGTGCTCGGCAAGTCGATCGAACCGCTTTTCTTCGTCCGCTTCTCGCAACACGCCGGACCAGCGCTGGAGAAAGGCCGCCTGGTGGCTAGGATCATCGATACCCGCGGCCCATGCCGCCCGCGCCGCCTCCGCCGCCGCTTGGGCATGCCCCAGATCGGCCAAGGCCTCGGCACAACGTGCGAGAGCCAAAGCCGCCGCCGGTTTGATGTGCGCGCACAGGTCTGCCGCTTCCGTCTCATCCGGCGTGGCGGCCAGCGCGTCATCCCGCCGTGCCGCCAATTCGGCCTGCTGCGGCCAATCGGGATTGACCGCCATGAAATCCGCAATCTCCTTGGCGCTCGCGGCACCGGGCGTCAACAACCGATAATACGTCACCAGCTTGGCTGCTACGGGATCGGCATATTGGCCGGCAAGTTCCGACGCCAAAGCCCATTGGTTCGCGTGCACCGCGCTCATCACGTCTTGGGCAGACGCCGGAAGAGCGGAAAACAGACTGATCATCGCAACCGCGAAGGGGTGCCAAAAACGCATGGGCTCGATCCCTTTCCCAGACGCAGCCGGCTTTAGCATGAAACGGCCTTGCTGTGCATCCCGTTTGCGACGTAAGCTATGGTCTTAAAAATCGCGAAGGAAGGCTCACCCTCCTCGCTTGCTCTCACCATTCGAGATAAAGACCATGTTCCAAGGATCGTTCGTCGCCCTCATTACTCCCTTCGATAAAAACGGCAAGGTGGATGAGGCTGCCTTCGCCCGCTTTGTGGAGTGGCAGATCCGCGAGGGCACGCACGGGCTTGTGCCGACGGGCACCACGGGCGAATCCCCCACCTTAAGCCATGCCGAACACAAACGCGTTGTGGAGATTGCGATCGAGGTGGCGCACCGGCGCGTGCCGGTGATCGCCGGCACCGGCTCCAATTCCACGGAAGAGGCGATCGACCTGACTCGGCACGCGAAGAAAGCGGGCGCCGATGCGGCGCTGATCGTGACCCCCTACTACAACAAACCCACGCAGGAAGGGCTTTACCTTCATTTCAAAGCCATTGCCGATGCGGTGGACCTCCCCATCATTATTTACAACATCCCTTCGCGCTGTGTCATTGACATGAGCGTGGAAACCATGGCGCGGCTTGCCAAACACCCGAACATCGTCGGCGTGAAGGATGCCACGGCCAACCTCACCCGGCCCCAGCATGTCCGCCGCGCGTGCGGGCCAGATTTTTGTCAGCTTTCAGGAGAGGATCACACCGCCCTGACATTCCTCGCCGCCGGCGGCCATGGCTGCATCAGCGTCACCGCCAACGTGGCGCCGAGGCTCTGCAAAGAGCTTCACGAAGCCTGGCAGCAAGGCCGCGTGAAAGACGCCGTGGCTATTCAAGACCGGTTGCTGCCGCTGCACGATGCGATGTTCGCAGAAACCAGTCCGGCGCCGGTCAAATACGCCGCGAGCCTTTTGGGGCTCGCTTTGGAAACCTGCCGGCTGCCGCTCGCGCCCCTGAGCGAGGCGACGCGCAACAAGGTCCGCGCCGCGATGACCGAGGTCGGTTTGTTAAACTAATCCGATGGCCGATGGGAAAACGGCGCAAAAATCCCGGATCATTGCGCATGGCGTGGTGGCGCAGAACCGGAAGGCGCGATTTGACTACACGATCAAAGACACGGTCGAAGCCGGCCTTGTCCTCAAAGGACCGGAGGTGAAATCCCTGCGGCTCGGGCGGGC
>JAIMBF010000135.1 GCA_023511585.1 Terriglobia bacterium
TGGAAACAAAAGCGAAGCTTTACACCACCAAGGTGCTGACCACCCCCGCCGCGCCCGAACAGGGTGTGCTCGAGGGGGTTCGCGTCATTCTCGAGATGGCGGGAATCGGGCCCGAAGCAATCGGTTTGGTGATCCACGGCACCACCCTAGCCACCAATGCCATGATCGAGCGCAAGGGCGCCCGCACAGCGCTGATCACCACCGAGGGTTTTCGCGATGTCCTGGCGATGGGCACGGAAAGCCGTTACGACCAATATGATTTGAACATCGTGCTGCCGGAGCCGCTGGTCCCGCGCTTCCTGCGCTTCACGGTGCCCGAGCGGCTCGACAACGAGGGCCGCGTGCTTCGTCCTTTGAACGAAAATGCGGTTTTGGCCCTTGTCCCGAAACTGCAAGCCGAGGGGGTGGAAAGCATCGCCATCGGGTTTCTGCACGCCTTCGTCAACCCCGTGCACGAGCGGCGCGCAGCGGAAATTCTCCAATCTGCCCTGCCGGGCGTGCCGATCTCGCTCTCTTCGGAAGTTTCTCCGGAAATGCGCGAATTCGAGCGCTTCTCCACCACTGTCGCCAATGCCTATGTGCAGCCTTTGATGGCGCGCTACCTCGGCAAGCTTGCGCAGGAGCTGGCGGCGATGGGGATGGTTGCGCCGCTGTTTCTCATGCACTCGGGCGGCGGGTTGATCGCCTTGGAAACCGCTTGCCGATTCCCGGTGCGGCTGGTGGAAAGCGGCCCGGCCGGCGGGGCGATCTTTGCTGCCCACATCGCCCGCGCCGCGCGGCTCAACCATGTGGTTTCCTTCGATATGGGCGGGACCACGGCCAAAATCTGCCTGATCGACAACGGCGCGCCGCAAACCGCGCGCAGTTTTGAAGTTGCGCGCGTCGGCCGGTTTCAGAAAGGCTCCGGCTTGCCCTTGCGCATTCCGGTGATCGAAATGGTGGAAATCGGCGCCGGCGGCGGCAGCATCGCGCGCGTGGATGCCATGGGGCGCATCGCCGTGGGCCCGGAAAGCGCAGGCGCGGACCCGGGCCCCGCCTGTTACGGCCGCGGCGGGATTGAGCCCACGGTGACCGATGCGAACCTCATGCTCGGCCGCTACGATCCGGACCGATTTGCCGGCGGCAAGTTGCGCCTCGATACGGCCGCGGCCGAGCGGGCTTTGGTGCAGCAAGTCGGCAATCCGCTTGGCCTTTCGGCCAGCATGGCCGCCCTCGGCGTGGTGGAAATGGTGGATGAGAACATGGCCAATGCGGCAAGGGTGCATGCGGCCGAGTCCGGCAAAGCGCTGGCAGAGCGCACCTTGATTGCCTTCGGCGGCGGCGGCGGTGTGCACGCCTACCGGCTGGCGGAACGGCTCGGCATTCGCCGCATTCTGGTGCCGCCCGGGGCGGGCGTGGGCAGCGCGATTGGGTTTCTGCGTGCGCCGATCGCCTATGAGGTGGTTCGCAGCCTGTATCAGCGCTTTGCCACTTTCGATATCGAGAGCGTCAACCGCTTGATCGCGGAAATGGCCGAAGAGGCGGAAGCCGTTGTAGCGCGTGCCGGCACCGGCTTGCCCACGCGCCAGACGCGTACGGCGTATATGCGCTACATCGGCCAAGGGCATGAAATTCCGGTGCCGCTTCCCAACCATCCGCTTACGGCAGAAGACGTGCCCCGGCTTCGGGCCGCTTACGATGCGGCCTATGCGCGCTTCTATAATCGGCCGGTGCCGGGCTCGGACGTCGAGGTGCTCAGCTACGCTCTCTCTCTCGCTACAGAGCTTCCCCCTTTGCCGCCGGTGCCGCAGCCACTCTCGCCCTATTCGCCGGAGCCGGCCGAAACCCGCCGCGTGCGGGAAACGGTCCGGGGCGAGCAGCAGGAATGGTCCGTCTACGAACGCGGGGCTCTTCGGCCCGGCGCGCGGCTCCGGGGGCCGGCTATGATTGTTGAAGACGAAACTTCCGTCTTGCTCGGGCCGGGCTGGCAGGCGAGCATCGACGGCTGGGGCAACGTGGTCCTGATGCAGGAGGGCGAATAATGTCGGCAAGCGAGGCTCTTGCCCAAATTCACAACCAGCTGATGTGGAGCCGGCTCATTGCCGTGGTGGAAGAGCAGGCGCAGACCATGATCCGCACCGCCTTCAGCACCACGGTGCGGGAGGCCGGTGATCTCTCCGCCGGTATTTTCGACCTGCAAGGCCGGATGATCGCCCAGGCGGTCACCGGCACGCCGGGGCATGTCAACTCGATGGCCGAAAGCGTGGGGCATTTTCTCCGCCGCTATCCGGCCGAGACGATGCGGCCCGGAGACCATTTCATCACCAACGATCCCTGGCTCGCGACCGGGCATTTGCATGATCTCACCGTCGTTACCCCGGCCTTTCACCGCGGCCGGCTGGTGGCGCTCTTTGCCAATACCGCGCATGTGATCGATGTCGGCGGGCTCGGCATGGGTCCGGAAGGCCGTTCGGTGTTCGAGGAAGGGCTTTGCATCCCTATTCTGCGCTGCTTTGCGGAAGGCAAGCCGGAGGAGACCTTTTTCGCGTTCATCCGGGCGAATTCGCGGCTTCCGGTGGAGCTGGAAGGCGACATTTATTCGCTCTGCGCGTGCAATGAGGCGGGTGTGAAGCGATTGGTCGAGATGCTCGATGAGTTTGGGCTGGAAAGTCTTGACCCGCTTGCCGAGTTTATTTTCCGGCAGTCACTGGCCGCGACCGAGGCCGAGATTGCGCGGCTTCCCCCCGGCACGTATCGCGCGGAGATCTGGTCCGACGGATACGACGCGCCCGTGGTTCTGAAAGCCGCCATGACCATTACGCCGGAAACAATTCTGGTGGATTTTGCGGGCACCTCGCCGCTTTCGGGGCGGGGGATCAACGTCCCCCCGGCCTATTGCCGTGCCTATGCATCGTTTGGCATCAAGGTGGTCGTGGCGCCGCAGATCCCCAACAATTGGGCAAGCTTGCTGCCGTTTCGGATGCAGATTCCCGAAGGCTGCATTTTGAATGCCCCGCGCCCGTATCCGGTTTCGGTGCGTCATGTCATTGGCCATCTGCTTCCGGATCTGATGATGGGCTGCCTAGCCCAAGCGGTGCCGGACCGTGTGGCGGCCGAAGGCGCTTCTTGCCTTTGGAATCCGCCTTTGCGCGGCGGGGCCTCGGTGTCCGGCCCTGCTGGGCACAATCGCAAAGTGCCGCCGGATTTCGAGATCATCACCTTTAATTCTGGCGGCACCGGGGCGCGGCCCACGCGTGACGGGCTGGATGCCACGGCTTTCCCCTCCGGCGTGCGCACCATGCCGGTTGAAGCCACCGAAAACATCGCCCCGGTGGTTTTTTGGCGCAAGGAGCTCCGTCCCGATAGCGGAGGGCCCGGGCGCACCCGCGGCGGCATGGGGCAGGTGATGGAAATCGGCACCAAAGGGGATTTGGAGTTCGCCTGCAATGCGATCTTCGACCGCGTAAGCCACCCGCCGCGCGGCCGTGCCGGAGGGCTTGCCGGCGCGCCCGGCGCGGTGGAGACGGCGAGCGGGCGGAAGTTGCGCGCCAAAGGCTTCCAGATTATCCCGGAGGGGGACCGCTTGGTCTTAAAATTGCCGGGCGGCGGCGGCATGGGCGACCCTGCCGAGCGGCCGCCCGAGGCGGTGGCGCGGGATGTCCGCGACGGCCTGGTTTCATGCGAGGCGGCAGAGCGATACTACAAAGTGGTGGTAACCGAGCACGGTCAGATCGATTTCGCTGCCACGGCAAGGCTTCGTGGGCAAGGGCCGGGTCGTTAAAGGAAAGAATAATTCCCCCGTGGGGGTGTTTGCGCTAAATGCACCCCGATTTCTCGGCGGAGAACTCTGTCTCGTGCCGGCTTCCCCAAGCCCTCCTTGAACAGGGCTAAGACGGAGCGGCGGCCCCGGCAGATCGCAAACAAAGGATTGGCGGGACAAAACTTATGTGGATTGTCCAGATTGCGCTCAAGCGGCCGTACACCTTCGTGGTGTTGGCAATCGTCATCGTGCTGTTCGGCGTTCTTGCCGCAACCACCACGCCGATCGACATCTTTCCCGCAATCGGAATTCCGGTCATCGCCATTGTCTGGTCCTATACCGGCTTGGTGCCGATCGATATGTCCGGGCGGGTGGCGTATTTCTACGAGCGCGTGCTGACCGCCGAAGTGAACAACATCCAAAGCATCGATTCCCAATCGGTCAACTCCTACTCCATCATCAAAGTCTATTTCCAACCCCATACCGATGTTGCTTTGGCGCTGGGCCAGATTACCGCCATTTCCCAAACCATTTTGAAGTTGATGCCGGCGGGGATGACGCCGCCGATCGTTCTGCAATTCGATGCGGCAAGCGTGCCGGTTATCCAATTGACGCTTTCCGGCAAAGGCGTTGATGAAGCCAAGTTGTTCGACTACGGCAATAACTTTCTTCGCCCCGCGCTTGCTACCGTTCAAGGCGCGCAGATCGTTACCCCGATGGGCGGCAAGTATCGGCAAGTCCAGGCAGACCTGAACCTGCAAGCGATGCAGCAATTCGGCGTATCTGCTCAAGACGTCGTCAATGCTTTAAAAAATCAAAACCTTATTATTCCGGCCGGAACCGAGAAAATCGGCAAATTTGAGTGGTACGTTACCACCAACGCAAGCCCTCTTCTGATTGATCAGATGAATGCGCTGCCTGTGAAGGTGGTAAACGGTACCGTAATTTATATGCGCGATATTGCCTACACGCATGACGGTAACCCCCCGCAGGTCAATATCGT
>JAIMBF010000032.1 GCA_023511585.1 Terriglobia bacterium
GAAATAAAGCGGCCCGCCGCCGCCGGCAAAGACCGGAAGCCCGGCAAAGCCGGCCAAAAGGTAAGCAAAAACCGATGCTACCCCGCCTTCCGGCCCGGCGGTGGCGCCAAGCATCAGCACCACAAAGGTCTGCATGGTCATCGGCACCGGCCAAAACGGGATCTCCAAACGCGCGGAGGCGGCGAGCAGCGCCGCCCCCAGCGCCGCGATTCCACACAGGCGAATGATTGGCGAAGAACGGGCAACGGCACGGGAAGCGGGAGGCAGGTAGGGCATGTTCATCCTTTCGAGCAGAATTTCTGAAAGCCTATAGCGTTTTGCTTTTCCATTTTTCTTCTCCGCTCCGCAAGCCCGTGTCGGGTTACTTCACGCGAACGGATTGCACGGCTTCCTCAAGCTCTTGGAAAAGCGGCATATGCTCGCTCGGAGCCATCTTCCGCCCGGTTTCGATGCTCACCTGCGGCGCATTGCCGTGCAGATGCGCAACCAAAACGGCGCGAATGACCTCGTAGTATTTCGCTTCTTCTTGTACCACTCTTTGAATCCGCGAGGCCGTGGGTCCGACGAGGCCGTAAGACAGCAATACACCCATAAAGGTGCCCACCAGCGCACTGCCGATCATCTGCCCTAGGACCGCCGGCGGATCGTTGATATGCGCCATAGTTTTCACAACGCCCAGCACCGCGGCAACAATTCCGAGCGCGGGCAACGCATCCGCAACGTTTTGCAAAGCATGCGCACCGTGCAAATCTTCTTGGAGTTTTTTCTTAAGCTCGCGCGCCATGACATCTTCGATCTGATTGGGATCGTCCGCGTTCATTCCCACCATTCTCAGGTAGTCGCAAATCAGCAAGGTGGCGAAGCGGTTGGCGAGAATTTTCGGGTATTTTTGAAACGCCTCGCTGTCCTCGGGGGCTTCGATATGCGGCTCGATGGCCATATTGCCTTTGCTGTTGGCAAGGCGAAGAAAGAAAAAAAGAAGGCTCAGAAGATCGATGTAATCCTGCTTTTTAAAGCTTGCCCCTTTGAGAACTTTTGCCAGACCTGCCAGCGTCGTCTTTATGCCGTGAAGCGAATCCGCCATAATGAGCGTGCCGATGGCGGCCCCGCCGACGGTAAGGAATTCAAACGGTAAGGCTTCGATCAGGACGGAAATCGCGCCCCCGGAAATGGCGTAGGTTCCGAAGACACACAGAAGCAGAAAGGCAAAGCCGCCGAGCGTCAGCATGGAAGCGAAGCTACCCTTGCGTCGTGTTTACCTTGCTGTGCGGAATGCTTCCGAGAGACGGCACCGGGGGTTGCGGCACAAGAATCGCGCGCGGGGAGGACGGGTCTTTGCGCGGGGCTTGCCGCAGCAGCACAATGGCAATCCTGCGATTGGCCGCCGCCAGCGGGTCGGCCGGAAGCAAAAGGTCACGGTCGGCATGGCCGATGACCGTGCGAAACCGGGCTTCGGGGATCCCCTCTTGCTGCAAAATCCGGCGGGTTGCGTTGGCGCGCTCCGTGGAAAGCTCCCAATTGGTTTTCTCCCCGCCGCGATAGGGCGCCGCATCCGTATAGCCCGCAACCGATATTTCTTCCGGTAGATGCTGCAAAATAGGGCTGATTTTCCGCAGAAGCTGCAGCGCTCTTCGGTTCGGCTGCGAATCGCCCATGGCGAACATCGGCTGTTTTTCTTCGTCCAAAATCTGAATGCGCAAGCCTTCAGGGGTTTCATCGATGGCCAATTGGCGGCTGAGCTCGGCAAGTTCCGGATCATTTCGAACGGCTTGCCGAATTTGTTCCGCCGCGTTGCGAAAAGCCGTTTCCTCCCGCTGGGCAGCGCTCTCGGCCTGCTGCGCCTTCCGCTCCGGCGCTTGGTTTTTTTCCGGGGCAGACTTTTCTGCCATCACGGCGGCGGGCGGAAGCGTAATCACCGCTGCACCCGCCCCGTTAGGATTGATGGTGGTGTGGGCATTGCCGCTGGTATGATCGGCAGGGCCGGAGGCATCCGTTTCCACAGCCACTTCATCACCCGGGGCGTGCGGCGGGTGGGGATCGGCCGGGGTATCCGAATCGTTATCATCGGGATCGGGAATGGCCTCCGCATGGCCGCGGATCACGCGCGCAGAACCTTCATCGGAGACGAAGGCGCCGGCCTCAAACGGGGTTCTGCCGCCGAAAGGCTTGCCCGAACCCGACATTTGATGGGCAAAAATATTCGCGCGGCTGAAATAATCGGCAAGCCCGCGCCGCTGCGCCTCGGTGGTGGCGTTGATCAGCCACATCAGCAGGAAAAACGCCATCATGGCAGTGACGAAGTCGGCATAGGCGACCTTCCACTGCCCGCCATGATGGGCGCTTTCCTCGGCTTCCTCCTTGCGGATGACGACCGGCCGCTCGTTGGTGTTGTGATTGCCGCGTCTGCTCATCTGCCGGTCCTACACTCCTTGCTGCCGGCAGAGACTGACAGGCTTTGCTTAATCTCTCGCTAAACGGTCTGACGATTTGCCGAGCCGAAACGGCGCGGATCGAGCCGCGGCAGCGCCTCCGCCGCCGCGCCGGGGTCCCGCTCGGTAATCAGGTCCGCAACCAACCGGCCGGCCGCCGGGGAGGTTTGAATGCCGCAGCCGCCTTGGCCGACGCACCAGAAGAACCCCTCTACTGCGCCGTCCCAGCCGATGGCAAAGCTCCGGTCGGGCGTGAAGGTCCGCAAGCCCGCCCAAGCCCGCTCCACCCTTTGCACGTTAATGGCCAGCGCCTCTTGCATGCGGTGGATCCCCAACGCAATGTCGTATTCCTCGGGCTGGACGTCGTGCGGAGGCACCGGCGTTTCATCCGCCGGCGTGACCATCAGGCGGGTTCTGGCCTCCGGCCTGACATACCAGTTATGAGCAACGTCATGGACAACAGGCCAGTCCGCAACGTGCCAGGGGGCAGGATTGATAATCACGCCCGTGCGCCGACACGGCTGCAGCCCGAGCTTTGCCGCGCCGGCCATTTCCGCCACTACGTCTCCCCACGCACCGGCGGCATTCACCACGATCGGGGCTTGAAAACGTGCTTGCGGGGTTTCCGTCTCGATCAGCCATTGCCCGCCGCTTCTGCGAAAGCCCACGACGCGGCTGGAAAGCGCAAGCACGGCCCCGCGCGCGCGGGCTTGGCGGAGAAATCCCTGATGAAGGGCGGCGACATCGATATCGAAAGCGTGCTCTTCCAGCGCAGCGGCCACGATATAGTCGGCGCGCAAAGCGGGAACCATGGCGCGCGCTTCCGCCACCGAAGCCTCGCGAAGCCCCTCCCCTTCCGCCAGCATTTGGGCAAGCTCCCGCTCCTGCCCCGCGCGCGCCACGAACAAGATCGCACGCGGCGAAACCAGGGGTTGCTCGGCGAAGCCGCCGGGCGGGTTGACCAGAAATGCGCGGGAAAGACGCGTTAAGACCCGGGCGTCCGGAGGCCCGTAGTTCTGAATCCACATAGCGGCCGAACGGCCCGTGGTGTGGTAACCCGCGATCGCTTCCGCCTCCAGGACGGCAACCCGCCGATCGGCGGCCAAAGCTGCGGCGGCCGAGGCCCCGGCGATTCCGGCGCCAACCACCACGACATCAAAGCGATAGGTTTCCATCGATCCGGAAGTTTCCGAGAGTTCCCGGCCGTTCGCAAGAGCGGCTGAAGCGGGTCTGCACAGCCAATCGGGGCCTTTCGAGTTGTGGTCATAGAACGCGGGCTTTGCAAGACGCACCCCTGCACCGGAGGCTTGCTCAACCCTCCCGCCACGCTAGAAAAGCTTTTGGGCATATCACACGGGGGGCGTTGCCATGCCGGTTTCCTCTGCGGCCGATGGATGCCAAAAATTCGGGGCTCTTTGAGCAATGTCCGAAGCCGCCTATCCGCCGCCCGTCGAATTTTCGGTGCGGCTGACGCCGCCCGATCTTGACCCGTGGATTGCCGGCAATTGCGGCGTGAGCGGCTTTCTGACGCGAGAAAGCGGGCGTCCCGGACCGCATGTCGCGTTGGTCTCGCTGATCCATGGCAATGAATATGCCGGCGCGATTGTGCTGGATGCGCTGCTTCGCAAGGATTTCCGGCCCTTGCGCGGCCAGTTGACCTTTGCTTTTGCCAATCTGGCAGCTTTCGCCCGCTTTGATCCCAAGCAGCCGGCCGCTTCGCGCTATGTGGACGAAGACTTAAACCGTGTCTGGGATGAGACCGTGCTGGAAGGCCCGCGACGCAGCTGCGAGCTCGACCGTGCGCGGGAAATGCGCCGGATTTTCGACACGGTCGATTTCCTGCTTGATCTCCATTCGATGCTTTGGCCGTCCGAGCCGCTGATTTTGTGCAATACCACGGAAAAAGCGCGCGAGCTTGCGCTCGCGATCGCCGAGCCTTCGCTCGTCGTGGTGGATCCCGGCCATGCGAACGGTCGGCGGCTGATTGATTATGCGCGCTTCCGCACCCCCCATTCGGCGGCAGCGGCGAATTTGATCGAAGCCGGCCAGCACTGGCAGCAACAGACGGTGAGCATCACCTTCGCAGCGGTTGCGAAGTTTTTGCGCATCACCGGGCTTGCCGCGATGGACGACCCAATCCTGCCCCCGCCCCCGGCAGAGCCCCGGCGGCCGCGGCTTGCAGAGGTCACCGCGCATATCGTTGCCCTCACCGATGCTTTTCGCTTTGTCGAACCCTTTGAAGGCGGAAGGATCGTGCCCCATGAAGGCACGCTGATCGCCTGGGATGGAGAGGCGGAAATTCGCACCCCATACGACAATTGTCTGCTGGTGATGCCGAGCCTTCTGCCGCGTCGCGGGCACACCGCCGTTCGTCTGGCCCGGTTTGTGTCGCAATAAAAAAGAAGAGAGGGCCGGCCTCTGCGGCCGACCCTCTTTATTCGTTTCAGAGCAATCCCGGGTTCGTTATATCACACGATGTGGATCTGGTTGGGATTGAGAGACGTGATGCCCTGGAACGTAATCTTGGTGTTGTCGTTGAGCGTCAGCACCAATGAGCCGTTGACGACCTGCTGAGAAACAATCGGCGAATTGCCATAGCCGAAGAGATTGAGCGCATCGGCATTGTCCCAGTTCTGGATGAGGTCCGTGCCTCCCGTCATGCCCTTGATGAAGTCAAACTGATCGGCTCCCATACCGCCAGCCATCGTCGCCGCGCCGGAGCTCGCCACCATGGTGTCCGCCCCGCTGCCGGCCACCATCGAATCCGCCCCGGAGCCGGCAAAGTAAAGATTGTTGCCCGAGGCTCCGGCGCCTTGCAGGGTAACGTTCCCGCTTCCAGCAATGAATTGGTTGCCGTTATTCGAGCCGAAGAGCCATACCTGACCGCCGTTGGAAGCAAAGAACTGAGCGCCCGGGCTGCTCGCCTGGCTGACCACGATGCTCGTGCTGCTTTGCGCGTCGAACAGCAAACTGCCGCTGTGTTGGAACATCGTATTGTTGCCGGAACCGCCGAAGATCGTGGCGGGGCCAGACCCGCCGACGATGGTGCTTGCGGTCATGCCCGAGGCGACGAACAGCGTGCTCGAGCTGTTATTGAGGAAGTAAAGCCCGCCCGAAGCGGCAGCGGAAATTGTCTCGGCACCGGGGCCGGCAGAGACCGTATCGGCTCCACCGGTGTTCTGGACAAGCAGATTCCCCGATCCACCGAAAACGAAGGCCCCAGGCGCAGTCAAGGAAACGGTATCGTTGCCGCTTCCCGCAACGATTGTATCGGCCGAAGCGGATTGAACGGTGTCCGATCCGGTATCCAGGAACAGTAACGCGTTGTCTCCGGTTTTGATGAGAACATTGGCCGAGCCGGCAGCGACTGTAGATGTTCCAGCCCCCTCCAGATCGATGAACCAGTTCCCGCCGGAGCTGGTGGGGCCGGTAATCAGGTTATTGCCGTCGCCCCCGATAATCGTGCCTGATTCTCCGGCGGCCGTGTAGTAAGTGAAGCTTGCCGGGCCGCCGATAACGCTTTCCCCCGTTTGCCCCGCAGCACCCTGGATGGTCAACTGGTAGGATGCCGCGTCAATAATTCCTTTGTAGCCGCCGGGAACGGTAACGGGATTCATATCCCCAGGAAACACAATTTCCCCAAGCTTGCCGGAGGGAACAGTGGGCGTGGAAGCCCCCGCATAATTCTGAACAAAGAGATTCCCGCTACCGAACGCAGAGTAGATCGTCTGCAGTAAGGAGGTAGCGACGTTTGCGCTGGCCGTTTTCGAATAAAAGATATCGATTGTTGTTCCAGAGACCCCAGGAACCGTGACAATCGGCATGACTTTCGCTCCCCTTCCTCGGTAGGGAAGTGTTAACCGATGCCATCGGAAAAGGCAATAAAGTTTTCATCGCTTAGGCGTTCGGCAATGATCAAAACTTCGTGAACGACCGTCGCGCCGGATCCGGGTCGGATTCCGCCCATATTCCGCTAAGTCTTTGAATAGACAAAAAACTCCTATCCGCCGGCCGGGGCGACCGGATTCACGGAAGCGATTTTTGCGATATTATTGCGGGGTTTCCGCGACGGCAGGCCGAAGCCAGCGCCTCTCTACGGCCGGTGAGAATCGGGAAAAACAGGCTGCTCGCCCTGCCTTCGTGGGCTTAACGATTGCCCCTCAGACGCGCTGCCCGATTCTGTTCGCTTCACCGATAGGCAGCGCTTTACAAACCCTGAATCTGAGCGGCGGCGAACGGGTTGACGCCCTGAAGGGTAATCGTGGTCTGGTCGGACAGCGTCAGCACCAGCGAGCCCCCGATCTCCTGCGACGAAATAATCGAGGAATTCCCATAGCCGAACAAAGACAGCTGATCGGAGGGGTTGTAATTTTCAATCACGACGGAACCCCCGGCCGCGCCATTGATAAAAACGAACTGGTCGCGGCCCGCCCCGCCCACCATGGTTGCATCACCGGTGCCGGCGACCAGCGTGTCGTTGCCGCTGCCTGCCACCAGCACATCCGCCCCGGTTCCGGCGAAATAAACATTGGCGCCCGAGGCCCCGGAGCCTTGCAGCGTGACGTTTCCCGGGCCGGCAATAAAGGTATTGCCGTCATTACTGCCCCACAACGCCACCGAGCCGCCGTAAGAGGCGAAAATCTCCGCCCCCGGTGAGTTGGGATTGCTGATAATATTACTGAAACTGCTCTCTGCGTCGTAAAGCAGTGCGCCGCTTCCCTGGAACATCACTTGGTTGCCGCCGGTGCCGGCATAAACCGTGGTATTCCCCGCACCCCCGACAATGGTCCCGGCGGAAGATTGGAGATTCACCACCAGGTTCTCGTCGTTGCCGAAAATCAGATTGCTGCCGCTGCCGCCGAAGACCGTGGCGTTCCCCGCCCCGCCGACGATGGTGTTTGCATACGCGCCGATCCCCGCAAAAATCAGGTTGGGGCTGTTGTTGAGGAAATAGAGGCCGCCCGAAGCCCCGGCGAAAATCGTCTCCGCCCCGGAGCCTGCGGAAAGCGTGTCCGCCCCGCCGGCATTGACCAACAAGGCGCTGCCGGACCCGGCAAACACCCAAGACTGGGACGCCGCGGTGGCCACGGTTTCGGCGCCCGAGCCGCCGACGATGGTATCCGCCCCGGATGAAAACACCGTATCCTGCCCGGACCCGAGAAAGAGCAGGTTCCGCCCGTTCGCGCTCAGGATCTCGTCGTTCGCGGAACCGCCGAAAAGCGTGGTGGACCCAAGCCCTTGCAAATCCAAATACCAGCTGCCGCCGTTGCTGGTCGGGCTGGCAATGAGGTTATTGCCATCCCCTCCGATAATCGTGCCCGAGCCTCCGTCGGT
Source organism: Terriglobia bacterium (assembly GCA_023511585.1). Taxonomy (GTDB): domain Bacteria; phylum Pseudomonadota; class Alphaproteobacteria; order Acetobacterales; family Acetobacteraceae; genus JAIMBF01. The sequence goes on from JAIMBF010000032.1 coordinate 7,764, forward strand.
GTAGAAGGTCAGATCCGAAGAGCCGGCAAACACGCTTTCATTCGCCTCAGCGCTGCCCGCCACGGTGACCGGGTTTGCCGGCGATGCATCGACAATGAACGCATAACCCGCAGGGGCGGCGACGTTCGAAATACTCCCGTCAATCACCAGCTCGCCGAGCGTGCCGGCGGGCGGCGGGGGCGTGTTGCCGGAGGCGATTTGTTGGAACAGGGGTTCGTTGCGAAGCGCGAGATAGACGTTTTGCCGCAATGCGATCGCGGCCTGCGTGCTCTCCGCCGTCTGATACGGGATGGTGATGGTTGCACCGGAGATGCCGGGCAGTGTGACCGGGGCCATCGCTTGAGGCGGTCAGGAGGCGAAAGCAGGGTCCCGGTCTCAGCCGCCGCGGTTTCCGCTGCGGCAGGCCTCCGGCGGAAGCCCGAAGCCCCGCTCCGGAATCCGTGGAACAAACCGGATTTCCGGTGGCCGAGAATGAATCACGTCAACCGTCAGCCATTGGTTTTTCGTCGCTCTGCTCATTTTTCAGCATCCTGCGAGACTTTTTCCCGCACCCGATTAATTCCTCGCAAGTTCTCTTGCGCACAAACCCTAGAACAATTGTAAACTATACTTGAGAAATACTTTCTCTATACCCAGTGCGGCAAAGCATAGGAGAGAATTATTAATGCTTGGTAAAATGCCGGGCAGATCGCCGAAGAAAGCATGGCAGGGCCGCGCAAAGGGCCTGACAAACCCCCCAATTCGCGTCAAAATACCGCGCTTCACCCCACGCTGAGGGGACAGGCAGCAGAGCCGTTTCGCAAAGAGAGCCAGATCATGACCGCTATTGCCATCTCACGGACGACAAAACCCAAAACACCGCCGCCCGAAGACGAGCTTCAATTCGGCAAGGTCTTCACCGACCACATGTTCCTTATGGAATACCATGAAGGGCGCGGCTGGCATGATCCGAGAATCGAGCCCTATCACAATTTCAGCTTCGACCCGGCCACCTGCGTGTTCCACTATGCCCAGGCCGTCTTTGACGGCCTGAAAGCCTTTCGCGGCAAAGACGGGGTGATTCGCCTCTTCCGCCCCGAGGCCCATGCCGCGCGCTTCAACCGCTCCTGTGCGCGCATGTGCATCCCCGAGCTCGATCCGGCGCTTGTGGTCGAATCCATCCGCACCCTGGTGGCGGTGGACCAGCACTGGGTTCCGCGCAAACCGGGCACCGCGCTCTATATCCGCCCCACGGTGATCGCAACCGAGACCTTTCTCGGCGTGCACCCCTCCGCGAGCTATCTCTATTACGTTATTCTTTCCCCCGTCGGCGCCTATTACCGCGAGGGGATGAACCCGGTCAAAATCCTGGCCACGCACGAATATGTCCGCGCGGTGCCGGGCGGCACCGGCGCCGTCAAAGCCGCCGGCAACTACGCGGCAAGCCTCTATGCCGCCGAGGAGGCCGCGCGCAAAGGCTACACCCAGGTGCTTTGGCTGGACGGGGTCAACCACCGCTTCCTCGATGAAGTGGGGACCATGAACATCATGCTGCGCATCGGCGATGAGGTCATCACCCCGCCGCTGAACGGCGCCATCCTTCCCGGAATCACGCGCGATTCCGTGCTCACCCTGCTGCGGGAGTGGGGAATTCCGGCCTCGGAGCGCCCGATCGCGCTCGACGAAGTCTTCGCCGCGCACGAACAAGGAAAGCTGCGCGAGATGTGGGGCACCGGCACCGCGGCGGTGATTTCCCCCGTCGGCGAACTCGGCTACAAGGACCGGCGCATCGTGATCAACGAAGGTCGCATCGGGCCGCTCACGCAGAAGCTTTATGATGCGATCATCGGCATTCAATACGGCACGGCGCCGGATCCGCACGGCTGGACCCAGCCGTTGCCGACCGAAGCCTTCGCCGCGGTCTGAGGGGAAAGATGGACGAGGCCGCGCTTTGCTACACGCCCGCCGTGGTGCTGGCGCGCGAGATTCGCAGCAAACGGCTTTCCCCGCTGGAATTGACGGAAGCCGTGCTGCGGCGCATCGAAGCCTTAAACCCGAAGATCAACGCCTTCGCCGCTTTTCTGCCCGAGGCGGCGCGGGATGCCGCCAAGGCCGCCGAGGCAAAGCTTGCCGCGGGAGAGCCGCTTGGCCCGCTCCACGGCATTCCGATCACCATCAAGGATCTCACCTGGACGGCCGGAATACCGACCGAATACGGCTCTCATCTCCGGGCGGGGTTTGTCCCGCCGGAAGACGCCCCGCTGGTTGCGCGGCTCAAAGCCGCCGGGGCGATTGTCTTGGGCAAGACCACGACGCCCGAATTCGGTTGGTGCGGCCTAAGCCGCAGCCCGCGGAGCGGAATCACCCACAACCCCTGGCGGCTCGGATTGAACGCCGGCGGCTCTTCGGCCGGCGCCGCGGCCGCGGCTGCTTGCGGATTCGGCCCGCTCCACCACGGCAGCGACGGCGCCGGTTCCATTCGCATGCCGGCGCATTTCTGCGGCGTGGCCGGCCTTAAGCCCACCTATGGGCGGGTTCCGAACTGGCCGCTTTCCAACAACGATTACACCACCCACAACGGCCCGATCGCCCGAACGGTCGCGGATCTCGCGCTTATGCTGGAAGTCATGGCCGGGCCGCATCCCTGGGATCATTCCAGCGCCGAAGCGCCGCCCCTGCCCTACACGGCCGAGCTCGGCCGCGGCGTGCGGAATCGGCGGATCGCCTTCAGCCCGGATCTTGGCCACGCCCGCGTGGATCCGGAAGTCGCCGAGCGCGTGCGCCAGGCCGCCGCGGTGTTTGCGACGGATCTCGGCGCGCATGTCGAGGAAGTCGTGCCCTCTTGGGGCGCGGAAGGGCCGGAGCTGATCCGCTTCTTCTGGCCGGCGCATTTGGCAATTCACGCCCCGCAGCTCGCAGCCTGGCAGACACGAATGGATCCGGGGCTTGTGGCCTGCATCCGCGCGGCGGAGCCCTTCGGTTTGCTCGATTATCTGCGCATGCGCGAACGCAAATATCACTACATCAACGCCATAAGCCGGTTTTTCGAGGACTGGGATTTCCTGCTCACGCCTGCCGTTTCGGTCCCCGCCTTTCCGCCCGAACGCATCCGGCCCGCCGACTGGCCCGAACATGCCTGGGATTGGATCGCTTGGGCGGAATTTTCCTACCCGTTCAACTTCGCCGGCAACCCTGCGATTTCCGTGCCTTGCGGATGGACGCGCGAGGGCTTGCCCATCGGGCTGCAAATCGTGGGCCGGCGGTTTGACGATTTGGGCGTGCTCCAGGCCGCAGCCGCCTTCGAGGCAGCCCGGCCCTGGGCCGATCGTCGTCCGCCGCTTCTTTAGCCGAAGGTGAGGTCCGAAAGGTAACCGGCGGCGACCACCAATTTCGGCAGCGCAAGCCCGGCATGTGCAAATTCCGCCAGCGCCGCCTTTGCCCGCATCGCCTGCACGCCGGCGCTTTCCACCCACGCTTTCGCCGCGGCCTCGCCCGTGCCGGCGCGAAGCAGCGCATTTGCCGTGGCTCTTCGCAGTGCGGCAAGAATCCCGATCAAGGTTCGGTCCAAAGCCAGCCGTTCCACATAGTCGACCGTTGTAAGTTCCGCACCGGCGGCAAGCGCCGCGTTGATGCCGAACCAGTCTTCCAAAGCGAAATAGGTCGCCGCAACATCGGCAAGCTTGCGCCCGGTCGCTTGCGCAATAACGACGATATCGGGCGCTCTGCGCAAGAGTGCAATCCGCACCAAGCGCTGCGCAAGCTCGACCGGAACGCCTTCGGCACGATAGCGCTCCTCCCGCGCCGCCATTTCCGCTCGATACGGCTCCGGCACGATTTGCAGAAACACCGGCGCGGCGGCGTCAATTCCCTCCCGAAAACGCTGCAACACCGCGGAAAGATTTTCTTTATGCAGATTACCGTTCTGCACAAGCCAGACTATCTGCTCGCGAAGGGCGTTTTGCAGATCCGCATAAAGGCGAAGCTGCGCCTCTCCGCGGATGCGCCCGTCCAACGCATCGATCTCCCGAACCAGCTCTCCGATATCGAACAAATTCCAGGCCGTAGCAAAAGCAGCGGCGGCCAACACCGCATCGCCCCCCGCTTCATCCGCGATGCGCGGCAGGATCGTCGGCCCGGCATGGTTGATCATCGCGTTTGCAAGATGCGTGGCGATGATCTCCCGCCGTAACGGATGCTGCACAACCGCCTCTGGAAAGTTCTTGCTGATCGCCTGCGGCAACGCGGCAATCAGCTCCTTTTCGAGATAAGGGTCATCCGGCAATTGGCTATGCAGCAAAGCATTGTAAGCATCGAGCTTGGCATAGGCCAGAAGCACGGCCCATTCTGGTCGCGTCAGCCCCTCGCGGCGAAGGCTGCGCGCCGCCAGCTCCTTCTCGTCCGGAAGATACTCCACCGCGCGATCGAGCTCCGCATTCGCTTCCAGCATGTGCATCAGCCTTGCCGCCGCGCCGTTGCTTGCCGCACCTTCGCGTTCGGAAAGCGAAATCGTCAGCGTCTGGCGGTAGTTATTGGCAAGCACAAGCCGCACCACTTCGTCTGCCATGCCGGCCAGCATGTCGTTGCGGGCATCAAACGTGAGCTTTCCTTCCCGCATCGGAATATTCAGGGCGATTTTAATGTTTACCTCGAGATCCGAGGTATTTACGCCCGCGGAATTGTCGATGGCATCGGTATTCAGCCGGATCCCCCGCTGTGCGGCTTCAATCCGCCCCCTCTGCGTGCAGCCGAGATTGGCGCCTTCGCCGATCACCTTGCATCGCAGTTCGCGCGCCGAGATGCGCAGCGCATCGTTTGCTCGGTCTCCCACCTCATCATCGCTCTCTTCGCTTGCCCGCACGTAGGTTCCGATGCCGCCGAACCAAAGGAGATCCACCGGCGCCGCCAAAATGGCGCGGATCACCTCCGCAGGCGTTGCCTCGGCCTGATCGATCGCCAGCGCCGCCTGCACCTCTTTCGAGAGGGGAATGGTTTTCAGCGCGCGCGAAAAAACGCCCCCGCCTTTGGAAATCAAAGCCCGATTATAATCCTGCCAGCTGGAATTGGGCTTCTCGAACAGGCGCTTGCGTTCTGCAAAAGCGGTTTCCGGATCCGGGTTCGGATCCAGAAAGATATCGCGATGATCGAAAGCGGCAAGCAGACGAAGCTTTTTCGACAGCAGCATGCCGTTGCCGAAAACATCCCCCGACATATCGCCGACGCCGACAACCGTAATCGGTCTTTCGTTGATATCAATGTCCATTTCGCGAAAGTGCCGCTTAACCGCTTCCCATGCCCCGCGCGCGGTGATGCCGAGTTTTTTGTGATCATAGCCATGGCTGCCGCCGGAGGCGAAGGCATCGCCAAGCCAAAACCCTTTCTCAAGCGCAATGGCGTTGGCAATATCGGAAAAGGTTGCAGTGCCTTTGTCGGCGGCGACTACCAAATACGGATCATCGTCGTCATAGCGAACGACGTCTTTCGGCGGCCGAACCTCTTGGCCGACCAGGTTGTCGGTAAGATCGAGAAGGGTTCGAATAAAGATCCGATAGGCCGCCTTGCCCTCCTCAAACCATTCGGCCGAGCCCGGCGCGGGCGGCAGGCGCTTGGCAATGAACCCGCCTTTGGCGCCCAGCGGCACGATCACCGCGTTCTTGACCTGTTGGGCTTTGGCAAGCGCCAGAATTTCGCTGCGAAAATCCTGCGGCCGGTCCGACCATCGGATGCCGCCTCTCGCCACCTTGCCGAACCGGACATGCGTTCCCTCAACCCGCGGCCCGTGGACAAAGATCTCATATCGCGGCCGCGGTTTCGGCATGCCATCCACCCGCGCGCAATCCAGTTTAAAGGCGATAACCTCTTTTGCTTCTCCGGCCTTGCCGTTTTCGCGTGTCTGAAAAAAATTCGTCCGGATAGCGGCTTCGATGATATTCCAAAAGCGGCGCAGAATCCGATCATCATCCAAACTCAGCACGCCTTGCAGCTGCTTTTCCATCCGCTGCCGCAATTCGCGCATTTGCGTCTGCCGTTGTGCATCGTCAAGCGCAGGGTCGAACTTCGCGTGGAAGAACGCCATCAAGGTTTGCGCAATCTCCGCCTGCCGCACCAGCGCCTCGGCCAGATAGTCCAGCGCGTAGCGAATGCGCAATTGACGAAGATAATATCCGATCGCGCGAAAGAGCGCGACTTCCCGCCAATTCATCCCGGCGGCGGTGATCAGCCCGTCAAATGCGTCCGACTCCGCAATATCTTGGAACTGCGCAACCAGCGCGGCCGTCACCTCGGCGGCGATCTGCTCCATCGCAGGTGCGGAGGGAGCAAGATTTTCCAAGGCCATTTCGTAGAGCCAGACGGGTGCGCCATGCGCGTTGTCCGAGGGCAGAATCTCGTAAGTGCGTTCGTCCAGCACGCGAAAGCGCAACCGTTCGAGCCTCGGCACAAGTGTGGATAACGGCAAGGCCGATCCGCGCGAAAAGATTTTTACGGCGGGAAAACGCGCCCCGTCCCGTTGCTTTTCAAACAGGATCACGGCCTGGCGTTGCGATTCCGACAAAGTCTCGATGGTAGTGATATCCTGGAGCGCTTCCTCTGCAGAAAAAGCCTCCCGATAAGCGGCGCTGAACGCATCGGCGTAGCGCATCGCCAAGGTTCTTGCAGCGGCGCCGCCGATTTTTTCTTCCAAGGTCAGCCGAAGCGAGTCCGACCACGTGCGGACAATCGCCGCAATACCCGCCTCGAGAGTCTGCCGAGGAATATGCACCGGCGGCTTCTCATGGCCGCCGATAATGTAGTGGGTGCGCGCAAGCGGTCCTTCCGGATAGAACGGATAGGCTGCCAAAACCTGCCCGCCATAGGCTTTGGCGAGAAATTCGCCGACTTTGATACGAACCTGGGTATCGTAACGATCCTTCGGAATGAAGACGATCACGGATACATAACGGCCGAACTCATCCATGCGCGGCAGGGCGCGAAGCCTCGGATGTTCGACAAGATGCAAAATTTCCAGCGCCATTTCATAAAGCTGATCGGCACTGATTTGAAAAACCTCGTCGCGGGGATAAGTCTCCAACACATGCGCCAGCGCGCGGCCGGAATAGCTTGCGGAATCGAAGCCCGCGCGTTGAAGCACCTGCGCAACCTTTTTGCGAATATAGGGAATGGTCTCCGTGGAACATGTATAGGCATTCGAGGTAAAGAGGCCGATAATCTGCAGCTCTCCGGAAAGCTCCCCCGCATCGGCGAAGATTTTGACCCCGATGTGATTCAGATAGGCCCGCCGATGCACGCGGGACTTGATATCCGCTCGGGTAATAATGAGCGCCACGGGGCGCGAAAGAAATGCACGAATTTCCGGTGTGATGACCACCGGTTGCCCGCCGCGGAGCAAAACCCGAAGATCGGGGTTGCGAAGAATGCCAAGCCCGGTTCCCGCCACGGGATCGGCGGCGGCATCCAGTTGTGCGAAGCGATATTCCCGGACGCCGAGAAACAGAAAATTATCGTCCGCCAGCCATTCCAGAAACTGCACGGCTTCGGCGACTTCATCGGAAGATAACGGAGGCGGATTGAGTTTATACTCCTCCGCCGCCATCGCAAGCCGGGCCCGCATGGCAGGCCAATCCTGCACGGCCAGGCGCACATCCGAATAGACGCGCGCGAGCGCCTCCATCAAACGCGCGCGGGCGGGTTCGCTGTCTATGCGGTCCAGATGAATATGGATCAGGCTTTCTTTGTGTATGCCGCTCGGCACTGTGGCTTTGGCAAGACCGGCAAACCGTTGCAGGCCGCCCACCTGGTCCCGCGCCACGGCCAAGACCGGATGCGCGACGAGATGAACGTCGTAACCCTGCTCGACAAGCTCGGCGAGCGTCGAATCAAGCAGGAACGGCATATTGTCGTTGACAACTTCAAGAACGGTGAACTCCCGCACGCGCCCGAACTGCTCATAGGCGTGGTCGGTCAGGCGAATGCTCTGCTGGTTTGCCGGCCGCGGCGCGGCGAGATGCGCATAGGCCTCCTGCGCCAGCGTGTTCAGCAAAGCCTCCGAATAACGCGCGAGATCTTCCTCGGCGCATGCCCCGAAGAGAAGCTTTGCAAAACCCTCCGGCATAACGCTGAGAGCAAGCGAGGCTGTTTGCGCATCCGTTTTCGAAGAAGCCATGAACGTCTCCTTACGCTTTCGCCCTCTTATCGCATCGGTTTCGCCGTTGCAGAATCCGGTCTCGGTGTATGGCTTGCCTCACGAGATGAAGACCGGCCGCCCCTGATATCCGGCTTGCGCCTTCACATCCCCGATCGGCAAGGCTATCGTATGATCGTAGCATGCTGATTTTTGGGTTTATCGCAAAGGGAGGAAGATATGAAATTTGCTTCATTGCTCACCGCCTCGGCAACGATTTGCGTAATAACGGGCGCAGGAGCCTTCGCCTTGCCGCAGCAGCCGGTGATGACCCTCGAGCTCGCCAAAACGCTGATCGCCGGCTGCGAAGCCAAAGCCCAAAAAGAAGGCTGGAAGATGAACATCGCCGTGGTGGACGCGGGCGCCAATCTTGTTGCCTTCGAGCGGATGGACGGCGCCTATTTGGGCAGCCGCGATATCGCGCTGCGCAAAGCCGAGGCGGCCGCGAAATTCCCCTTCCCCACGCGCGCCTTGCAAGAGCGGGTTTTCGGCAAAGACCTGAAAGGCGGTCCGGTTCCGGGGCTTGCGTTTGCGCCCGGCGTTATTGCCTTTCCCGGCGGCCTTCCGGTCAAAACGGCTAGCGGTGTGCAAGTGGGCGCGATCGGCGCCAGCGGCGGCACGTCCGATCAGGATGAAACCTGCGCGCAGGCCGGCATCGACGCCGCCAAAGACGCCTTGAAATAGCAAGCCCAAACACTGCGCGCGCTCATCACCCCGCGCGGGTGAAAGCGCGGTAAGTCAATGAAGGAGAGGCAACGTGGATAAGACACAACCGCCGAAAGCAGGCGGCTCTTCGGAGCTGCCGTTGCGGATCGCCGAGATGATGGAAGCCGGCTTAAAGCAGCGCTTTGTCGTCAGCCACCTGCGAGAGGAAGATTTCCAGAAAGGCGGCCTGAGAGACTACGCGCGTTACCGCGATCTCGGCATTGCCGAAGCCACCAACGGCATGGTGCGCGCGCATGTCATTCGCTTTTTGCCGCCGTGCACGGATGACGTGCGCAAACGCCATTACCATAACGTTGCGTTTCAAATGGTCTATGTCCTGAAAGGATGGATCAAAAACGAATTTGAAGGCCAGGGCGAGCATCTCATGCGCGAAGGAAGCGCATGGATCCAGCCTCCGGGCATTCGCCACACCGTGCTGGACTATTCCGCCGATTGCGAGGTGCTCGAAATCATCCTGCCGGCGGAATTCGAAACCGTGGAGGTTGCTTCGCCGGCAACGCAAACGCCCTAACGCCGCTCTGCTCGTTCACGACGGCGAAGATCGCGGCGCGGGCCGAGATCAGCCGGCGTTGGCGCCGCGGCGCGCTTCCTCCATGCGCGCAAGCATGGTGCGCACGGCGGCCGCAAGCCCGTCATAAACCGCCTGGGCAATGAGAAAATGCCCGATATTGAGCTCTTCAATTTCGGCAATCGCAGCAATCGGGCCGACATTTTCGAAATTGAGCCCATGGCCCGCATGGCATTCCAGCCCTAACGCGGCGGCAAGGGCGGCCGCTTCTTGTAAACGTGCCAGCTCGTCCGCCCCGCCGGACGCATAGGCGCCGGTATGGAGCTCGACGGCAGGGGCGCCGGTGCGATGCGCGGCATGCACTTGTTTGGGATCCGGATCGATAAACAGCGAAACCCGTATTCCCGCATCGGCAAGCTGTGCCACCGCGGTTTGGATCAGCGTTTCCTGTCCGGCAACGTCAAGCCCGCCTTCGGTGGTCAATTCCATCCGCCGCTCCGGCACCAGACAACACGCATGCGGCCGGAGCGCACGCGCAATGGCAATCATCTCCTCGGTCGGCGCCATTTCCATATTGAGCGGCGCGGAAAGCGCGCGCAGCCGCCGCATATCATCGTCGCGAATGTGGCGCCGATCTTCGCGGAGATGGGCGACAACGCCATCGGCGCCGGCGGCAAGCGCAAGCTCGGCGGCCTTCACCGGATCCGGATACACGCCGCCGCGCGCGTTTCTTAGCGTGGCCACATGATCAACGTTCACGCCCAGCCGCAACCGTTTCATGGTCGTTTGCTCCACGTTCTTGCGCGATCGCGGCGGCAAGTCGGATCGCGGCAATCAAACTCGCAGGATCTGCCTCGCCCTTTCCGGCAATGTCAAGCGCCGTGCCGTGGTCGGGAGACGTGCGAACAATCGGCAGGCCGACGGTCACGTTCACGCCTTGCGCCACGTCGAGCGTTTTTAAGGGGATCAAAGCCTGGTCGTGATAATGACAAATCGCAACGTCGTAACGTGTGCGCCGCGTTGCGGTGAACATCGTATCGGCCGGATGCGGCCCCGAAACATCAAAGCCCCTCTCGCGAAGTGCCGCAATGGCAGGCGCGATGATGCGTTGCTCTTCATCGCCCAAACTGCCGCCCTCGCCCGCATGCGGGTTAAGGCCGGCAACCGCCAGCCGCGGTTTCGCAATGCCGAAATCACGCCGCAATGCGTGCCCCGCAATCGTCGCGGCCGCAACGATCATATTCGCCGAAAGCGTTTCTATCGCGCGCCGCAGCGGCACGTGAATGGTCACCGGCACGACGCGCAGAAAGGGGTTAACCAGCATCATCACCGGGTTCGAAACGCCCGTCAGCGCACCGAGAAACTCGGTGTGGCCCGGAAAGTCAAAACCCGCCGCATAGAGCGTTGCTTTATGGATCGGGTTCGTCACCACACCGGCCGCGCTTTTCTCTTTTGCCAGACGCACGGCATAGGCGATGGAATCGATCACGGCGCGCGCATTGCGGAGATCCGGTCGCCCCGGCGTTGCAGGAACGGCAAGCGAGATCGGAAGCACCGGTAACGCCTTTGGAAAATACAGCGCTGCTTCGCCCGGAGAACGAATGCTCTGCACCGGCGCACCGAGCGCGCGCAATCTCGCTGGATCATCCACGGCAAAAAAAACCGGCCCCTCCTCGCGCAGTTTTCGCCATGCCAGGACGGTGATTTCGCCGCCGATCCCGGCCGGCTCACCCATCGTCACGGCAAGGGGAGCGCGCATTCTCGGGCCTCACATCATCTTCTTCAGATATGGATCGCGCGGTTCGCCACCGCAAGCGCCGCTTCCTTCACCGCTTCGTTCAGGCTCGGATGCGCATGCGGCGTGCGCGCGAGATCCTCCGCGGCGGCATCGAATTCCACGGCGAGCGCAAGCTCGGCGATTAATGTCCCGGCATCCGGCCCGATGATATGCGCGCCCAAGATCCGGTCCGTGCCGCGCTCGGCGAGGATTTTCACAAATCCGTCGAGATCCCCCATGGTGCGCGCACGCGAATTTGCCGAGAAGGGAAATTTGCCCACCGCATAGTCCACGCCTTCCGCTTTCAATTCTTCCTCGGTTTTGCCGACACTCGCGATTTCCGGCCAGGTATACACAACCCCAGGAATGGCGTTGTAGTTCACGTGGCCCGCTTGGCCGGCGAGAATCTCGGCCACGGCAACCCCTTCTTCCTCCGCCTTATGCGCAAGCATCGGCCCGCGGATCAGATCGCCGATCGCATAAATTCCCGGAACATTCGTGCGGAACTGATCATCCGTCTCCACGCGGCCGCCGGCATTCACGCGCACCCCCGCTTCCGCAAGCCCAAGCCCGTTGGTGAACGGGCGACGCCCGACCGCCACCAACACCACCTCCGCGCGGATCTCCTCTTCCGGGCCGCCGTTGCCGGGTGCGATGCGAAGCGCAACCCCCTCGTTCGTGCGTTCGCTTGCCAGCACTTTCGTGTTCAAGCGAAACTTCAGTCCCTGCCGCGCCAAAATGCGTTCGGCTTGCTTGGCAAGCTCGGCATCCATGGTCGGCAAAAGCCGCTCTTGCAGCTCCACCACCGTCACCGCGGCACCCAGGCGCGACCACACGCTGCCCAACTCAAGGCCGATATATCCGCCCCCGACCACCACAAGTTGCTTGGGTACCCGCTCCAGCGAAAGCGCGCCGGTAGACGTCACAATGGTTTTTTCATCGATCTCGATACCGGGAAGCGGCGTGCTTTCACTTCCCGTCGCAAGCACAATGTGTTTTGCCTGATAAAGCTTGCCGGCAACGTCCACCAGGCCTTGGCCTGCAATCCTTGCGCGCCCTTTCAGCCAGGTCACGCCGTTTTTGCGAAACAGATATTCAATTCCTTTCACATTCGTACTAACAACCTCGTCCTTCCGCTTCATCATTTGCGAAAGATCGAATGTCACATCGCCCACGGTAATGCCGTGTTTTGCCAAAGCATGTTGCACGCGGCTGTAATTTTCGGAACTCTGCAAGAGCGCTTTGGAAGGGATGCAGCCGATATTCAGGCAGGTTCCGCCAAGCGTCTCGCGCTCTTCGGCGCAGGCCACACGCATTCCCAATTGCGCCGCGCGAATGGCACACACATAGCCGCCCGGGCCGGCGCCGATGACCACCAGATCAAATGCATCCGATGTTTCCGACATGGCGCCCACCTCATATATCCAAAAGAATTCTGTGCGGATCCTCGATGTTTTCCTTCACCCGCACCAAAAATGAAACGGCCTCGCGGCCGTCGACAATGCGATGATCGTAGGAAAGCGCCAGATACATCATGGGGCGGATCTCGATCTTTCCCGCCACCGCAACCGGGCGTTCCTGGATCCGGTGCATGCCCAGAATGCCGGATTGCGGCGGGTTGAGAATCGGCGTTGAGAGCAAAGAGCCGTAAATGCCGCCGTTCGTTATGGTAAAGGTTCCGCCCGTGAGCTCTTCCAATTTCAGCGTGCCACTGCGCGCGCGGCTGCCGAAATCCTCAATGGCACGCTCGATCTCTGCAAAGCTCATCCGATCGGCATCTCTGATGACGGGCACCACAAGCCCGCTCGGCCCGCCGACGGCAATCCCCATATGCACGTAATTTTTATAAACGATATCCTCGCCGTCGATCTCGGCGTTGACGGCAGGAAATTCCTTCAGCGCAATAATACAGGCCTTCACGAAAAACGACATGAAGCCGAGCCGCACGTGATATTTCTTTTCGAAGATCTCGCGATACTGATTGCGCAAGGCAATCACCGCCGACATGTCGGCTTCGTTAAAGGTCGTCAGCATCGCGGCGGTGTTTTGCGCTTCCTTCAAACGTGCCGCGATGGTTCGGCGAAGCCGCGTCATGCGCACGCGCTCTTCGCGCGGCTCGGCCGGCCGTTCCCGCCCGGCAGGAGGGGCTTTGGCGATTTCCGGCGCCGGCGCGGGCTGCACTTCCGCCGCCGGCATCGGCGTCTTCGGCGGCACGGTCTTGAGGAATTCCAGAACATCCGCCTTGGTCAGGCGGCCGTCCTTGCCGCTTCCCTCGCCCACGGCGGCCGGGCTGATGCCGTGTTCGGCCAGCAATTTCGCGGCGGAAGGCATGGGCGGATGCGCCGGGCTTGGCGCGCTTTCCGCGCGCGGCGCCCGGTCGGCCAGCGGCGTTGCCGGCCGCGCCACCGGCCCGGAAGGCCGCGGCGGTGCGGTGACGCCGGCAGCGGGATGCGCCGCCGGGGCCGGTTGGGGAATGGCTGCAGCGCGGGCTTCCGTGTCGATCACGGCAAGCACCGCGCCCACCGCAACCTCGCTGCCTTCGGCGGCGCGGATCTCGGCAAGTACGCCGCTTGCCGGGGCGTTTGCCTCCACCGTCACTTTTTCGGTTTCCAGCTCCACCACCGGTTCATCGCGCTCCACGTAATCGCCCGGATGTTTCAGCCAACGTGCAACGGTTGCGCTGGTGATACTCTCGCCAAGCGCCGGCACTTTAATTTCCGCCATCATTGCGGTTCTTCTCCTTCTTGCTCTTTGCGCTCAATCGAGGCTGAGAGCCGCGTTGACCAAAGCCGCCTGTTGCGCTTCGTGCACTTTCGCAAGGCCGGTCGCGGGGCTTGCCGCCGCTTCACGCCCGATATAGCGCGGCCGCTTTGCCGAAATTTCCAGTGTGGAAAGAACCTTTTCCAAACGACGGTCCACGAAGCACCAAGCGCCCATATTCTCCGGCTCTTCTTGGCACCAAACAATTTCGGCATTGCGATAAGGCGCCAAAATCTTCGGCAAGGAAATCACCGGGAAGGGATAGAATTGCTCCAGGCGTATGATCGCAATCGTATCGATCCCGCGCGCGCGCCGTTCCGCAAGCAGATCATAATAGACCTTCCCCGAACACAAAATAACCCGGCGCACTTTATCCGCCGGCGCAATATCATCAATTTCCGGCAGAACGGTTTGAAACGACGTTCCCTTCGCCATATCCGCAAGCCGCGAAGTCGCCAATTTGTGGCGCAAGAGAGATTTCGGCGTCATCAATACCAGCGGCTTGCGGAAATTGCGCTTGAGCTGGCGTCGCAAGACATGGAAATAATTGGCCGGCGTGGTGAGGTTGCACACCGACATGTTACGCTCCGCACAAAGCTGCAGATATCGCTCCAACCGTGCCGAGGAATGCTCCGGCCCCTGGCCTTCGTAGCCGTGCGGAAGCAAAAGCGTTAGCCCCGACATGCGCAACCATTTCGTCTCGCCGGCGGCGAGAAATTGGTCGATAATCACTTGCGCGCCGTTGGCGAAGTCCCCGAACTGCGCTTCCCACAACACCAATGTATGCGGGTCGGCCAAAGAATAACCGTACTCGAAGCCGAGCACCCCGGCCTCGGAGAGAAGCGAGTTATAAATTTCGATTTTCGCTTGGCCCGGCGCGATGTTGTTCAGCGGCACGTATTCGTTCTGGGTAATTTGATCGATCAGCACCGCATGGCGCTGGCTGAACGTGCCGCGCTGGCTATCCTCGCCGGAAAGCCGTACCCGATGCCCCTCCAGCAGGAGCGTGCCGAACGCCAATGCTTCCGCGGTCGCCCAATCGATCCCCTCCCCCTTTTCCATCATCTCGCGTTTGGCTTCCAGCAGGCGCGCAATTCGCGGATGCACGTGGAAATCCGGCGGTACCCTTGTCAAGGCCTCGCCCACTTTACGCAACTCGGCGATATCCACCGCGGTGCCGTTGCCAACCCATTCGGTCTGCTGATCCGCTTCTTTTAATCCTGCCCAATGCCCTTCCAACCAGTCGGCTTTGTTCGGCTTGTAAGATTGCGCGGCTTCATAAGCCCGCTCCAATTTCTCCATAACGTCGTTCATCATCGCTTCCGCTTCATCGGCCGCGATGATGCCTTCGCGCGTTAGGCGCGAAGCGTAAATCGCCCGCGTCGTCGGCCGCGATTGAATGGTCTTGTACATAACCGGCTGGGTGAATGCCGGCTCATCCGTTTCGTTGTGGCCGTGGCGCCGATAACACACGATATCCAGCACCACGTCCGCCCCGAATTGCTGGCGATACGCGGCCGCCATTTCCGCACAAAACAAAACCGCTTCCGGCTCGTCGCCGTTGACGTGAAAAATCGGCGCTTGTATCGACTTCGCAACGTCTGTGCAATAAAGTCCGGAATACGCATGCGCCGGCACCGTGGTAAATCCGATCTGGTTGTTCACCACGATATGCACCGTGCCGCCGGTGCGATAGCCGATCAACTGGCTCATGGCCAAAGTCTCATAGACAAGACCTTGGCCCGCAAATGCGGCATCCCCGTGCATCAGAATGCCCATAACGGAGCGTCTTTGCACGATATCGCCCGCCATATCCTGGCGCGCGCGCACTTTGCCCACCACCACGGGATCCACCGCCTCGAGATGCGAGGGATTGGGCTGCAGCGAAAGATGCACGCGCCGGCCTTGAATTTCGATGTCCGTCGACGTGCCGAGGTGGTATTTGACATCTCCCGAACCTTGCACATCTTCCGGGTTGGCGCTGCCGCCTTGAAATTCGCTAAAGACCGCAGCGAGGGATTTTTGCATCACGTTCACAAGCGTGTTCAGCCGTCCGCGATGCGGCATGCCGATGCAGATTTCCTGCACGCCGTCCGCCGCCGCGTGCGCAATAATGGTATGCAGCGCCGGGATCAGAACTTCCCCGCCTTCCAGGCCGAAACGCTTCGTGCCGACAAACCGCTTTTGGCAAAAGACTTCAAAGCCTTCCGCTTCCGTCAATTGCCGCAGAATTTCCCGGCGTTCCTCCGCATGATATCGATTACGCCAAGGTGCCCCCTCCATGCGGCGTTGGATCCAGGATTTTTGATCCGGATCCTGAATATGCATGAACTCAACGCCGATCGGCCCGCAATAACTCTCGCGGACAATCGAGAGAATTTCTCGTAAAGTGGCCTTCTCTCGCCCGAGCACGAAATCGATGTAAATCGGGCGGTCGTAATCGTTTTCCGTAAACCCGT
Organism: Terriglobia bacterium; assembly: GCA_023511585.1. Classification (GTDB taxonomy): domain Bacteria; phylum Pseudomonadota; class Alphaproteobacteria; order Acetobacterales; family Acetobacteraceae; genus JAIMBF01. The sequence goes on from JAIMBF010000032.1 coordinate 24,149, forward strand.
AGGAAGCAGGGTCAAGCTCGGGATGCGGTTTCGGGATTTGCAGCCCCAGCGGATCCAGTTTCGCCTCAAGATGCCCGCGCACGCGATAGGCCCGAATCAGCATCAGTGCCCGCAGCGAATCTCGGGCCGCGGCAATAATCTCCTCTTCGCTGGGTGCTGCTTTCGGCGCCGCTTCCGCCTCCGTCTTTTCGATAAAGGCGGCCTTGCGCGGCGCCCAGGAAGCCCCCATGGCATCCGTCAGCACCGCGCGCGCCTCATCGTTAAGCGTGCTGAACAATTGCGAAAAACTCGGGTCGACCGATGCGGGGCCTCTCACCCATTTCGCATACATGTCTGCAAGAAACGTGGCATTCGTGCCGTTGAACGCGGTAGCAAGAATGTCAACGCCCGGCATTGCGTTTTCCTTCCTTTGCGCAATTACACGATGGTAGCGATCGGCCAACCGGCATGCAGCCGTCTGCAACGAAAATGGGAACGAGGCACCGCTAACGCTGCAGCACGCGCAACATGGTGCTGCCCAGCGCGGCCGGGCTTTCGGCAACGGTAATGCCCGCCGCCCGCATCGCCTCCATCTTCGCAAGCGCTGTATCACGCCCGCCGCTGATCACGGCGCCGGCATGCCCCATGCGCTTGCCCGGAGGCGCGGTCACCCCTGCGATGAACCCGACAACCGGTTTTTTGATCTTATGCTTGGCGATGAATTCCGCGGCTTCAATCTCGCTCTCGCCGCCGATTTCACCAATCATGATAATTCCCTCGGTTTCCGGATCGTGCAAAAACATATCGAGGATTTCCACGAAATCCGTTCCTTTCACGGGATCTCCGCCGATCCCCACACAGGAGCTTTGCCCAAGCCCCGCGGCCGTGGTTTGCGCAACCGCTTCATAGGTCAGCGTTCCCGAGCGCGAAACGATGCCGATCCGCCCGCGGCGATGAATATGGCCGGGCATAATGCCGATCTTGCATTCTTCGGGGGTGATGACACCGGGGCAATTGGGGCCGATCAGGCGCGACGCGCTGCCTTCCAGCACGCGTTTCACGCGCACCATATCCAAAATCGGGATCCCCTCGGTGATACAGACGATTAAAGGAACGGCCGCATCGATGGCTTCCAAAATCGCATCCGCCGCGAAGGCCGGCGGCACGTAAATGGCCGTGGCCGTCGCGCCCGTTTTGGCAACCGCTTCGGCCACGGTGTCAAACACCGGCAGGCCGAGATGCGTCATCCCGCCTTTGCCCGGGGTCACGCCGCCCATGACACGGGTGCCGTAGGCAATGGCCTGTTCGGAATGAAATGTCCCCTGCGCTCCGGTAAATCCTTGTGTGATCACGCGCGTGTCTCGATTGACCAAAATCGCCATCACACGTGCTCCCGCACCGCGTTCACCACTTTTTCCGCCGCATCGGCCAAGTTTTCCGCCGAGATAATGGGCAAGCCGGAGCGCGCGAGAATCTCCTTTCCCAAGCCCACATTGGTGCCTTCCAAACGCACCACCAACGGCACGCTCAATGCCGTCTCCCGTGCGGCTGCGACAATTCCCTCCGCGATAATATCGCAACGCATGATGCCGCCGAAAATATTTACCAAAATGGCTTCCACATGCGGGTCGGAAAGAATGATTCGGAATGCCGCGGCCACGCGCTCTTGCGTTGCGCCGCCGCCGACATCCAGAAAGTTCGCAGGCTTTCCGCCGTAAAGTCGGATAATGTCCATCGTCGCCATGGCAAGCCCAGCGCCGTTCACCATGCAGCCGATCGTGCCGTCCAGCGCAATGTAATTCAGTCCGAACCGCGCCGCTTCCAGCTCTTTCGGATCCTCCTCCGCTTCGTCGCGAAGTTTCTCAATCTCCGGGTGCCGATAGAGCGCGTTATCGTCGAAGCCGAGTTTGGCATCCAGCGCAACAAGCGTGTTCGCTTTCGTCACCACCAAGGGATTGATTTCAATCAGCGACGCGTCCAATTCCAGAAAGGCGCGGTAGAGCCCGCCCAAAAGTTCTGCAAAGGGCTGCGCAAAACCGCCCCCCAAGCCGAGCGCAAATGCCAGCTTGCGTGCATGAAACGGCTGCACGCCCGCGGCCGGATCAAGGCTGATGTGCAAAATCTTCTCGGGTGCGCGCGCGGCCAGCTCCTCAATTTCCACCCCGCCCTCACCGCACGCGATCATTCCCATGCGTCCGTGCCTGCGATCGATCAGCATGGAAAGATAGAGCTCGCGCGCAATCTCGCACCCGGTTTCCACGTAAACCCGCTGCACCTTTCGCCCGCGCGGCCCCGTCTGTTTCGTTACCAGAACATGGCCGAGCATGGCCCCGGCCGCCGCGCGCACCTCCTCCGGCGTTTTGGCCAAACGCACGCCGCCCTTGCCCGAAGGGTCATCGGCAAAATGCCCGGTGCCGCGCCCGCCGGCATGAATTTGCGCTTTGACCACGTAAAGCGGCGCATTGAGCGTTCTTGCCGCGCGTTCCGCTTCCTCGGGCGTCCAGGCCACATGCCCTTCCGGCACCGCGACGCCGAAGCCGCGCAAGAGCGCCTTGGCCTGATATTCGTGGATATTCATCTGCTAACCAACCAAGCGCTTGGCTGCTTCGATCACCGCCCGCACCGCTTCGCACGACTTTTCAAACAAAGCGCGTTCGGCCGCGTTCAGCTTGATCTCGACAATGCGTTCCACGCCGCCCGCGCCGATCACCACGGGAACGCCGACATAAAGATCCTTCACGCCGTATTCGCCGTTCAGCCAGGCCGCGCAGGGCAGAACCCGCTTTTTGTCCTTCAGATAGCTCTCGGCCATCGCAATCGCCGCCGAGGCGGGGGCATAAAATGCGCTGCCTTTCTCAAGCAGTTTCACAATTTCCCCGCCGCCGTTGGCGGTTCTTGTCACAATGGCGTCAATGCGCTCTTGCGTGGTCCAGCCCATCGCAATGAGATCGGGGATGGGAATTCCGGCAACCGTGGAATAACGCGTCAGCGGCACCATGGTATCGCCGTGCCCGCCCAAGACGAAGGCGGTTACGTCTTCCACGGAAACACGGAACTCCTGCGCCAGAAACAAGCGAAAGCGCGCGGAATCGAGCACCCCGGCCATGCCCACTACGCGCTGCGGCGGCAGGCCCGATTTCTGCTGCATCACCCAAACCATCGCATCCAGCGGATTGGTAATGACGATAACAAACGCGTCCGGGCAATAGCGCTTGATGCCGGCGGCCACTTCGGCAATCACGCCGGCGTTTTTGGAAACCAAATCGTCGCGCGACATCCCCGGTTGGCGCGGAAATCCCGCGGTGACAATCACCACGTCGGCCCCGGCAATGGCCGCATAGTCCGAACCGCCGGTAATTTCGGCGTCAAAACCTTCGATCGGGCCCGCCTGGACGATATCCAAGGCTTTGCCGGCCGCCACCCCGCCGAAGACGTCGAATAACACAACGTCCCCAAGCTCCTTCAAACCAATCAAATGGGCGAGTGTCCCGCCGATATTGCCGGCGCCGACGAGTGCAATCTTTTTCCGGGCCATAAAACGCTCCTCACCACGAACCAAGGCCAAGCCGCCAAAACGGATGTGCCGAAACCAAGCAGGCGAAATTTAAGGGCGTAGCCTTCCCAAGGGGTTTCGTCACTACCTTATCGCCGAAACCGCTGCAAGCCAAACCGAAGAACGGCGCATCTTGCGTGCAACCCCGCCCGTGCATGCGTGCTTTGCTCGCCTAAGTCAGATGCGGCAAAGCGAGGTATTGCTCGCTTTGCATCTCCATCAATCGCGATGCCGTGCGGGTAAACATCGCCGCCTCCTCACCGGACGGATAAAGCGCATCCGGGGGCGCCGCGGCAGAGGCATAGAGCTTCACCCGATGTTCATAAAGCGCGTCGATGAAGGTGATAAACCGTCTTGCCTCTTGAGACTGCTCGGGAAGCAATTGTGGAATGCGCTCCACGATCAACGCCGGGAAATGGGTGGCAAGCGCCAGATAATCGGCCGCACCCAGCGGGCGCGCGCATAGGGCGGCAAAGTCGAAGCGGGCCACCGGCCCGGCCGCAAGCGGGATCTCCAGCTCGCGTCCGAGTACCGAGAGCCGTCTCGGCCGCGGCGGCGCACCTTCGGCAAGCTCGGCAAAAATCGTGGAAAGCGCGGCTTCCGCCTCGGCGTTTGCGGGCACGAACCAGGTCGGCAGCGTCTTCAGCCGGCCGCGGCGCCAGTCGCGCTTTCCCTCCAAGACCAAGACCTCCAGGTGGCGTTTGAGCAAGGCGATAAAGGGCAGCAAGGCGTCGCGTCCGGGTTGATCGCGAAACAAATTCTCGGGCGCGGTATTCGATGTGGCCACCACCACCACGCCGCGCGAAAACAGCGCCTCAAACAGCCGGTAGAGAATCATCGCATCGGCGATGTCGTTGATCTGGAATTCGTCAAAACAAAGCAGGCTTGCGCCCTCGGCAATGATATGGGCGAGCAGCGGAATAGGGTCGCCGATCTCAGGGTGGTTCCGCTTCAATGCGTGAAACTGGCCATGCACCTCCTGCATGAAGGCGTGGAAATGAATGCGCCGCTTGCGGGTCACCTCTGCCGAGGCGAAGAACAACCCCATCAGCATCGATTTCCCGCGCCCGACTTCGCCCACGATGTATAGCCCTTGCGGCGGCGGGCGCCCGGCGCCGTTGCTCGCCCTGAGCGGGCGCAAAATCCGCTCGAGCAGGCCGCCCTCCGCCGGGCGCAGCGGCGGATCATAGCCGCGCAAGCGTTGCCAGAGGTCCTGAAGCCGCTCCGCCAGCAAGGCTTGCGCCGGATCCGTTTGCAGCTCGCCGGCCTGCAATTTGGCGCGATAGGCGGCCAGCGGCCCTTCCAAGGCCTGTTCCGGAAAGGTGGCGTCCATAACGGGGCAACCCCATAGCGATGCGCAGAGGTCGGATCAATCGCCCCGCCGCCCTCCCACCGGGCCGTGTTCCGCCGTTTCGCCAAGCACTTACTGGGCAAAGCGGCGAAACGGTGGTAGGTTTGCGATTTCTCTCCGCAAACGAGGATTCCATGCCCATGCTTGACTATGCGGCGCTCCGGGAAACGCCGGTGGCCAGCGACCCCTTCCCCCACCTCGTTGTTCGCCGCTTCGTGCCGCCCGATTCTTTAAAAGCGGTGATGAAGGACTTGCCGCGCATGCAGCGCCGGGGCTCGTTTCCGATTTCCGCACTCCCCTTGGGGCCTGCCGCGCGCGCGTTGGTCGCCGAGATGGAGGGGCCCACGCTGCGCAGTATCATCGCCGAGCGATTCGCGCTCGATCTCTCCGATGCGGCCACCATGATCACGCTGCGCGGCCAATCCACGGAACGCGACGGCCTGATCCATTGCGACTCGGCCGCCAAACGCGTCACCGTGCTGCTCTATCTCAATCCCGCACAAGAAGCCTGGGAGCAGCACGAAGGGTGCCTCCGCCTGCTGCGCGGCCCGCACAGCCTGGAGGATTATGTGGTGGAAGTTCCGCCCGTGGACGGCACGCTTTTGGTCTTTCCCAACTCGTCGAAGGCCTGGCACGGGCATAAGCAATATCTGGGCACGCGCTATGTGCTGCAATTGAATTACATGACAAACGACCGCGCCGCCCGCGCCGAGCTCTTCCGCCATCGGCTTTCGGCTTTGGTCAAACGCGCCTCCGCCTTCGCCTGATCGCACGCGTTCCGAGCCGGTCTGCCTCGGCCGGCCGGGCGAGCGCGCTTTGCGGCCGCTACTCGATGACAATGCGCGGGGGCGGGGGTGCGCCCGCGATCTGCTCCTGAAGCCGCTGCCAGACGCGTTCGGCAACGGCGGCAAAAGCCCGCGCGCTCTCGCTGTTTGGCGCCGCGGCCACCACGGGCGCGCCGCGGTCGGAGGCGGTGCGGATTTCCAAAAGCAGCGGCACCTCGCCCAAAAACGGAACGCCAAGCCGCTCGGCTTCCCGGTGCGCACCGCCATGGCCGAAGATTTCCGCCCGATGGCCGCAATTCGGGCAGCAGAAATAGCTCATGTTCTCCACAATTCCGAGCACCGGCACGCGCACGCGCTCGAACATGCGCACCCCGCGCCGCGCATCCAAAAGCGCGATGTCTTGGGGGGTGGAGACGATCACCGCACCGCTGAGCGAGGCGCGCTGCGCCATGGTCAGCTGCGCATCGCCGGTACCGGGCGGCATATCCACCACAAGCAGATCGAGCGCCCCCCAGTCCACCTGGCCCATCATCTGCTCCAGCGCCCCCATCACCATGGGTCCGCGCCAAATCATCGGGGTTTCCTCATCCACCAGAAAGCCGATGGACATCGCCTTCAACCCCCAAGCAGTGAGCGGAACCATCACTTCCTTTCCCTTCGGCCCGCGGATTTCGGGCTTGCGCGCAAGCCCCAGCATGCGCGGCAGGCTCGGGCCATAGATATCGGCATCCAACAGCCCCACCGCGTGCCCGCGCTGCGCCAAGGCCACGGCCAGGTTCACCGCGACGGTGGATTTGCCGACCCCGCCTTTGCCGGAGGCCACCGCCAGAATCGCCTTCACTTCCGGCAGAAGCGAGGGGCGCTGCTGTGCCGGACGCGCGTGCGGCGGGGGCGATGCGCGATGCGCCGTCAAAATCACCGCGGCATTCTTCACCCCCGGTTGTTGGGCCAGCAGGCGTTCGACTTCCCGGCGCACCGGCTCCATGGCGCTCACCTGCGCCCGCTCCACCTGCAGCGCCACCTGCACCAGCCCGTCGCGCTCCTGCAGGCTCTCGACAAGGCCGGCGGTGACGATATCTTGGCCGGTCTGCGGGTCGCGAACCGTGCGCAAGACGTCCCGCAGCGCTTCCACCATGGTTTCATTCATTGGCTTGCCATCCTTTCTCTGCAGCGGCAATCAACCCTCGCGCCTTCATCCGACGACAGCCTGCCGTTGCGTTCATCCGCTGGCATCGATATGCATTGTCCGAGCCTTGTTTCCAACACCTCGTTTCGCCGAAGCCTGAAGGAAGAGCTTGCGCGCGGGTGCGCAAGCATTTGGCAGGAGAGCACGCATGTCCTGGACTCCCGGTGGTCCTAATCCCTGGGGGCAGCCTGGCCGCCCGGGACGGCCGCGCCCGCAACCGCCTTGGGGATCGCGCCCGCCCTGGCAAGACCTGCGACCAAACTTGGCGCGGCTCTTCGCGCGGTTTGGGGGCGGCGGTCGGGGGGCCGGGCGCGGCGTGCTGCTGCTGCTTGGGGTGTTGATCTTCTTGTGGCTCCTCAGCGGCTTTTATCGCGTGCAACCGGACCAAATCGGGGTGGTCACGCGCTTCGGCGCCTTCGTCCGCACGGCCGCACCCGGGCTGAACTATCACCTCCCCTGGCCGATCGAGAGCGTCGAGCGGCCGGCGGTCACCCGTATCAATCGAGTCGAAATCGGCTATCGCTCCCGCGGGCGCGACGAGACAACCGGCGAGCCCTCCCCGCCGCGGAACGTTCCGGCCGAGAGCCTGATGCTCACCGGCGATGAAAATATCATCGACGTCAATTTCACCGTGTTCTGGCGGATCAGCGATGCGCCCGCTTTTCTGTTCTCGATCCGCAACCCGGAAAGCACCATCAAGTCGGTTGCCGAAAGCGTGATGCGCGAAGTCATCGGGCGCACGCCGATTCAGCCGGCCTTGACGGCGGCGCGTGCGGAAATTGAACAATCCGTGCGCGCGGGCACGCAAGCAGTTCTGGACAAATACAAAGCGGGCGTCGAGATCACGCAAGTGCAGTTGCTGAAAGTGGATCCGCCGGCCGCCGTGATCGATAGTTTCCGCGACGTGCAGCGCGCGAACACCGATGCCGAGCGGATGCGCAACGAGGCGGAAGCCTACCGCAACGATATCGTGCCGCGGGCGCGCGGCG
>JAIMBF010000033.1 GCA_023511585.1 Terriglobia bacterium
CAGGCGCTTGCGAAAATGCGCTGCACCGCCGCCCCTTCCCCGGCCAGAAGCTTGAGGCAGGCGGCGGCCATGGCCTCAAGCCTTTTGCGCGGCGCGGATTCTTTGGGCGCCGCGGCGGCATCCACGGCCTCGAGAAGCGCCGCCAGATGCGCTTGCAGGATTTCGGCGAGCAGGGCGGCTTTGTCGGGGTAGAGCATCCTGAGCGCGCCGGCCGAGCGCTCCAGCTTCGAGGCGATGCGTGTAAGCGAGGTTTGCGCGACGCCGCGTTCGGCAAAGAGCGCGAGCGCCGCCTGTCGCACCTCGGCGCGCCGCTTGGCGTGGCGGGAAAATCCGGTGCGTGGCCGCGCCGGCAGCTTGAGCGGGTTCAGGGCGATGGGCTGTTTGTCCTGCAGCAGCATGTTCAAGAGGGCCTGATCTTCGGCGCCTAGCCTCGGCGTCAGGGCCGCCTCTGTGAGTTTATCTAACTCCGACGATGACAGGTGGGCAAACGCGGTCATAATGGCTCTCGTTCGGTTCCGACGGGCGCAAGATTACCCGAACCCCGCATCTTGGGCAAGCAAAATGTTAGATATGCAAACTAACGCCTGCCGCGCGCTATTTCCCGCTCCGGCAAGCTTTTCGGGCCCTGGTGCGTATTCGCCTGTCGAGAGTTTTCGATCGGCTGGCGACGGAATGGTAAACCGCGCCAACAAGACCCGTAAGACCGCCTATTCGTTTTCCATGGCGAGCGGATGGGTCATGTCGATTGGCTTCACCCATGCATCGAACTGCTCGGCGGTGAGCAGCCCGAGTTTCAGTGCTGCGTCACGCAGCGAAATGCCCTCACGATAGGCGGTGAGCGAAATCTTGGCCGCGTTCTCGTAGCCGATATGCGGATTCAGCGCGGTGACCAGCATCAAGGAATTCTCCAGATGCTCCTTGATACGCTTTTCGTTCGGTTCAATCCCGCGTGCGCAGCGTTCATCGAACGATCGGCATGCTTCGGCCAAAAGCTCTGCCGATTCTAAGACATTGTGCAAAATGATCGGCTTGTAAGCGTTGAGCTGGAAATGACCCTGTGAGCCGGCAAATGCGACGGCGTGATCGTTGCCGAAGACTTGCACTGCAACCATGGTCAGCGCTTCGCACTGCGTCGGATTGATCTTGCCTGGCATAATCGAGGAGCCTGGTTCATTTTCCGGAATGCGCAACTCGGCAATTCCGGCGCGCGGGCCGCAAGCGTAAAGGCGAATGTCGTTCGCGATTTTCGTGAGCGCTCCTGCGAGCGTGCGCATGGCTGCGCTAGCATTCACCATGGCATCATGTGCCGAGAGAAGGGCAAATTTGTTCGGTCCCGAGACAAACTTTTTGCCGGTTTCCTCGGCCAGTTTCTGCGCAACAATCTCACCAAACCGCGGATGCGCGTTCAGCCCGGTGCCCACCGCCGTGCCGCCGATGGCAAGCGGCAATAATCCGACAATCGCTTGCTCGATCCCTGCCATCGCCTCATCGAGCTGGGCAACCCAGCCGGAAATGACCTGGCCAAGCGTGATGGGCGTTGCGTCCTGCAAATGTGTCCGACCGACCATGACAACCGACTGATATGCCATCGATTTGGCTGCGAACGTCTCGCGCAGCGCTTTCACCGCCGGCAATAAGATATCCTGAAGCTGTTCCACTGTAGCGATGTGCATGACCGTGGGGAAAACGTCGTTCGACGACTGGCTGCGGTTGACGTCGTCATTCGGGTGGATCGGTGCCTTTGAGCCCAGAACGCCGCCGGCAATCTGAATTGCCCGATTCGCAATGACTTCATTGGCGTTCATATTCGTTTGCGTGCCAGAGCCGGTCTGGAAGACCACGAGGGGAAATTCGTAATCAAGCTTTCCCTCGATCACTTCTTGCGCAGCGCGCACGATGAGATCCACTTTGGATTTCGGCAACTGCCCGAGTTCCAAGTTCGCGAGGGCAGCGCATTTTTTCACAAGACCTAAGGCCCGGATCACCGGCCGTTGCCAGCGAAAACGGTCCCTTCCGATCGGAAAATTCAGGTAGGAGCGCTGCGTTTGTGCGCCCCAAAGACGCTCGGCCGGAACCTGCACTTCGCCCAGTGCATCTTTCTCGATGCGAAACTTCGCGACGTCTGCCATGAGTTTTCTCCCTTGCCGTCTGAGCCGTGTTCCAGATGGTTTTGGCTGACTGTCTGTGTCACGGTAGCCTCGGCAAATTGCTCTATTTTAGAGAGCGTTCCAACCAGCGGAGCACATGGGGTAAGCCTTCTCGAAGCGTCGTGGGTTGGGACAGGCCGAGAGCCGCGGCAGCGCGGGCGGGCGAGCCGACCGAATTGCGAATTTCCCCGGGGCGGGCAGGCGAGAAGCGGATCTGGAGCTGCCTTCCGCCAAGCTCGGACACGAGTTTCGCAAGAGCTTCGATCGATGTTCCGATTCCTGTGCAGATATTCAGTACCGCGCCGGCGGGCGGGCGGTCCATGGCTTTGAGCAAAGCCGCGACAACGTCGGCCACAAAAATGAAATCACGTTGTTGTTGCCCGTCACCGAAAATTTCCACGGGCTCGCCGCGGCAAAGGCGATCGCAAAAACGGGAGATCACCCCGGAATAGGGCGAGCGGGGATCCTGCCTGGGCCCGTAAACATTGAAAAGCCGCAAGCCCACCGCTGGAATGCCGAAAACCTTGGTGGCGATACGCGCATGCAATTCGGAGCCGAGCTTATCCGCGCCATAGGCGGAAAGGGGCAGGGCCTGCATGTCTTCTCTGAGCGGAAGTTCCGATGCTTCGCCATAGACCGCGGCAGAAGATGCGTAAACAACGGGAATAATCCGGGTTTCGGAAAGTTTACGCAATTCGTCGAAGATAATGATGGTTCCCTCGAGATTTACCCGATGTGTGCCGACCCAATCGGAGAGGCTTCGTTCCACAGAGGAAATGGCAGCGAGGTGAAAGCAGCCGTCGGTGCCCGCGAGTGCTTCACGCACGCAGCGTGGTTCAGTGATGCTGCCTCGGATGAGCTCGGCGCCCTTCGGCAGATTGCTAAGCAGGCCGGAAGAAAGGTCATCCAGCACGCGTACGGAATCGCCGCGGGCCAAAAGCGCCTCGGAAAGATGCGAGCCGATGAAACCACACCCGCCGGTGACCAGGAATGTTTTGCGCGGTTTCATCCGTTACTTAGGGCCAAGATGCATAATTCTGTGGCAATGTTCGGGTTATCCCGGTCCCTCTACGCGGAGCCGGGGAGCGGGTCTAGCCCCAGGCTGCGATGCGTGTTGTTCCATCCGATCTTATCTTACCGCTGACTGGATGGAGGGAATGGCCTGAAACGGCGTCATTCCTCGAGGCCGGGCCGCGGTCCGCGTTTCAAGGCCGCTGCTCCGGGAGGCGGGGCTGAAGAACTTGAGGGTCAAGCCAGTTGTGGCTTTGGGGACATAGGCTTCGGCGTTACGCCTTTAGGTATTCTCGGTCGATGTGGCACGGGCTCCGAGATGCTCTGACGGTTTTTATGAAGTATTCGGTCTCACACTGGCAACGCTGTGGTGACGGTCTTTGGGAAGCTGCGCTTGAAGCGGAGGATGCCGGTAACCCCGTCCGCGGAAATCGGCACGCCGAACACCGAGAGATGTTCCCCGTTTTCGCCAGCACCCGTCCCTATCCGGAGAGTGGCAAGGCCTGATAAATCCATCGCTTTCCCGTTAACGCTCGCCTTTAGCCTTTAGTGCCGCCCTCCGAAGCAATGAGATTTCAGAGTCTCTATTTGATCACATTGTGTATAAAAATCAGCTATTGACCGCTGCGAGAGGTTGACGATGTTCAGTAGGCTGCAGGACCTGGGGTTCGGTAGCCGGCTCTTGAAGCATGTATCCACGTCCCCAGACCGTGCCGATGAGGTTATCGATACCGGCTTGCGCCAGCTTCTTACGCAATTTACAGACGAAGACATCGATAATTTTTATTTCCGGTTCGTCCATTCCGCCATAGAGGTGATTAAGAAAAGCTTCTTTCGTAAGGACGAAGCCTCGGCGTAATATCAAAAGCTCGAGAATTGCGTATTCTTTACTTGTCAGATGAATAGGTTTTCCGTCGACACTTGCGGTGCGATTGTCGAGATTGATGGTTAATTTTCCGATATTAATCTCGGCATGGCTGTAGCCTTTGCTTCTTCTGACGATGGCTTGAATCCGAGCGTTAAATTCTTCCTTATCGAAGGGTTTGGACAGGAAGTCATCCGCCCCTACGCCAAAGCTTTTTATTTTTGCTTGAATTCGGCCCTGTCCGGATATCACCAGGACCGGCGTATCGATCCGGGAGGCGCGCATGCGACGCACGACCTCGTACCCCTCGACGTCGGGGAGCATCAGATCCAACACCACGATGTCGTAATCGTAGTGCCGAGCGAGCTCAAGCGCTTCTTCTCCGCTCTCCACTTGGTCGACCACGAGACCATTCGAGCGTAACAAAAAAGCGACTGACCGTGATACCGAGGGATCGTCTTCAACAAGCAGTACACGCATGGAGCCCTCCTTTCACTACTTATGCGTGTAATCTTACCACCATTTTGGGCGGTAAAGCAACACATAATTCTCTTGATGCGTGTATTATAGACGCGCATACTCGTTAATGCATATTTAATTGTGAGTCGTGTATCGTTTTTTAAATAGATCTGAAGGGCCGACGAGCGGTATGTCCTCAACCAATCTGCCGGTATCCGCCGCCTACAAACACCTGCGCGGTAATTTTTACTTTGAAAATGCGTAAATATCAGAATGTTCGTTCACGCATCGCGGCTGCGCGCCAGAAAATTGCAAACTGGGGCGGGTTTCGGCTGAACGGCACTATCACCGATATTTCAGGACTGAGCGTGGATGTCGCCGGGTTATCGGCTCATATGACCATTGGAACGCGACTCCACTTGTACCGTTACGACGGACTCCCCGTGCTTTCGGAAGTCATTGGCTTTGTCGATGGCGTGGCACGCGTGATGCCGTTCGATCAGACGGAAGCGTTGGGGCCGGGCGGGACGGCTTCCTATCTCAAAGAATCTATCAATTGGACCGGTGCCGATCGCGCCGCGCAGCCGCAATTTCGGCCTTCGGGGCCGGTGCTTTCAATCAGTGCCGGTTGGCTTGGCCGGATTATAGATCCATTGGCCAATCCGCTTGATGGGCGTGGTCCCTTGCCGGTCGGGGATACCTTGCAATTCGTCCGAGCTTCTCCCCCCTTGGCCACGCAACGCGCCCGGTTGGGCGCCCGAGTGGACTTGGGCGTGCGCGCCTTGAATCTTTTCGTGCCTTGCTGTGCCGGCCAACGACTCGGGCTGTTTGCCGGCGCCGGGGTCGGAAAATCCACTCTGCTTTCCATGCTTGCCCGCTATGTCCAATGCGATGTGACCGTCATTGCTCTTATCGGGGAACGCGGCCGAGAAGTCCGTGAGTTCATCGAAGACGGTCTGGGCAAGGCCGGCCTTGAGCGCGCCGTTATTGTCGTTGCAACATCCGATACCTCCGCCGTGATGCGCAGAGAAGCCGCTTACACAGCCATGTCGATTGCCGAATATTTCCGCGACCGGGGCCGATCCGTTCTTTTTCTGATGGACAGTATTACGCGGTTCTGTACGGCTTTGCGCGAGATCGGCCTTGCCATGGGTGAACTTCCCGCCGCGCGCGGCTTTCCGCCGAGCGTGTTTGCCGAATTGCCGCGCTTGATCGAACGCGCAGGCCCGGGAGAAGAGCAAGCCGAGAGGCCTTCGGGCACGGTGCTTGCTTTCTTTACCGTTCTTGTCGACGGCAACGATTTCACCGAACCGGTCGCAGACGCCGTGCGAAGTCTTCTCGACGGCCACGTTATTCTCGATAACCACATCGCGGATAGAGGGAGATACCCCGCCGTGGATGTCTTGCGATCTCTCTCCCGCTTGGCACACCAGTGTTATACACCGGAAGAAGACGACATGGTGAAAAAAGCCCGTGCCATCCTTTCAACTTACGAGGAAATGCGGGATCTCGTCAGGCTCGGAGCATATCGCCCGGGGGCGAATGCAGAAGTCGATTTATCTCTAAGACTTGCTCCGCAGCTGGAAAATATGCTTCAGCAAAGGCCAGACGAGCAGAGTTCCATAGCGGAAGATTTTCAAAAACTCCGTTCTGTTGTCGAACACGATAGCGACCCCAAAAGCGGTATTTGAGCAAACCGCGTGTTTTGTTTATTTCCAAAAACATCATTTGTTCGAAACGGGCGGGTTTTCGGTGGGGGCATTCGCAGCGGTTGCAATCTTTTTTACGCGTAAACGCCGAATCCGGCGTGCATCGGCTTCTAGAACGCGAAATTCAATGCCCGATGGATGCCCAATGACTTCCCCGCGTGCGGGTACACGTCCGGCAAGAGTGAAAACAAGACCTCCGACGGTATCGATATCTGCAGCCCGCTCTTCATCGGAGAGAACTGTTCCCACGCGGGCTTCAAAGTCCTCCAAACGCAAGCGGGCATCGATATCCAGCGAACCATCGGCACGCTCGGTTATCATGGGTTTTTCGACTTCATCATGCTCGTCGGCAATATCACCGACAATCGTTTCCACCAAGTCTTCGATGGTTATCAATCCATCGATACCGCCGTATTCGTCCACCACAAGCGCGAGGTGCATGCGCGCTTGCCGCATTTGCAACAACAAGTCGAGAACGGGAATTTGGGGTGCAACAAAGAGCGGCTTTCGCAAGATGGCGTCTAGGCGGAAAGCTTCCGGCGTTCCCACATAAGCAAAAACGTCTTTAATATGCACCATCCCGATGATGTCGTCTAATTGTTCGCGGTAAACGGGCAAGCGGGAGTGCCCTTCTTGCCGAATGAGCGCCATTAAAGATTCAAGGGATATGTCGGCGGGGATCGCAACGATATCGGCGCGTGGTACCATAACGTCGTCGGCCACTATTTCACGCAATCGCAGGACGTTGGCGATTAACGCTCGCTCTTGCCGATCAAGCGTTTGTATTGTGCCGGAACCGCCGGGCACGGAGGCTTCTTCAACCAACTCGGCAATGGATTCGCGGACGCTTTGCTCGCTTGGACGCTTTGTGAAGATACTAATCAGTTTGTCGAACAAGCGCAGCCGCGTGCTCGTGCGGGGCACGTCCTTTGTTGGAGGCTCTTTCATATGCGCTTCCACGGGTCGGGTACGCCGAGCCGGTGCAAAAGCCGAGTTTCAATCATTTCCATGCGCCGCGCAGCACCGGCTCTGTCGTGGTCGAAGCCGCGCAGATGAAGCGCACCGTGCACCACAAGATGGGCGAAGTGGTTCATAAGCCTTTTGTTCATGGCGATGCCTTCGCGGCGGACTGTTCCGAAAGCAAGCACGATCGTTCCGGCCAAACCGGGTTTCACCGGCGGATAGGTAAGGACATTAGTCGGCTTGTTTTTTCCCCGGTCACGGAGGTTGAGCTTACGAACGACGCGGTCCGATGTTAGGACAACTTCGGCATGCACCTGCGTCGCCGCAAGCGCGCGGCGAATGAATTGTTCCGGTCTTCGGATAACTCTTCGCCACTGCGGCTCTTCAATGATGACCGCTGAGCCGGCCGTCTGATCGGTGCTACTGCCCATCTCCGTTTGCATTGTTCGACAGCGATTTTTCCTGCCGCGAACGCCTGACTTTCGGTGCGGGAGGCGAGGACTCTTCTGCCCGTGCGTATGCAGCGACGATTCTCCCGACGAGTTCATGCCGGACGACATCGCGCTCATCGAAGCGCGCAACCGCAATCCCTTTCACGCCTTCCAAGATAGTGAGAGCGTGAACAAGACCGGAGACTTGATCTCTCGGAAGATCAACTTGGCTCGGATCTCCGGTGATCACCATGCGCGCACCCTCGCCCATACGGGTGAGAAACATCTTCATTTGCATGGGCGTCGTATTTTGTGCTTCGTCCAAAATTACGAAGGCGTGCGCTAGAGTGCGACCACGCATAAAAGCAAGCGGGGCAATTTCGATTTCACCGTTGTTTAAGCGACGCGCAACCTGTTCCGCAGGGAGGAGATCGTAGAGGGCATCATAGAGAGGTCGCAAATAAGGATCGATTTTCTCTTTCATATCGCCAGGGAGAAAACCGAGCCGTTCCCCGGCTTCTACCGCCGGGCGGGAAAGCACGATGCGGTCGACATGACCGGCTTGGAGCATTGCCAGCGCTTGCGCAACGGCAAGATAGGTTTTCCCGGTTCCCGCCGGCCCGAGGGCAAAAACCATGTCATGCCGGCTTAAGAGCTCCATGTATTTCGCTTGTCTGGCGCTTCGCGGCACCACCGCGCCCCGCCGCGTGTGAATGGCGGGCAAATCCGTGGGGAGCGAGTCGACTTCCTCGTTCTCGGGCAGAGCGAGGCGTATGGCAGCGTCAACATCGCTTGCGTTGATACCGAGTCCCCGTTCCAAACGCCCGTAAAGCTCACGCAGCGCCGATTGCGCACTCCCAACACGGCTCGGATCGCCGGATATGGCAATCCTATTGCCGCGACACGATAACCTGACGCCAAGGCGCTGCTCTAGGCGCACGAGGTGTCTGTCGTGATCGCCGAGCAAAAGCGGCAGCAAAAGGTTGTCGGGAAACTGCAAGGTGACGGCATGGTTCTGCGTCGTGCGGCCGAGAGTCTGGGAAGGGGAAGACGGGTAATTCAAGCGCGGCTTTGCTCCTCTCAAGAAGACGAAGTGTTGACCACCACACCGGAGAGCGAATTCGGATGAACGTGTTCGATCCGAACAGAAACCTCGGCTCCTATATAGGTCGTGGGACCCGTGACATGCACAGGCTGCATATAAGGCGTTCTTCCTAAAATTTGACCCGGGTGGCGCCCTTTATCCGTAAACAACACGGGAAGAACGCGCCCCACACAAGAGCCGGCAAAAGCGTGTTGCTGCTCGCGCAACACCGCTTGCAACTGTTTCAAGCGGAGATTTTTCACGTCTTCCGGCGTCTGCGCAGCGGCATTTGCGGCTGGTGTCCCAGGTCGCGGCGAAAACTTGAACGCGTAGCCCTGCGCAAACCCGACCGACCTGATGAGCGAGAGCGTGTCCTCGAAGTCGGCATCCGTCTCGCCCGGATAACCGACGATAAAATCGGAGGAAAGGGCGATATCCGGGCGGGATTTGCGAATGCGCTCAACCAGGCGGAGATAATCGGCCCGAGAATGCCGCCGGTTCATTGCCGAAAGAATTCGGTCTGACCCGGATTGCACAGGCAAGTGTAAAAATGGCGTAAGCACCCCGACTTCTGCGTGGGCGGAGATCAGATCGGCATCCATATCCCGAGGATGGGAGGTGGTGTAACGAAGCCGCACGAGGCCCGGAAGCTCTGCCAAGGCTCGTATCAGCCGGCCGAGCTTCCAGGTTCGGCCGTCGAGACCCTCTCCATGCCAGGCATTTACATTTTGGCCTAAAAGCACGATTTCTCGGGCTCCGTGGGCCAAGAGCGTACGGGCCTCGGCCAAAATCTCTGCGGCGGAGCGACTATACTCAGCCCCCCTGGTGTAGGGGACCACGCAGAAGCTGCAAAATTTGTCGCATCCTTCCTGAATGGACAAAAACGCCGAAATTTTGCGGTGGTTTGCTTCTGTTTCTTTGGGAGGAAGGTATGAGAACTTGCTTTCGGGCGGAAAGTCGGTGGCTACGATGCCGGTCTCGCCCTTTTGCGCACGCAGAACCAAGCCCGGAAGATAATGATAACTCTGAGGGCCGACGATCAGATCAACATAAGGTGCGCGGGCCAGAATTTGCTCTCCTTCGGCCTGAGCCACGCATCCCGCCAAGGCCAAGATCATCCGGTTCCCCTTGCGGGCTCGGGCTTCTTTGTAGAGGCGAAGGCGGCCAAGCTCGCTGAAGACCTTCTCGGTGGCATGCTCGCGGATATGGCACGTATTCAAAATCACAAGATCCGCCTCAGCCGGATTCTCAGTTTCCGAAAAACCTAAGGGGGCGATCGCCTCAACCATGCGGGTGCTGTCATAAACGTTCATTTGGCAGCCCCAGGTCAAAACATGCACCCTTCGCCGGTTTGTTCGCGGTCCTCCTGGGATCGAATTCTCCATCAATGATTCTTGCATTTCGATATTTCGGGCGAGCGAAGGTGTTTGCGCCGCGGGGCCAGCGATGACGTCCATAGCTTTTTGCCTACTCCCCGCTCACCGTTGCGGTCCGGACAGAGCATCGAGATATGACAGGATATGCCAAAGACGCGACATGTTTCCGAAGGCAGCATTGGGTTCGGCTTTGTAGGGTGGGCATACCAGACAAAAGTTGAAGCGCATGGGTGTCAATCAAAGGGTTATGTTTCCGCGGAAGTGGTGCGGTAGAAGCCAAGGGGAGCGGGGGGCGAAAGCGGAACCGCATCACGATTCTGCCTGAGCATTGCCGCCCCCGCGGCAACCCGGGCCTGAAGCTCTTGGGCCAAAGCCTTTCGGTCCGGAAAAAAGGTAGGGTCGATAGGTTCATGCAGCAAAACGCTCGCTCGCATGCCGGTATTTTGCACCAAACGCCAAAAGTGCGAGCCGATCGTGTGATTGCCATAATAGGCAAAAAGAGCCCGATGACAACGCTGTGTGGGCAACCACCAAAGCCTATCGTAAGCTACGGACACGGGTTGCACGAGCGGGGGAAGCGCGCTTTGCGTCCCGGACAAGCCCTCTACGACCGAGAGAAAAGTTGAGCGGAACGGCAGCACGCGACTACCGTCGGAGGTTGTCCCTTCCGGAAAAAGGACGAGATTGTCGCCCTCCGCCAGCCGCATGCGCATTTCCTCGCGCTCGCGCTCGATGCTTGTCCGCTGTCTGCTGACGAAAACCGTTCGCCCAAGCCGGGCTATCGTTCGGATCATCGGCCAGTGTGCGATGTCTTCCTTGGAAACGAAGCAAGCGAAAAGGGTACCGCCCAGCACTGGAATATCGAGCCATGAAGAATGGTTGGCGACGAAAATAACCGGGCGTTCCCTGCGAATAGCGAGCTTCGCGGGCGTGCCAATAACCCGAACCTTGACGCCCAGAATGCGAAGCACAAGCGACCAGTAGACCCGAGCAAAACGAGCCTTCCCGGGCCCTGGAAGGCGAATGAGCACGGCTTGGATCGGAATGGCCAGCAAGGTCCAGCCGAGCAGTAGGCAGCACCGCCGGATGGCCCGCAGAGGACCCATCAAACTTCGGTAGTAGCGATTCGAGTCTTGTTTTTGGCCGCGAGAGGGAAGAGCAGATAATGAGCGAGCCGGGGGGCGAGCTCCATGAAGCCGACGGGGTTTCGGATGCATGCTTGGTATTATACGTTTCTCTTTCAGATATTTATCGGCTGCAATCAATAACTTACTTTCATCTACTGTTGATTTTCTGCGTGTAGAATGAGTCTGCATTGTCCCTCGCGTTGAGCGCGGAAAAGGTAACCCAATTTGGATATCAACGCGAGTGACAAGTTACGCCTTTTAGGGGGCCGCGTTTACCGGCAGGGAGGCTTACCAGCGGCATAGGGCAGCTGGCCGAGAGCGAGTCTGCCCCAATTCTCCCAGGAGACAGATAAGTACCCTTTTGTGGCTCACGATAATGCGCCGCCGGAACTTCAGGCCGCTCCATGGCATTGCTCTCCGGGGGTTGCTCCCTCTCCAAGCGTTCGTTCGCCTCACGACGAAATTTCATGGCCGGTACGGCGTATCGACTACGCTTCTCTGGGATGCCGCAGGCTTAAAGAGCGAGCTCGATGAAGACGGGCACATGGTCGGAAGGCTGGGCTTCGCCCCGCACGCTGCGGTCCGGCTCTGCTTTCACAAGAGCTTCGGCCAAAGTTGGCGCAAGCAGGGTGTGATCGATCCGAAGACCAAGATCGCGCTGCCACGCTGCGCCTTGATAATCCCAGAACGTATAGATCGCTCGATCTGGCCAGAGCTCGCGAACGGCGTCAGTAAGCCCGAGCCAGAGCAACGTAAAAAACCCTGCCTGACTTTCCGGCCTCCGCAGCGCGTCATCGGCAGCAAGCGCCCCGGGCGCGAAATCGTTATCGGTGGGGCATATGTTGAAATCTCCGGCAAGAATGACGGGAAGATCGACTTCTAACAAAGCCTGCGCGTGCCGTGCCAAAAGCTCCAACCATCGGAGTTTATAGGCAAAACCCGCTTCGCCGCCGGAATTGCCGTTTGGAACATAAAGATTGCAGATATGGATACCTTGCGTCTCGATCTCGAGATAGCGCGCCTGGGTATCTTCCGGGGGAAGGCCCGGCAATCCGCGATGCCGAACAGTAAACGGCATCCGACTGAGCACCGCAACGCCATTGTAAGCCTTTTGACCTACGACGACGGTTTGATAGCCAAGCTCGGAGAAACGGGCCGTAGGGAAGGCCTGCTCCTCGCATTTGATTTCTTGAAGTAAGAGAATATCCGGCTCGACCCGACCGATCCATCTGAGTACCTGCGACTCCCGAATCCGGATCGAGTTAACGTTCCAGGTCGCAAGCTTCATGAGTTTCAATCGATTGCGAAACTCAATCCGCAACCGCACGACGAAGCAGCGTTCGGGTTCCGGATCGCGAAATGGCTACCCATCAGCGCTTCGGTGAAGTCGAGCTCGGCACCGTGAAGCAATTCCAGGCTTGCCTGGTCGATGATCACGCGTGCACCATCCCGCTCAATGATGACGTCGTCGGGTTTTGGGTTTTCGTCAAGGGCAAAGCGGTATTGAAAGCCGCTACATCCGCCGGCCAGCACTTCCACCCTGAGCGCGGGCTGTGCCCCGGTTTCCTTGGCGGCGGCGCGAGCAACCTCTGTGAGGCGGGCGGCAGCTCGGGCAGAGATGGAAAACACAGGCTGATCAACACTGCTGGACATGCATAAAACATAAGCCAATGACGTCCCGGATTGAAGGGTGTCCCGCGAGGTGCTAACCCGCAAGCGAAGATGGCGGCACCACCTTACCCCTCTGCACGGTCGCCCTGGGCTGTGCGCCCCGAAACAGCGCGAGGACGGCTTTACCTCGAGCCGGAATCGGAAACGCGTACGCCCTGGCAACGCGACCGAGACCGTATTATCCACAGCGCGGCATTTCGCAAACTGCAATACAAAACGCAAGTTTTCGTCAGCCACGAAGGCGATTTCTTTCGCACCCGGTTAACCCACTCCATCGAGGTAGCGCAAATTGCGCGTTCTATCGCACGGGCACTCGGCCTTGAGGAGGATTTGGCCGAAGCCTTGGCGTTGGCGCACGATTTGGGGCATCCGCCCTTTGCGCACGCGGGGGAGGAGGCGCTTGCGCAACTCATGGAGCCGTTTGGCGGCTTCGACCACAATGCCCAGTCGCTTCGCGTGGTCACCGAACTCGAGCGCCGTTATGCCGGCTTCGATGGGTTGAATCTCACTTGGGAAACCCTCGAAGGCCTCGCCAAACACAACGGTCCGCTCCACGATCCGCCCCCTTATGTCGCCGCCTATAATGCACGCCATCCTCTGGAACTCCATCTCTACCCGTCAGCGGAGGCACAAATCGCGGCATTGGCCGACGACATAGCCTATCATAGCCATGATCTCGATGATGGGCTGCGTGCACAGCTTTTTAGCTTTGCCGAGATTGCCGAGCTTCCCGTTGTGGGGGAGGCATATGCCGCCGCTCGGCGTGTTTGCTCCGAGCGGGAAATCTCCCGCTTGCGTCATGAGACTATTCGGCGAGTGATCAACACCCTGATACGGGACGTGATTGCCGAGACCAATGCCCGCCTGGAAGCCTTGGCCCCAAGCGATGCTGATGCGATTCGCCATGCACAAAGACCCGTAGTGGCCTTTAGTCCGTCGTTGGCGGAGGCCAACCTGCGGATCAAATCATTTCTCTACACACGGATGTATCGGCACTGGAGGCTGCGTCGGATGGCAGGCAAGGCCAAGCGCCTGACCCGGGAGTTATTTAGCCTTTTTTACGCTGATCCCATGCTCCTTCCCGACGAATGGCGGGAACGGGCAGGGGCGGCCGGCTCGGCGCAGGCGGCTCAAGTCGTATGCGATTATATTGCCGGGATGACCGATCGTTTTGCGATGGATGAACATCGGCGTCTGACCGATCCCTTTTTTTCTAGCTAAGGTTGCCTATGGACCAAAACATTTATGCGCAGGTGCGCGAAAGCGTGCTTGCTGTCCTGACGGAGCTTGTTCCGTCCGTAACCGAGGAAGTCCTAGCACGCGTGGAAGTGAGTTCGGTGCGCGAGGCCCAACACGGTGAACTGGCCACGAATGCGGCTTTTATTGTGGCGAAAGCGGCACGGAAGGCGCCGGCGGAGCTGGCGGCAGCACTGGCAGAAGGACTGACGGCAAGGCCGGAGGTTGCGTCAGCCGAGTGGGCCAAGCCCGGCTTTGTTAATATCAGACTGAAACCTCAGGCATGGCGCGCCCAGATTCCGTTGATCCTTCGCGCCGGAGAAGCCTATGGCGATAGCTCGGTGGGCAATGGCACGCGCGTGAATGTGGAATACGTCTCGGCGAATCCGACGGGGCCGATGCATATCGGGCATTGCCGTGGCGCCGTGGTGGGGGATGCCGTTGCGCGACTGCTCCAAAAGGCTGGTTATAAAGTTACCAAAGAATTTTACGTGAATGACGCCGGCTCCCAGATTACGGCTCTGGCGTGGGCTGCTTACTGGCGATACCTGCGAGCGCTCGGCAATCCCATCAGTGCCGATGAGTTTTCGGCCAAAGTGCCCGGCGGTCTGCAATATCAGGGGGAATATCTTGTTCCGGTTGGAGAGGCGTTGGCGCGGACTCATGGGCCCAGTTTGGCCGGCCCGGACCTGAGTATTGCCGATCCGGCCGTATGGTTTGAGCCGGTGCGCAACACCGCTGTCGCAGCAATGATGCAAAGCATCCGCGAAGACCTCGCCGCGCTTGGTGTAGAGCATGACATCTTTACGTCCGAACGTGCTTTGGTGGAAGCGGGTGCCGTTGAAAAAGTCATCGCGGAGCTTGCCGCGCGTGGCCTTGTTTATGAGGGGGTGCTTGAGCCCCCAAAGGGCAAGTTGCCCGATGATTGGGAGCCGCGCCCTCAGCTTCTTTTTCGGGCCACCCAATTCGGCGACGACGTCGACCGCCCGCTCCGCAAGTCGGATGGAAGTTTTACGTATTTTGCCAGTGATATCGCCTATCACCAGGATAAAATCGCGCGCGGTGCGCAAATCATGATCAATGTCTGGGGCGCCGATCACGGGGGATATGTGCCCCGTATGCAGGCAGCCGTTCGGGCTTTGGCGCCTGACGGACGCGCGCAGCTTGAGGTGTTGCTCTGCCAAATCGTGCATGTCCTGCGGGCCGGCAAGCCTATTCGTATGTCCAAGCGCGCAGGAACCTTTGTGACGATGCGAGACCTCATCGACGAGGTCGGGCGCGACGTGATCCGCTTCATTATGCTCACACGCAAGAACGACGCACAGATGGAGTTTGATCTCGAGGCGGTATTGGCACAAACCCGGGAGAACCCCGTTTTCTATGTGCAATACGCACACGCACGATGCCGCTCGGTCTTGCGTCTGGCAGCCCAACAGCTTGGGGAGGCCGCTCTGGACGAAGCGGCCCTAGCAGAGGCGCCGATCGATGCTTTAACCGATGAAGGGGAGCTTGGGCTCATTCGCCGCCTTGCCACCTGGCCGCGCACGGTGGAAACCGCTGCCCTCGCGCGCGAGCCTCATCGAATTGCGTTTTTCCTCTATGACTTGGCCGCCGATTTTCATACACTATGGAACCGAGGCCGAGATGATGCCGCGCTGCGTTTTTTGCTCGCCGATGCGCGAGAGCTTACCCTGGCGCGGCTTGCCTTGGTAGCAGCTACAGCGGTGGTCATCCGCTCCGGCCTCGCGGTAATGGGGGTCACTCCTGTCGAGGAGATGCGCTGATCAATGACCAGCGAAGTCCGTAAAGGCAACAGCTTTTCGCGCGAAGAATTAGAAATTCCGCCACCGACGTATCGCATACCGCGTCGTGGCGGAATGGATCCCACCACCAAACGCCTCGCGCTTACCTCGGGAGCGATAGGAGCAGTGTTGCTGCTTTTTCTCGTGGCATGGAACATAGGGGGGAGCCCGTCCGGGGTGCCGGTGATCGCCCCGGAGAATGGTCCTATCCGGGTAAAACCGCAGGACGCGGGCGGAATGAAGATCGCCGAGGCAGATTCGGATATTCTCTCAGGCCAGGGGGACGACGGAGCGGCTCACCTTGCGGCCTCGGCCGAAAAACCGGCTCCGCAGATGCTCGAAAGGGCGGAAGGAAACACTGGAGGAAACTCCGGAGCCGGCACGGCCGAGTCTACGGCCGCATCCGGCACTGAGACTACATCTCCGGTCGAGGCGCTGGCTGCGCAACCGCAGACGAGTTCCGATCTCAATAAGCCCTCAAATGGAGCAGTGAGCCCGGGCGCTCCCTCGCCTCAAATGGGACCAGGAACAGCGGTGGCTGCAGGAGCGGGCTTGCCTCATGGAAGCCAGGCGACGCCGAATACGGGTGCTACCGCCGCAACGCCGGCGAAGATCGGCGCAACTCGCTCCGAGGCTTTCTCACGCAATCAAGAGGTGCAGCTTGCATCGCTGCCGACAGAGGCGGCTGCACGGGCAGAATGGGAGCGGCTTTTGCACAAGTTTCCTGAATTGCTTCGCAATCGGAAGCCGATTATCTCCCGAGTGGAGCTTCAGGGGCGCACGTTTTGGCGCGTGCGGACGGACGGCTTTGCCAGTTATAGCGATGCGGAGGGATTTTGCCGCCGTCTTCGCGCCAAGGCAGCGGATTGCGCGGTCGCCCGATTCTGAGAGCCAGGGGGAAAAGTCCAAGGACTTGGGGAAAAGGATGCGGGCTGCCATTGTCGGCATTGCCGGCGTTACGCTTCGTGCGGAAGAGGCAGCCCTCTTGCGCGCCAAAGAGCCTGCGGGGGTGATTCTGTTTAGCCGGAATATCGAAAATCCTCGCCAACTTGCGAGCTTGGTCGCTGATTTACGCGAAATCCTCCCGCAAGACGCTATCCTGATGGTTGACCAAGAAGGCGGGCGCGTCGCGAGGCTAAGGCCTCCGCATTGGCTGGCGCACCCCTCGGCAGAGACGCTGGGTTTATTGTTTGAGCGCGACCCTATTGCCGGTAAGCGTGCCGCATGGCTGACCGGCGCGTTGATCGGCTATGAATGCGCCGCCGGAGGGTTTCAGGTCGTGAACGCCCCCGTTCTTGATCTTCGTGTTCCGGGGGCTCACGCCGTCATCGGCGATCGGGCTTTCTCGGGAGATCCCAAGACGGTGGCTCTTCTTGGCGGAGCGATGGCCGAGGGGCTCTTGGCGGCAGGCATCCAGCCCGTGGCGAAACATATTCCCGGCCACGGACGTGCCAAGGTTGACAGCCATCAGGAGCTCCCGCAGGTCGATGCCTCAAACCTTGACGCAGATCTTGTGCCGTTTGCAGAAAATGCGCACCTCCCTTGGGCAATGACGGCGCATATTGTCTATACCGCGTTTGACCCGGCTCTCCCCGCCACACTCTCGCGGCGCGTCATCGAGCAAATCATTCGCGGCCGGCTCGGCTGGCAAGGCGTTTTAATCTCCGACGATCTCGGGATGGGGGCTCTTCGGGGCCCATTGGGAGAATTGGCGGGAGTCGCGCTTAGTGCCGGCTGCGACCTTGTGCTCCATTGTAGCGGCGAGCTTGAAGAGACGGCGGAATTGCTTGCCGATTGCCCTTGGATTACGTCTGCGGCGGCCGAGCGTCTTGCGGCAGGGCGTCAAAAGGCCGAAATTTCTCGTCTTTCCCTCGATCTGGCGGCATTAACAGCCGAAAGAGAGTTTTTATTGCGTGAACGGCGTCATTGAACTTCTGCTCGCGATTATTCCTGCGGCGTTGGCCATTACCTTGCACGAAACCGCGCATGGGTATGCGGCACTGGCCATGGGCGATGATACAGCCGCGCGCGAGGGGCGGCTCTCCATTAACCCTCTTCGTCATATTGATCGGGTCGGGACGATAGTCCTGCCCGGGATCCTGATTTTTCTACAGCTTCTGACGACGGGCCGCGTGATTTTTTTATTTGGCTGGGCCAAACCCGTGCCCGTAGCCGCCTGGAAATTTCGTAATCCTCGGCAAGGCATGATGGTAGTGGCAGCTGCAGGACCGGCGGCGAATTTTGTTCTGGCCTATCTCGGAGCATTTGCCCTACGTCTCGTGTTTGATTGGCCCAGGGGTATCGCGAGCTTATTTGCAACGCTCTTCTTTAACTTTATTCTCGCCAATTTGGCCCTGGGCCTCTTCAACCTGTTGCCAATTCCTCCTTTGGACGGAGGACGTATCATGGTTGGATTGCTGCCGAGAAACTTGGCATGGCAATGGGCAAAATTGGAGCGTATAGGAATCTTGCTTGTCGTGGTGTTTGTGTTGGTTTTGCCCCCGCTTCTGCGTGAATTCGGTCTTGCTTTCGATCCGGTCGGCACAGCGCTGAATGTGGTATTGAGCCAAGCGCTCCAAATCGTGATGCGCCTTGCGGGAGCGCCGATCAGTGTCTGAGCGAGAAGAAACGAGACAATTGCTCTTGCGTTTCGACGGGTTTGAAGGCCCGCTGGATTTGTTGCTGGAACTTGCACGAGCCCAAAAGCTTGACCTTGCTCGGATTTCTATTTTGGCGTTGGCGGAACAATATCTGGACGTGATTGAGAACGCCAAAGCACTCCACTTGGAGTTGGCTGCCGAGTGGTTGGTTATGGCTGCGTGGCTTGCCTGGCTCAAGTCTCGACTGCTGGTTCCGAATGATCCCTTGGAATCCGAGCTGGCGGCTGAGGCGGAGAGCACACTCACAGCGCGGCTGCAAACCTTGCAGGCGATGCGTGCCGCGGCAACCTGGCTTTCGGCGCGACCGATATTGGGGAGAGACGTATTTGGGCGCGGGATGCCGGAAAGCTTCACGAACGAACGGCGGTTTTGGCTTCTTCCGGAATTACCTGCCTTGCTGCGCGCCTATCGTGATGCCCTGCGTCGCAATTTAGCGAGGAGACCTTATGTCCTGCCAAGACTTGCGCTTTGGCGCATCCAAGATGCTTTGCAACGCCTTGCAGCAATGCTGAACGACGTGCCGGATTGGAGAAGCTTGGAAGAATTTCTGCCCCCGCATTTAACGACCCCCCTGGAACGCCGCGCAGCTTTGGCCAGCACGCTCGTAGCAGGGCTGGAACTGGCACGGGCAGGAAAGCTCCGCCTTCGGCAACAGGAGCCATTTGGGCAAGTTTGGCTGCATCCCGCCCGGGAAGGATGGCAAGCCCAATGACCGAGAATTCACAGGTTTCCGAGGACGTGCTTCGCATGGCCGAGGCGCTGCTGTTCGCTGCGACCGCTCCGATAAGCGCGCGCACTCTTGGACAGTTCCTTCCTGAGGCAATCGAGGCAGAAGCGGTTTTAACCGCCCTCCGCGCACGGTATAATGGCCGCGGGGTGGAACTTGTGGAGGTTGCGGGCGGGTTTCAATTTCGCACCGCACCGGACCTCGCGGAGTGGGTTCGCAAGGTTGTGGAAACGCCGCGGCGATTGCCCCGAGCGGCCATGGAGACCCTGGCCATTATCGCCTATCATCAGCCCTTGACACGTGCCGAGATTGAACAAATTCGAGGAGCAAGCCTTTCGCAGCAAACGCTGGATATTTTGTTGGAGCTCGGGTTGATTGCCCCATGCGGCCGGAAGGAGGTGCCAGGACGCCCCACATTATGGGGCACGACGGAAGCGTTTCTTGCGCATTTTGGGTTGCGAAATCTTGGAGAATTGCCGCTGCAAGAAGATTTATTCCTGGAAACCGGCCCATTTGCTAGAACGGAGCCTCATGTGGCAGCGGAAGATGCCTAGGCCAGCAATTTACTATTAGCCGCGTGCAGGAGCACACAGGACCTATGTTCGATTTTGCCTGGTCGGAGATTGCCCTGATTGGCGTTGTGGCGCTGATCGTTATCGGACCGAAAGATATGCCGGCAGCAATAAAGGCGGTAACAGATGTTATCCGCAAAGCGCGACGAATGGCTGCGGAATTCCAAAGCCATGTGGATGAAATGATGCGAGAAGCGAACCTTAACGAGGTGCGGGAGCAGTTGAACGAAATCCGTAATTTTGATCTCCGGGCTGAAGTTGAGCGCACCGTGGATCCGGACGGTTCGTTGCGTGCGACATTTGCCGAAAACCCGCTAGAAGGTTCTGTTTCTCCGGCTTCTCCGGCCAGCGTTCAAGGCGTTCCGATTCCTGAAACGGCGGCGATTTCGCATTCCGACTACGTTGCTTCCGAACCGACCCCGCCGGAATTTATTCCCCCAGGAAGCACCCCGCCGGCAACCCGGCAGGCAGCAGAGCAGCTTCCTTCGTTCATTCCACCCAGCATCACGAGACACGCATAGAAAACTGAGTAGAACAACGTGGCGCCGCGCGATATTGAAGATCCCATCAACGATAAGCCGATGCCGCTGCTCGATCACTTAATCGAGCTCAGGCGGCGGTTATTATGGTCTTTGGCTGCATTTGTCGTTGCATTTGCTGTTTGCTACCATTTTTCGCTGCCGATTTACTCGTTTTTGGCGCGTCCTTTGGCGCGTATTTTGCAGGAACACGGAGGGCCGGATCGTAGGCTTATTTTTACCGCGCTTTACGAGGCTTTTTTTACATACGTCAAAGTGGCAGCTTTCGGAGGCGCGTTCCTGGCTTTTCCGGTCATTGCTATGCAACTTTGGTTATTTATTGCGCCGGGACTTTACCGAAGCGAAAAGCGCGCTTTACTCCCCTTTCTGGTTGCAACTCCGATACTGTTTATTTTGGGCGCGGCGCTTGCCTATTTTTTCGTCTTTCCCGTTGCGTTTCGCTTCTTTCTGAGTTTTGAATCTCCTAATGGTGCGGGTGGATTGCCGATCGAGTTGCAAGCAAAGGTAAGTGAATACCTTGGATTGGTAATGAAGCTCATTCTGGCTTTCGGGATTGCTTTTCAATTACCGGTAGCTCTTACCCTTATGGCAAAGGTTGGTTTAACAACCTCCAAGAGCTTGGCACGAAAACGCCGCTACGCCTACGTTATAATGTTTGTCATCGCGGCCATTCTTACCCCGCCGGATGTATTGACACAAACCGGTCTCGCTCTTCCGCTGATACTGCTTTATGAAATTTCAATATTCGCAGCGCGAATGGTAGAACCAAAGCCGGTAGAGGAATAAAATTATGCACGACTTAAAAATGGTGCGTGCGGACCCAACGGGGTTTGATGCAATGCTTCGCCGACGTGGTTTGCCGCCAGCAAGCGAGACGCTTCTGCGTCTCGATAACGAGAGGCGAAGCGTATTGACAGCCCTGCAGGAACATCAAGCGCGGCGCAATGCGCTGGCACGGGAAGTGGGGGAGGGAAAGCGCGCGGGGGCGGATACCCGTCTTCTGGAGGCTGAGGCTGCTGCTCTGCGCGAGGCAATCGAGCGGCTGGAGGCAGAGGCGCAAAGGGTTGAGGCGGAAATACGCTTTGCCCTGGAACGCCTACCCAATGTTCTCGATGATGACGTCCCTGAGGGCGAAGACGAGCGTGGCAACGTTGTCGTGAAAGCACCTCCGTCACTGCCTGTGT
This sequence comes from Terriglobia bacterium, assembly GCA_023511585.1. Taxonomy (GTDB): domain Bacteria; phylum Pseudomonadota; class Alphaproteobacteria; order Acetobacterales; family Acetobacteraceae; genus JAIMBF01. Next base: position 21,564 of record JAIMBF010000033.1, read on the forward strand.
TCAGTTTCCAGCCCATCGAGCATTTTGAGTTGGGCGAGCGGCTCGGAATGATGGATTTCGAGAAAGCGGCACAGCTCTCCGGCAGCCGCTTTGTGATTTTGCGCGGAACGTTGGCATTGATGGAGAGAGCGCTTGGCCAATTCATGCTCGATTTACACACTCGTGAACATGGATACGAGGAAGTTTCCGTCCCCTTGCTCGTAAACAAAGCGGCTCTTTACGGAACTGGACAGTTGCCGAAATTTGAAGCGGATCTTTTTGTTACGACAGACGATCGATGGCTTATTCCCACGGCCGAGGTGCCCCTCACGAACCTCGTTGCCGGAGAGATCCTGGATGAACGGCAGCTTCCGCTGCGCTTTACAGCGCTTACGGACTGCTTTCGGAGCGAAGCCGGCGCGGCCGGACGGGACACGCGAGGCATGCTCCGCCAACACCAGTTTCGCAAAGTGGAGCTGGTCTCCATCACAACTCCCGAGCAGAGCGCTGCCGAGCACGAACGTATGACCTCGTGCGCGGAAAAAGTGTTGGAGGCGCTGAATTTACCTTATCGCCGGGTCCTGCTTTGTTCTGGGGATACCGGCTTCAGTGCCGCCAAAACTTACGATCTTGAAGTGTGGTTGCCAGGACAAGGCGCCTGGCGTGAGATCAGTTCGTGTTCCAATTGCCGGGACTTCCAGGCGCGCCGAATGAATGCGCGGTTTCGCAAAGCTGACAGAAAAGGCGTTACTTTCGTGCACACACTGAACGGCTCTGGGGTCGCGGTCGGACGCACGCTTGTTGCAGTATTGGAAAACTATCAAAACTCCGATGGCACGATTACCGTTCCGGAAGTTCTTCAACCTTATATGGGGGGATTGAAGCTGATAACCCCCTTACCGCCGCGGCTGTGATGCAAGGGAGCTATGGCGCCGCCACAGTCTTTTGCCTTCCGCAAGCTGCCAGGCGCACAAAACCGGAACTCCAATCGCAATGTCACGCGCACGGCGGGCGAGTGAAAGTGCCAGCGCCCCGGAAGGACTAACGCCGAAAATTCCCCCAATCAGCACGAAAGCGCCTTCCTGCACTCCTAGCGCCCCAGGCACCATAAAAGCCAAGCTTCGGATGCTAAAGGTGAGGCTATCAATGATAATGGCGGCGGCGACACTCACGGGAACCCCCATGAGCCACAGCGCCAGCCATGTTTGCAAGCCCGTGAGCACCCAAGCCAACAAGTGCACAATGAACGCGCCCAGAAGAGGGCGAGGCCGGGCGCGGATCGCATGCATTGCGTGGGCCATGACGCGCAACTTATGACCAAAGGCTGCGCTGAAGCGCTCAAAGAATCCGGCAAGCCGATGAGTTCCTCGGGCAAGAGCGATTACGAATGCACCCGCTAGAACTGCAAGCATTAGCAATAACCCAGATAGGGCAGTGAAAAACGGCTGATCCGGCCGCAGGCTGCGCAATAAGGCCAGACCAAGCGCCGCATATACCAATTCGCTTACGAATTCGATCGCAAGATCAACCATGGTCGAGGCAATGGCGAAGCCGCTTTCAAATCCGGAAAGCGTCATCGCCCGGACCCCCGCAACAATGCCGCCCAATTGCACGAAGGGTAACACCTGGGACGCCGAATCTCGGATTAAGCGTCCCCAAATGAATCGCCACCAGCCGTCTTCCACCCGCGATGCGCTGAGGAGCCTCCAGGCGACAGCCGCAAGTACAATCAGGCCGAGCTGGCTGACAATGAGCAACGCGAGCCCACCCCAGCCCAACGTGTGCAAGGGCGCCAAGACCGCTGTGAGCCGAAAGCGATGGACAAGAAAAGCAAATAGGCCAGCGCCCAGCAACAATCCGAATGCCAGCCGCAGAGGCCTTAAACCAGAGGGAGTCCGAACTTGTTCTGTTGTACTCACAGCCCGTGGAAAAATTGAACTTTGCCTTTCACTTCCGGATCTTGTAGCGACAGGTCTTTCAACGGTACTTGTTGCGTCTGACCGACATCCACTTCGGGTTCGATTGCGAAAACGCGCATATAGTCGCGATAACGCGCCCGTTCGAATTCAGGATCAAGGCCGAAATCCTCGAAACGGTAACTATTCTGCCCATACCCTCCACGCGGAAGCTGGGCAAAAAAGGCTTCCATGCGCGCGGTTGCCGTGGCGCTAAGACCCATACCGAAATGTCGGTAAAGCTTTGCCACCGTATCGATCGGATTACGGATCAGCGTTCGATACTGCACGTGAAAGATCCGTTCAGCGGGCCAAGTTTGAGCGGCCTCGATGATGCGCCCAACTCCGATAGCCCAATCGAGGCTCACCTGACGGCCAATCCGCATAGGATCGACTTTGCTCGCAAAGGGGGTGCGCAATACCTGCGTTAACCGAGCAACAGAGGGTAGAACTTTCAGCGGGTCCCGGTGCACAAGAACCAGGCGCGCATCGGGATAAACCTTCAGAAGGGCAGGAAGGGCAAACACATGATCGGGCGATTTCAGCACCCATTGTTTCGGGCCGGTGTGCCGCTGCAAATGCTGAAGAAAACGCCGGTGGAAGCGGTAAGCGGGAATGTGCCCCGCTTGTTGCAGCCAGTTACGATAGGAAGGAACCTCGTGCGTGCTGTCAAAACGGAGACTTCGAAACACGTGAGCATTGATTTCGGTGCACTCCTGCGGTCGTTCCGCATCGAGTGGATGGAGGTTGGTTAGTTCGGGCGCCAAACGACGAAAAACCCGAAGCTGTCGGTTGACTCGCGCTATCTCGGTATCTTTGCCAGTGCGCGAGGGAACAGCGTAGGGATAAATGGTCTGCCAACAGCGTGGGGCAAGATTGGAAGGGTCCTCCGCTAAAAGCGCATGGAGAAACGTGGTACCGCTGCGCGGCACTCCGGTGATAAAGATCGGCTGCTCGATCGGTTGTGTCAGAATCTCGGGATGCAGCCGTTCTTGCTCGCGCAAGATGAGCAAGTTCATCAATAGCCGCAGTACGTCCCAACGTGCAGCGCGTCGTCCGAATGGGCTCAGAGACGCTTCGTTGCGATAGGCTGCCAGGAGCGCTGAGAGCGGGGTTCTGATATCCTCTTCCCCGAAATCCCAAAGGTTCGTTGATCTGCACGCCGCGCTGAGCAGCTCGTCTGTATCGAGTTCAGATGGGCCAAGGCCAACGTGCTCGGCCAAGAGGCAACCATAATTTACCAGGTTCAAGGCAAGCGACATCGGCTTCAGCCCTCCGATCCCATTTATGCAGCCACGGCGACGCGCAAGATTGCTTCTCCAGAGGCTCCTCCGAAAGCGACACATTAACGCTGACGCAATGCCAAAACTAAGATTTTAATCATTCGCAAACTATGATATATATCAAAGTTTAAGCCGCCCTCGTCCTCTCTGCGAACAATCGCGGCTGAAGGAAGAAACATGGCGGATGGTCGGGTTGCATCGTAACAATACTGACGGGGATTACCGGCTCATTTGAGCTGCGCTTGATCGTGAATAACTGCAGCAGCATTCCTAAGACAAGCGTTGCTTCCGCTAGGGCGAATTGCGCGCCGATACAAACGCGCGGACCCGCGCCAAATGGCAGATAGGCAAAACGCGGTGCCGGTGGCGCGGTGGGAAAGAACCGTGAGGGGTCGAAAGCATTGGGGTTCTGCCACAAACGGTGATGCCGATGCAGGATCCACGGAGCAATGAACACCAATGTTCCGGCCGCTATGGCAATCCTTCCGGCGTGATCGTCGGCGATCGCCTGGCGTACCAAGACGGGTGCGGGAGGGTAAAGGCGTAATGCCTCACTTACAACAGCACGACAACGCGTGAGTATAGGCAATATTTCTGCCGCTTTATTTGGTTCAAAGCGAATATTTCTAACTTCTTCGAAAATTTTGTCTTGTTCTTCCGGGAGATGGGCAATAAGGAAAAGTGTCCAAAACAGCGCGACCGCTGTCGTTTCATGACCCGCCACAATCAGCGTTGCTAATTCATCACGAAGCATGGCGCGTGTAAAGCTTGCGCCAGTTTCAGGGTCTTTTGCCGCGAGCATGAAATCCAGCAAATCTCGTGGCGCGTTCTCCTTGGGTAAGGCCAAACGGTCATCCAAAATGCGGTCGATCAGACCCAGCCACTGTTTCCGAAAGCGCCAACGCAAAATGTCTCGCGGGCTCGGGATACCGATCGGAAACAATAAATCCAGCAACGAAGGACGACTCAAGGCCATCCCGTAATACGCCATCATTGAACGCAGTTGTGTGCCAAAAGCATGCGTTTCTAACGAGAAGAGTGCTCTTCCGGCAATCTCGAGCGTGAGTTGCTGGAAGAAAGCAAGCAAATCGACCGGAATTCCTTCCTTCTGGAGGAGATCAGGCAAAACCTCTTGCGTCTGCCGCACAATATGATGGCAGATGATCGGGGTTGCCCTCGGCGCGAAGGCGGGGGCCAAAGTGCGGCGCTGATGTCGCCAGGCCCCTCCTTCTGCCAGCAGCAAGCCCTTGCCGACAATGGGCCATAAAATCCGTATTGAAGCCGGGGAACGTCGGTAGTTTTCTACATTCTCCACCAAGACATGGTGAATTGCGTCCGGATCGTTCAGCAAAAGCACTTGCCGATGAAGCAACTGTCCGCGCCAAACCGGCTCTTCATAGGCTTCCTTTGGCCAAGTGCTCAGAATATTGCCACGCAATCTGCGTCCAAAGCGCTTCCAGTCTCGTCCCACTTCCGGCAGCGGGGGCGTTGGGGGAATAAAGGAAGCCACAGACTGAGTAGCGGGATTCATAGAATTACCCTCCGTGCCACAGTGGGCCGGTTTCAGCTCTCTCGGCCGCAGCGATCAGTTATTTGCGCAACAACCAAACGATAAGCGACAAAATCAGCGTCAGCACGAGAGAGATAAGCAAACTCGTTCCCAGGGGGAAGAAAAACACAAAATTTGGCCGCTCGATCCGAATATCCCCGGGAAGCCGGCCGAGCCCCAATCGCGCAAGCCAGGGCCAGATAATTCCCATCACAATAAATAAGAGGCCAAGGCCTATCAAAAACCGCTGCATATCCTTTTCTGTTTGTTTTGTTTACTTCTGTTCCATGCCGGTCACTGATTCGCCTAGTGCGCGCGGGTCGCGCAAAGGCCATCGCCCGGCATCGACTTGCGCAAGAAATGCCCCCAGAATGCGATTGTATTCATCAGGCGCCTCCAGATTGATGGCATGGCCGCAATTCGGCATCACGGCCAGTGCGGCGCTTGGAATCGTTCGTTTCATCAGCAAGCCAGGCTTCAAGCACGGCCAATCTTCATCGCCATGGATGATAAGGGTTGGTACGCTGAGTCGGCGCATTTCCTCGGTTAGGTCGTAAAGCGATGGCCTTTGCCGCTGTATGCTCAATTGCGTATTGGCCGAACCGAGGGCCGAATGTTTCGCCAAATTCGCCTTGAATTCGGCAAAACCCCGTGGATCTTTGTTTTGCAATTGCACCCGGGTCGGGCCATAGGCGTATTTTTCTGCAAAAGCGGCCATGCCGTTGGCGGTGATAAATTGAGCGATCAATTCCGCCTCGCGCTGAAATTGCGCCCGTGTCTCCGGGTCTGCCCCATAGCCGCAGCCCCCGACACAAAGCGAAAGCGCCCGATCCGGATGGCGAAAACCGAAATGAAGCGTTGCGAAGCCGCCCATAGAAAGTCCGGCAATATGGGCTTTTGCGATGCCTAAGCCGTTCAGCACCGCGGCGATATCATCCGCTGCACGGGCTTGGGAATAGTGGGCCGGGAGTTCGGGAACGTCGGAAGGTGGATACCCCCGCGCATTGAATGCGATGGCACGATAACGCTGCCCAAAATGCCGCAGTTGCTGCTCCCAGCTTGTCAGATCACCGGCGAATTCATGCACAAAGATGAGCGGTATTCCGTGCCCAGTCTCCTCATAATAGAGCCGGACGCCGTCTTCGGCGGTTACGTAGGGCATCATTTGCCTCCCTGTCTTTAATAAATAGGCTAGCGCAAGCCGGCCAAGCGGGCCAGCCGGCATTCCGGATTATTCCGATGTGCGGCAAGCCGGATTTTTTGGCAGATTTGACTGAGCCGCAAGTACTCGGCGAGAGCTATGCACTCTTTTGAACCCAGCCAGGTTGTTATAACGCTGCTAATAGTAACTCGCGTTATTAAATAAAGGTCATCGCGGGTGCTTCGTTAAGCCGCTCCGCATAGACAACCCTTAACGCCCGCCTCTCCGGACGGGTTGATGGAAGAGGAAAAAGACGATGAAAAAGATGCTTTTAACAGGCCTTGCCGCTCTCAGCATGATGGTTGTCGGAGTGGCGGGCAACACGCTGCCGGTATTGAGTGTTCAGGCGGCATCGGCTGCGGTTCGGACGGAGGCGAATGCAAAACTTGCAGCGCTAAGGACACAAGAAAACGCAACGGTGGCTGCTTTGCGCACTGAGCAAAACTCAAACGTGGCAGCCATTCGGACGAACAAGAACGCAACCACGGCGGCCTTGAGAACCGAGCAGAACTCCACGACCGCAGCGTTGAGGACCGAGCAAAACTCTACGACCGCAGCGTTGAGGACCGAGCAAAACTCTACGACCGCAGCGTTGAGGACCGAGCAAAACTCTACGACCGCTTAGATTCATTAAAATAGGAACTTTTTCACTTATCCCATAGCCTTCGCTAAGCCGCCGGTCGGGCAACCGACTGGGCGGCTTTTGCGCTTGTAAGTGTCCGCGTTCCCCCCATTTTTTATTCGAGTGTTTAGAGAAGGGATGGCCGAGTGGGGGCATTAGGGTATTCCTCCCGGCCTATTCATTCCTTCGTGGGGAGGGATCGTCATGTTGATTCGGATTGCCCGCGGCTGGGAAATCCCCGAAAGCAAAGCTACCCCCGAGGCTTTCGTTCTTGGGCGGCGGCGTACTCTGGGCATAGGCTTGGGCTCCGCACTTGCGACATTTCTGCCGAAGATGGGCCACACTCAACAGATGGTCTCCCGCAGCCATCGCTATGATCCTGGTCGGCCTATAACGCCGGCGCAGATCGTAACGACTTACAATAATTTTTACGAATTCGGCTCGGACAAAGACATCTGGGAGACAGCGCAGGGGCTACCGATGCACCCGTGGGTGATTCGCATTGAGGGCTTGGTCAGTAAACCCCGCACGATCGCGATGGAGGATCTGCTCAAGCAAGTTTCCTTGGAAGAGCGGGTTTATCGGCACCGATGCGTGGAAGCTTGGGCAATGACCGTGCCTTGGACCGGCTTTCCGTTGGCGTCTTTAATACGCCTTGCACAGCCTTTATCTTCAGCCCGTTACGTGGCGTTCCAAAGCTTGGTTGATGCGAAATACATGCCCGGTGTTGCGGAACCCTTTTTCCCCTGGCCCTATATCGAGGGGCTTACCATTGAGGAAGCAAATAACGAGCTTGCTTTTATCGCTACGGGACTTTACGGAAAGCCTCTCCCACCCCAAAATGGCGGGCCTATTCGTTTGGTAGTACCTTGGAAATACGGCTTCAAATCTGCCAAATCTCTGGTAAAGATTACTTTTACCGACCGGCAGCCGCATACATTCTGGGAAACGGTCTCGCCGCAGGAATACGGGTTTTGGGCCAATGTAAACCCGGAAGTTTCTCATCCGCGTTGGAGCCAAGCTACGGAACGGCTTTTAGGAAGTGACGAAAGAGTGCCGACACAGATTTACAATGGCTACGGCGAGTGGGTTGCAAGTCTTTATCCGAACAAGAAGGACAAACGCCTGTTTATGTAACGATCGAGGGATGAATGGCGCGTCTTCTGGCCACGCGTACGTTGACAGTGCTTGCAGCGGCCTTGTTGGTGAGTGCGTTTGCTCTCGCTACCGTGTTTTCTCCGAGTTTGCCGCTTATTTTGCTCCTTTCGATGGCTGACGAAACTTTGCCTCAACGGCTGCAGCAAATCGTGCAACTTCATTTGCCTTCATGGGTGTGGAGCTGGATTGGCATCCCCCTCCTGGTACGGCCGGCATGGTTGCTACCCGCCTCTTTGGGGTTGATCATCGCGGGTGCAGCCGCAACCATGGCCAATCGTCATGCGCCTCGTTCACACAGGCGGCGGAGTTAAGTCCTAATTCCTTTGCGAGAGGATAATGTGAGCGATAGTTTAAAGCAGCAATTTCGCGCCTATGCGCAAGGCAGCAGCGCGCTTCATGTGGCCTTCATCGGTATCGTGAATGGCTTGTTCGAAGCACTAAATACCATGGGCTTCGCGGATGCGACCGATTTGGCGAGACGGTTGGACCTTGATACGGCCTATGTCGCGCGCTGGTGCGATGCGGCCTATGCATTCGAATATCTTGATGAACAGGACGGTCGCTTTTGCTTAACCGAACGAGGCCAAGCTATGCGACCGAGCGTGCCACAGTCGCTCATGCCTATTGCCGTCCACACTATGCTCGGTGCGCATATGGCCGAGCGCGCGGCAGCCTTTATGCGGACCGGGGTGCGCCCCGGCGAGCAGGTGGTTGCAGAACGTGAGACTATTATCCCCTGGTTTGGCGCGATGCTCGAGGGGAATTTTGCTCCCCTCTTCGAGAATACGATTTGCCCCGCAGTGCCTGCCTTTGCCGAGGTCAATTCACATCGTGGTTTTGCTGTTGATCTCGGTTGCGGCAACGGCTGGTATTTGCGGGCGCTTGCACGCCGTTACCCGAATCTGCATGGGCTTGGGCTCGACGGATTTGCGGAAAACATTGCTCAGGCAAGGCGCTTGGCTCAAGCCGAAGGGTTCGCCGATCGGCTGGTATTTGTGGAAGGGGATATCCTGGCGGATTATGAATTGCCCGAACGCGCAGACCTTATTGCGATGAATCGCGCCCTGCATCATGTTTGGGACCGCCGGGCAGTGCTTTTTCCCAAACTTCGCTCGCAGCTGAAAGCGGGCGGTTTTGTCGTCATTTGGGAGCCCAATTGGCCGAGCGAGCGGGCTCTGCTGCGTGATCCGTCCCGGAAAGGAATGGCTTTTCAAAACCTTACCGAGCATATCCAAGGCAACCACCTTCTAAAGGCGGACGAAATTGTTGCCGCATTTCGGCAAGCGGGCATGCCGGCCGAAGTTTATCTTTTTGCGAATGGGAACGAGGCGGTGATTGTGGGCCGCAACGTCTAGCGAGGAATACGTTATTCGTTGTTTCTCTGACCGTAGAGCACGGAAGGCGCTACCGATTGGGCCACGACTTCCTTCATTCCTTCTTTTGTTGCGGCACGATAAAAACAGGTCCTACGTCCGGTGTGGCAAGCGACGCCCTTCTGGTTTACCAGAAGCAGCAAAGTGTCTCCGTCGCAGTCGAGGCGCATCTCTATCAACTGTTGTGTCTGTCCGGAACTTTCTCCTTTGCGCCAGAGTTTCGCGCGCGCGCGGCTATAGTAACAGACCTGGCCGGTTTTCAGCGTTTCCTCGATGGCTTCCCGGTTCATCCAGGCCAGCATGAGCACCTCGCCCGTATCGTACTGCTGCGCAATAGCAGGAACAAGCCCTTCAGCGTT
>JAIMBF010000136.1 GCA_023511585.1 Terriglobia bacterium
AGATCCGCCGTCGCATCCGTACCGATTTCCGAGTAAAACTTCTTTACGTCGTGGTCCACATAAAAGTCTTTGGCAATCCGGGTCAGAACATCGCAGGCCAGCACATCAAAAGGCGGGTAACCAGCAGAGCCCGACGATAGCCTGTCCCTGCTACTCCCACACCGCGGAAAAGAAGACTGGTTGAGACCTTTGCTCGGCTGCAGGGGAAGGCCTTCCCCGTTCAACCTTTTGTACCGACATAATGATAAAGCGCCTTTTCGCGCAGCGCGTAGCAGGCGAGTTCAGCCGCTCGCAAGATCGATTACGATCTCGTGGCCGCTGCGGCGCGGACGGGCGCTGCCAAGCGCGCGCGAATTTGATCATAAACCGGAATACCCGATTCGATTGGAACCTCGAAGCTAACGGCCATTGCGTAAGGGACCGGGTCCTTATACTCTCCCGCTGTCGCGCGGCACGAGACGATGAGCGAAAGATATTCGTCATCAGCCAATACTGCGGCCTGTACGCCTTGCCGTTGCTCGTGGAGTACGGTGCCGCGCCGGACCGATTTATCGCTCGGCTGAGAAGGAAGGCGGTCAGGAACGAGCTGAGATGTTACGTTGCCTTCTGGACTGATGTCGAGGGCGGCCATACGGTAGCCTTGGTGCCGCGGGTTCAACGGTGAGAACCAGGCAAGTGTTACCGTCAGGCTGCGCAGAATGCGCTTCCCTCTTATGGCACTGAGGTCGGGCGGAAGCGGAATGCGGTATCGAAGGGCGGAGCCGACGGCAATTTCTCCATAACCAAGAAGCGTGGCGCGGTTTTCGGTGCATGCGAGCACACGTTCAACCTGCGGCACCCCGTATCCAAGCAAGCGAGCGATATCATCGCGGCGCGAAACGTGCTGGCCTTGACCCTGCGGTTGAAAAAGGCTGTCAAGCATGGTGCCTTTGGAGCCCCAGCGGGCGCCGTGAACCAGAAGGGCCTTGACGACCAGCGGCATATACTTGGGCGGAATATCTGCGTGGTTGGAACCACCAGCCGCATCCACCAGCACGTCGTGGATGCGGTGTCCTGCGCGTGTTGCAAGCGCGGTAGCGACACTTGTACCCCATGTGAAATCCTCGTAGCGAGTGCCGCCACGGCGGTCCGGAAACGCAGTTTTCGCTCCGAATAGCCGGGCGGGTCCCCTGGCTGGCTGGATTGTGACGCTACCGCCGGTGCCAACGATTCGGACGGGTGTTCTGCCTCCTTCAAAGAGGAGTTCAGGTTTCACGGTCTTGCGATATCCGAGGCCGAGAGCCGATGCAATATTTGGAAGTGTTTCATCCGTGAAGGGGTCGATCAGGTCTCGCGGCAGACCTCCGTTGAACGCTGAACCGCGATGAGCGGCGCCTATTGTCAGCACATTCATTGCCTCGGCCGGCGAGAAAAGAGTGCGCTGACTCTTGTTAGCGTTAAGGGCCGAAAGAATGGCCTGTTCGCGTTTTTTTGGTGTAGCGTTCCTAAACTCATTCGAGTTGGCGAAATTCGGTACGGTAAGACGATCGAGAACATTGCCGGCGCTGACGAGGAACAAGATATTGTAACGATAGGCGAGATAATCAAGCAGTCGCCCGAGCGGGCTCATCACGCGCGCAAACGGACGCCATTCGTCGCATAGGGAAAGGTTAATTAGAATGACATCTGGCGCCGTTGCTGGATGATCACCGTCACCCTCCTTGATGCGGCGCACCGCCCGATAGATCACATCGACGAGGAGACGATTCGCCGGCGTTCGTTCGACGCCGTTCGCGCTCGGCTGCATGACTGGCAGCACAAATAATGGGCGCGAAATCGGATGCTCTTGCCGATTCAGATCACCATGGATAATCAACGAAGCCATGGCGGTCCCGTGTTCGCGTTGATCTACGACGTAGGCCGATTCGAGATTGTCAGGATCATCCATGATCAGCCGCCCGTCGAGCCTCGCATGCTTTTGAATCGGCAGACCATCAAGCAGCGCTGCGATGGGAGCCCGTTGCGAAATATCCTGTCCGTCTGGCACGACTTCGCCATCAGCACCTTCGAGCTCTTCTTTTCCCGGATGCCGTGCCGCTGATTGAGGGCGCAGAAACATAACTTCGTCGACGCGTGCGAGCGTCACATCTGGGTGATCGATCAGCGCCTGTACATGCTCAGTCGGGATATCAACGAGCGCCGCGTCATAACGGATTTCTAAGATAGTGACGTGATGCACAATTCGCCCGCCGAGGTTCTGGACTTCCCGCTGAAGCCGATCAAAGGCGCGCGCGCGGCGATCGGCATCCTCATAGAACCAGAGCTCGATTTCGAAGCGGACCGGCCCCCTGGGGGCCGTCGCCAGGGCGTCCCGCCAGAAGGAAACCGTCTCCGGCGGGACCCGATCCTGCGGTCCCCACGGCCGAACGTCGACAAGTAGATCGAAGAGTTCGCGCCATGCCGACTTCCCTCGCGGCATATTCTTGCCATCTCTGTACCGCTTCCACAGGTTCAGCAGATCCTGCAGGGCCCGCACATCCGGCATGGCGAGGTAGATGCGACCGGTAATGGCTTTGTCCGGCTTCTTCTGGTCGTGAAAGTCTTCCGAGGGAGTAATGTCGTCCTCGAAATCGCCGAGGTATTCAAGCCCGATTGAGCGCGCTTGCGCATGGAAGTCTTTGAGAGTGCCGGCAAGCTCAAAGACGATAGCCCGCTCTGGTGCAATAGATGCCGGGTCGTTCCGCAATTCGAGCAGGGCCTGCGGATCATTGGCGACCTGCATCAGCCGAGCGAATTTCGGCGCAAGGCGCTGGCTTTGCCGGTCGCGCGAAGGCTTAGCAATGTTTGATCCACCACGGGGACCGGGTCGCGGAACAACGGGCGTTGGATCTGGGAGTCTAAGAAGAGGGCGTTCCGGCATCGTTTTGTTCTGTTGTCACTCGCGGTCTACTTACGCGCGCAGCCCAAATCTTCAGCTGCTCCTTGGCAATCTCGGCGGCCGAACGCTCGCCGAGCGCGAGCACCTGGCGCCGGGCGAGATCCAGAAAAAACTGCTCTGCTTCCCCGAAACTGACAGGGCCGAGCTGTTTCGCCACCTGCTGAGCCGAGATGCCAAGTTGGATTCCTGCGCGTTTGCTCAACTCGCTGACGAACAAGGAAATTTGTTTTTGCGTAGGCGCTGGCAATGGCAAGCGTAACTCAAAGCGCCGCCAGACGGCACGGTCCAATAGCTCCGCATGATTTGTTGCGGCGATCACTACAACGTAACTGGGTAACTCGTCGATTTGCATCAGGAGAGACGTAACAACTCGTTTGATTTCGCCGGTTTCGTGGACGTCGCCGCGCTCCTTACCAAGAGTATCGAACTCATCAAAGAACAGCACGCAAGGCGTCGTTCGTGCATAGTCGAAGACGCGCTTAAGGCGGCCAGCGGTTTCTCCTAAAAAACTACCGATCATAGCTTCGTATCGAACCACAAAGAACGGGACAGCGAGGCTTTCGGCTATGGCCTCAGCAAGAGAAGTCTTACCGTTGCCCGGCGGGCCGATAAGCAAAACACTGTGTTTCGGCTCTAGCGAGTGCGATCGCAGAATATCCGCTCGTTGCTGTTCTTCGACGAGCTGCTTCACAGCGAGGATTGTTGTTTCCGGCAAAATGAGATCTTCGATGCGCCTGCGAGGCGTTACCTCCATAATGAAGTCGCGCGCTTTTATCGCCATCTCCGAAAAGGGAGCGGTCATTTGTGCTTCTCCGTTGCCATTGATCGAGCGCAGCGCTTGCTCAAGGCGCGCGGCGACAACGTGGTGCTGCTTTGCCCGTTCCTCGGCAACAATTACCTCCACGGTCTTCCGAAACGCGTGCTTGTTACCATTCACGCTGAACCTAACCAGATTGATCAGGAGGTCACTTCGTGACACTGCCGCACCCCCTTTTTTTCGGGCACCGGCCTCGACTATCCCCGGGTTCCGAGTCAGCCACTTTGATACGGATTGCCGGCAAACCGCCTAGGGCGACCCCAGAGATGTTCTTTACTCTACCCGCTTTCATCAGCCGACTTTGCGCCGAATCATTTCGGGCACCATCACCTGAATCGGCACCTGTCTTACATTGCCGAGAGAACTATCGCTCTGTTTCCACGATAATCGGTTTAGCGAGTCTCCGCTGGCCATGAGGACGTACACTGCTCCTGTACTTTATAACTATGGCTATTCTTTATAAAATTGTAAGCTTATGAGCAATGGCTCTTGTTGGGTCAGAGGGCTGGTGCGCTCGGGTATACGACGTGCCGCCGGCTCGACCTCGGCAAGAGCGCCGATAGCGGCAAGAGCAGCCGCGATAGGGCCACGGTTTCGAGAGGAAGCGCATCGGCCGGAGAAAAACCCGCCGCGGGATAGTGGCTCTCGGCTGTTGCGCGCTGCCTGCCTCGGTATCGCATTGGGCTGGCGTGTATCTCG
>JAIMBF010000137.1 GCA_023511585.1 Terriglobia bacterium
CCCGACACGGGGCAATTGTTGGATCGCGACCTTCTCAATCAGGAGTTGACCAAGATCGAGAAACCGGCGGGGATCGCAAATCCGAAGGATTTCCGCAATGAGGTCGTGAAATTTGCTTTGCGTGCGCGCGCGATGAACGCCGGCCGCAATCCCTCATGGACATCCTATGAGAAAATCCGCGAGGTGATTGAACGCAGGATGTTCAGCCAAGTTGAGGATTTGTTGCCGGTCATCAGCTTTGGCAGCAAAAAAGAGACCGAAACCGAGAAAAAGCATCATGAATTTGTGCAAAGAATGAAGTCTCGCGGTTATACTGAACGTCAGGTGCGCCGCTTGGTGGAATGGTATATGCGGACCAAGCAGGCGAGCTGATTGAAGCAAGCTGATTGAAGAGTGGGGCGCAGCGAGCGTGAACATCATCGACAGAAGACTGAACCCGCGCGGCAAAAGCCTTGCAAACCGCCAGCGCTTCATCCGGCGGGCGCGTAAGGAAATTCTCGATGCTGTGCGCGAGGCCTCGGCGAAAAACGGCATAGCGGATGCTTCGGGCGAACGCGTTCGCATCCGCAGTGATAGCCTGCGGGAGCCCTCGTTTCGTCCCTCGCTTCACACCGGGCGCCGGAGCTACGTCTTGCCGGGAAACCACGATTACGTGGAAGGCGATACCATTCCCCGCCCCTCCGGGGGTGGTGGAGGGGGATCAGAGGGGTCTCCGGATGGCGATCTTCAGGACAGCTTCCAATTCGTCCTGAGCCAAGACGAATTTGTCGATCTTTTCCTTGAAGACCTCGAACTGCCGGATATGCTCCGCAAACAAATCCGGCAGGCCGACGGTTTTACCCCGCAACGGGCGGGTTTCTCGACAAGCGGCACCCCGGCCAATCTCAATTTGGTGCGGACCATGCGCAATAGCCTTTCCCGGCGTATTGCGCTGCGCCGCCCGAGCAGCTCGATGCTTGCCAAAATCGAGGCCGAAATCGCTTCTCTTCCCGACGATGCGGAAAACGGCCAGCGACGGAAGGAGCTCGTCGAACAGCTGCGTTTGGAAACCCTACGCAGTCGGCGCATTCCTTTCATTGATCCCCTGGACTTACGTTATAACCGTTTTGAAAACGTCCCGCGGCCGGCAGCAAGCGCCGTGATGTTTTGTCTCATGGATGTGTCCGGCTCAATGACCGCGCACATGAAGGATCTTGCAAAGCGTTTCTACAAGCTGCTCTATCTTTTCCTAAGCCGCCGCTATCGCAACGTGGACATTGTTTTTATCCGCCATACCCACGTTGCGCACGAGGTTGATGAGGAAACGTTTTTCCACTCTACGGAATCCGGCGGCACAATCGTCTCAACCGCTTTTGAGGAAATGCTCCGTATCGTGAATGCGCGGTACCCGCGGGAGAGATGGAATATCTACGCCGCGCAAGCTTCGGATGGCGATAATATGCCGGCAGACAACGCTTATGCCGTTTCGCTTCTGCAGCAGAATATTTTGCCGCTCTGCCAGTATTTTGCTTACCTTGAGGTTGGCGCGGAGGAGGGGCGCTATGGGGGGCCGACGGAACTCTGGCGGGCCTATCAGCGTATTGCGCAAGCGGGCTATCCGATTGCCATTCGCAAAGTTAATCATCGCAGCCAAATCTATCCCGTATTTCGCCAGCTTTTCTCGCGTGAGCGTGCGGTAAGAGAGGAGCAGGCACGATGAGCGCCGTTACGGAAGAAGCTCGGGTTCGTGCCGGAGCCGACTGGGATTTTAGACAGCTTCAAGAAGCTTACGACCGCATCGAGGCGGTTGCGCTTAAAGAACTCGGCCTGGATATTTACCCCAATCAGATCGAGGTCATTACCGCCGAGCAGATGCTGGATGCGTATTCGTCGATCGGTTTGCCGTTGATGTATCGGCATTGGTCGTTTGGTAAGCGCTTTGCGCGCGATGAAGCGTTGTATCGTCACGGTCTGCGTAGCCTTGCTTATGAAATCGTTATCAATTCCAATCCTTGCATTGTATATATCATGGAAGAAAATACGATGGTTATGCAGACATTGGTCATGGCGCACGCCGCTTTTGGGCATAACCATTTTTTCAAGAACAACCATCTTTTCCAGCAATGGACGGACGCGAGCGGTATTCTGAATTACATGGAATTTGCCAAGCGCTATGTTGCGCAGTGTGAAGAAAAATACGGCGAAGTGGCAGTAGAAAAGCTGCTCGATGCCGCGCATGCGCTCATGGCACAGGGTGTAAGCCGCTATCCTCGCCGCAACTTAAATCTTGTGGATGAGGAAAAAAGAGAGGCCGAAAGGCGGGCGGAACAGCTCCGCACGTATAACGACTTGTGGCGAACCGTGCCCCATCAGGCGGGCGCATCACGGCGGCGAACCGACGCTGCTGAAAGGCGGCGCTTGCTTGGCCTTCCGGAAGAAAACATTCTGTATTTTTTGGAAAAGAAAGCGCCGCTGCTAAAGCCCTGGCAGCGAGAGGTGTTACGTATTGTTCGGAACTTGGCGCAATATTTCTATCCACAAAAGCAAACGAAATTAATGAACGAGGGTTGCGCGACCTATGTTCACTATCGGATAATGAATCGCCTTCACGAGCAAGGCTTTTTGGACGAGGGGGCCATGCTCGAGTTTCTCCATTCGCACACCAACGTTGTCTTGCAGCCGGATTTTGACGATCGTCGATACAGCGGGTTGAATGTCTACGCGCTAGGCTTTGCGATGATGGAGGACATCGCGCGCATAGCGGAAAATCCCGACGACGAGGATAAAATATGGTTCCCCGAGATCGCGGGTGCCGGCGATGCGATGGAAGTTCTGCGCGAAGCTTGGGCGAACTATCGGGATGAGAGTTTTATTCGCCAGTTCCTAAGCCCGCGCCTTATTCGTAAAATGAAGCTCTTCACTGTCTTTGATGACGGGGAATCCGATCTCCTTGTGAAGGCGATCCATAACGAGCGCGGGTATCGCACGATTCGGAGCGCCTTGGCGGACGCGTTTGACGTCGTCAAACAAGAGCCGGAGATCGAAATCGTTGATGCGGATCTCGACGGCGATCGGAAGTTGCTGCTTGAACACCGCGTGCACAACGGCATTCTGCTCGAACCTTCGGATGCCGAACTGGTCTTGCAGCACCTTGCGGATCTCTGGGGATACGAGGTGCGTCTTATCGAGGTTGACGCAAGCTCCGACCGCGTTTTGCGCACCCACGAGGCCGGCCCGTCTCCACGCTAACTCGGAAACGTAGAGCATTGTCGCTGAGTGCCGCTTATTGCGGCCGGGCGCCGCTCGCACTAGCGTTAAGGGTGCTTTCCGGTTGCTGCTCGGCCTCCGGGGGTTCGCGTAATGCTTCTGCTTCGGCCTGCAGCCGCCGATAGCTCCGTACGGAAAACGGCAGCATGACAAGATAAATGATTCCCGCAGCGGCAAGCGCAAGCCAAGGATCTGCAACCAATACGGCAGCGAATGTCCCGGTTCCGAGCAAAAGCGGCAATACATAATGCGCCGGAATCTTGAAGTTTTTGAAGTTCCAAACGGGCAAGGTCGAAACCAATAAGGCTGCGGTGCCGATCAAAACGAAAGCCGAGAACAAGGGAAAATGGGCAATTGCAAAAAGCCAGTTCCAACCGAGCGATTGTGCTTCCAGGCCAAGAAAAAGCGGAAACAACGCAAGCCCCGCGCCGGCCGGCGCCGGAACGCCGGTGAAGAAATTGTATGTGTAAGCGGGGGCGGGCCCGCTTTCGAGTGAGGCATTAAAGCGCGCAAGCCTGAGCGCCATGCAAACGGAAAAAATCAGGCACGGGACGAAGCCGTAGCCGTGCATGCCGCGGAGCGACCAAAGATAAAGCAAGAGAGACGGCGCGACGCCGAAGCAAAGAAAATCGGTCAGGCTGTCGAATTCGGCGCCGAAACGCGTTACCGCTTTCAGTAGTCGTGCAAGCCGCCCGTCAATACCGTCGATGAATCCGGCAAGCACAATCATCGCGGCCGCACGGCCGTAAGCGGCATCTAGCGCGAAGCGAATCGAGGTCAGGCCGGCGCAAAGGCCGATCAAGGTCATCAAGTTCGGGATGATGCGATTGAATGATGGCCCGCGGATACGCGGGCGATGACGGCGCTTCAACCGCGAGCGCAATTTTTGCGCCGTTGCACCCCCGTTCGGGATTTGGAGATCCATCGCTTCCGTTACCTCAACTCGGCAACCACTGTTTCGCCGCCAACCATGGTTTGGCCCAAGGCAACCAGGGGGCTTACGCCTTCGGGCAAATAAAGTTCGGTACGACTGCCAAAACGAATAATGCCAAAGCGGCTGCCGGCAGAAACGACGTCGCCCTCATGCACATCGCAGACAATCCGCCGCGCCACCCAACCGGCGATTTGTACCACCGCAAGATCTTTGTCATCAGCAAGCCGAATAGCAAGGGCGTT
>JAIMBF010000034.1 GCA_023511585.1 Terriglobia bacterium
CAATCAACAGCACATGGATCATTTTGCATCTGCCATCATTTGGCTTTCGGCAAGCGGGAGCGTGATTGTCACAAGCGTCCCCCCCGAAGAACCTCTGGCCAACGAGAGCTCGCCGCCCAAGGCCCGGGCGCGTTCTTGCATGCCCATGAGCCCGAACCCCGGCCTTTGCTCGGGCAGAATACCACACCCGTCGTCTTCAACGGAAACGACTAGCGCCCCTGCGGTGGTGAAAGACAGACGCACCATAACGGTGCGGGCCTTGGCATGGCGGACGGCATTGGTGAGGCATTCCTGGACAATCCGAAAAACCCCAAGAGCCGCGCGCTCTTGCAAATGCAAAGGCTGGGCCGGCAATTCCAGGATAAACCCGATCTCCGGCGACCGTTCTTCGAAGCTCTGAACCAATTGGCGCAAGGCCTCGGCGAGGCCCATCTGTTCCAGGATCAGCGGGCGCAGGCGGTCCAAGAGCCGCGAAGTGCTGCGTTGCATGGTATCGGCCAGCATTCCGATGGCCTCCGCCCGTTCAACCATTTTTACCCCCGCTTTTCCCATTTTTGCGGCAAGGCGAAGCAGCGAGGCGACTTCCGCGCGGATCGCAAACAGCGAGGGGCCGAATTCCTCGTGCAGCTCGCGAGCGATATCTTTGCGTTCGGCTTCCTGCACGAGCATCAGCCGTTCGATCAGACGGTGGTTGGCCTCGCTGAGCTCACGAAGCGCGTGCGCCAGGTTATCAAACCGTTGCGCAATCGGTCGAAGTTCGGCCAAGCGCACGGGCGGGCGGATGCTTTCGAACCGTCCGTGCTCCAGAGCTTCGAGCCCCTTGGCCAAATCGGCCAGCGGACGCAGCGCCATGCCGCTGGTCCAACGCAACAAGGCCACGATGGCAATGCCGAGCAAGCAAAGCAGCATGGCGAGGAATTTCCACTCAGCCCAAATTTCTGCGATTTCGTCGATGGGGTTGGAGATGACGTCCACCGCACCGATGATCCGCCCCTCTCGCTTCAGAGGGATCACGGCAAAGCGTGGGGGCGTCGCGACCAAGCGCACGAACCAATGCGGCACACGCCCGCCATTCGCGCCGGCGAGCTCTGCCAGAGGATCAACATCCGTAGGGTGGGCATCCACGGCGGAGAGAGGACGCACGAAAAGCTTGACATGGCGCAGGGGAGGAAGGTCGGAGGCCAATTTTTGCAGCAAAGCACGATCATCGGGTAGCGGGCCGATTTCGCGCAACGTCCGGCTTACCAAGAGTTCGGCCAGCCGCATACCGGGGCCGGCTTCGGCTGCAACCCGCATACGGGTGGTGTGCAAGACAAACGCGAGCGTTGCCACAAGGGCAGCGAGGACAACCACGCTGGGGATGACGAACAATCGCGCGCGCAACGAGAGCATGAACATTCCCACTCCCTCGGGCAGGCACCGGTTCTCGCCCGAAGCTTATACAGCATTTGCCTCTATCCTATCTTCGCCGCTCTGTCGAAAACGAGGGGGGAGGACAGAGCCCAGGCCTGCCGCATCGCCGCGGGGGCTCCGGGCGGTGCGGCAGCCGCGATGGCCGGCACACGGGGCTGAGGTGGCCTCGGAACGGGCGCATGGGAAAAATGCGGAATCCACGGGTAAAAGTTGCAGAGTTTGCGGATAATCCTGCCGAGGCCCCGGCAGTCATTGCACTTGACGCATGATTGCTGAAGTTTAATCAAACTCCGCCAAAAGAACGCGAAAGGAGCAGGAAATGTCCGCCCCCGGCGGCTTTGGGAGAATTTCTTCGAGTATTTGCGCTGTTCTTCGCCCCGTGCTGATCGTGTTTGGATGTCTGCTTGCGGCAAAAGCAGCCGCGCAGGCGCCAAGCGGGTCGGAAAGCGGAGCAGAAAGCACCGGCGGGCCGGGCAACCCGGTGGTAACCGCTCCGGAAGGCACTGCAACCTTACCGGAAACGCAGGTTTTCGGCGCTGCTCCGGTGCTTGGCTCCGGTATCGACCGGAACTTGATTCCGGGCGAGACGCAACTTCTGAACAGCCGCGACATCAGCATTGACGCGACGCCCAATTACCTGCGCCAATTGAACGATCAGGTGCCCGGTGTTTCTTTCACCAACGCCGCCTCCAATCCCTTCCAGCCGGATATTTTCTATCACGGGTTTGAG
This sequence comes from Terriglobia bacterium, assembly GCA_023511585.1. Lineage (GTDB taxonomy): Bacteria > Pseudomonadota > Alphaproteobacteria > Acetobacterales > Acetobacteraceae > JAIMBF01. The sequence goes on from JAIMBF010000034.1 coordinate 2,144, forward strand.
GCCTCGCCGCTCATGGGCACCCCGGTCGGGCTTGCGGTTTATGTGAACGGCGTACGTTTTAATCAGCCGTTCGGCGATAATGTGAACTGGGACCTTCTCCCATCCATCGCGATCGATCGCATGGAGCTTCAGAATACCAACCCTGTTTTCGGCCTCAACGCCCTCGGCGGAGCACTTGCGGTCCAGTTGAAGAACGGTTTTGATTTTCAAGGCGGCAGTGTCTACGCCTATGGCGGTTCGTTCGACACTTCGGTCGGGCAGTTCGAATACGGCAAGCAGATCGGAAACGTTGCCGCCTATATCGCGGGCTCGCACACCGATACGGCGGGTTGGCGGGATGATCAGAAATCCTGGCTGCAACAGCTCTACGGCGATATCGGCTGGCGCGGCAGCCGCGGCGAGCTTCATCTCAGCCTCATTGGTGCGGAATCACGGCTGGATCAACCCGGCACGGTGCCGATCCAGCTGCTTGACGTCGATCGCGCGGCGCAATTTACCGGGCCAAACTATTTCTCGAATAAATACGGAATGGCGGTACTTTCCGCGAATTACGACATCAGCCCGAACACATCGTTGCAAGCCAATGCCTATGTGGAGAATCTGCTTCAGCAGGTGAGCAACGGAAACGTTCCCGACGCGGCACCGTGCAGCCCACCTAACGGGTTTCTTTGCGAATCAGGCACGACAAACTTTCTGACAAATATGAGCTTTCAGCCAATTCCCGCTTTTCTGGGCGCCGGTCCGTATTCCCAGCTTAACCTCCAGACCCTCAACACCGACGGCTACGGCGCCGCGGTGCAGCTGACCAACAAGAGCGAGATTTTTAACCGGCCCAATCAATTTCTGATCGGCGCAAGCTGGGATGGCGGATTTTCTCATTTCACGGCCGATACGCTGATCGGCGGGCTTGATCTTGCCAATCGCTTCTTCACCGGGCCGGGGATTGGCATTTATCAGGCGGATCGTTCCATTGCGCCGGTTAATCTCAATGACCACGACAATTACTACGGGCTCTATTTCTTGGACATCTACCAGTTAACCAAAAGGCTTGCGTTTAATCTCTCCGGGCGATGGAATATCGCCTCGGTCGATATGATGGACCATTTGGGGACAGCGCTCAACAGCCAAAACTATTATACGCATTTCAATCCGGCGGTGGGCCTTACGTATCAGCTCACGCCGAAAGTCACCACCTACGCAAGCTATGCGGTATCGAACCGAATCCCCACGCCTGCCGAACTTTCCTGCGCGAGTCCTACGGCTCCTTGCACGCTCACCAACTTTTTTGTGGGCGATCCGCCGCTCAAGCAAATCATTGCCGGCACGGTACAAGCGGGCGTGAGAGGGCAATTTGTGCCGTATGACGGGGCGAAGTTAGCGTGGGACGTTAGCGCCTACCGCACGCAGGTGACGGACGATATTCTGATGGCTTTCAGCCCGGTGCAAGGATCGGCGTTTTTCCAAAACATTCCGGGCGATCTCCGGCAGGGTGTGGATCTCAACTTCCGGCTTACGTCCGGCCGGCTTACGGCGTGGTTCGGATATTCCTATACCGATGCCCATTTCCAAAATTCCTTTTTTATTTCAAGCCCCAACAACCCGCTTGCCAATGCAGACGGCAACATCTTGGTCACTCCCGGCAAACGCATGCCGAGCATTCCTTGGGATCTCGTCAAACTCGGCGCCGAATATAACGTGACCAAAAAATGGGCGATCGGCACGGAGATGGTCGGAGCGAGCGGGCAATATTTGGTGGGGGATGAGGCGAATCTTACCCCGCCTCTGAGCCCGTATTTCATCGTCGGGCTTAATACCAGCTATCAGGTGACCTCATATCTTCAGCTCTTTGCGCAGCTCGAAAACGCATTCAACGTGCGTTATGCGACCTTCGGTACTTTCTCACCCACAAGCCTGGTGCCCATTGTGCAGGTTCCCGGCGCAAGCAATCCGCGCAGCCTCAGTCCGGCTGCCCCGATTGCCGTTTACGGCGGTGTCCGCGCGAGCTTTTAACCACCCGTCGCTATCGACAAGCCCGGCGGAATGCCGATAATGACATCGGCGCCGCCTCGGCGTCGGGATTCAACAGAACAGACAGGATACAGAGGATGCAAAAATATTTGTTCGCAGCATTGCTGCTCGCGGCGACGGCGTTCAGCTACTCTGCCTATGCAGACGGAGATGCCGCCGCCGGCAAGCAAGTGTTTACCCAATGCACGCTTTGCCATGGGACCAAAAAAGGCGAAAACAAGATCGGCCCCTCATTGTGGGACGTTTATGGCCGGAAATCCGCCAGCGTCGAAGGATATAGTTATTCGGATGCGGTGAAAAAGTTGAACGTCACATGGGATGAGGACACACTGATGAAGTGGCTCGATAACCCATCCGCCATGGCGCCCGGCACTAAGATGGTCTTTCGCCTTCCATCGGAAAAGCAGCGGAAAGACGTTATCGCCTATCTGAAGACGCTGCACTAACATCGGGGAACAAAACCGGTTCAACCGGACGGAGGAGGCGCAACTCCTGCGCAAAAGCATGCGCGGCCTCCGTCCCCGCCCGGCGGTTTGCCGGCGGAATGACGACCTCGGACACGATTCGCGTAGGGCTGCCGGCTAGCATGAGAACCCGATCGGCGAGCGCGGCCGCGTCGAGGAGATCATGCGTGACCAGAAGCCCCGTAGTGGGCCGGCGCTGCCATGCATCCAGCAAGACTTGCCGGCCACGTTCGGCCATACTGGGGTCGAGAGACACGAAGGGCTCATCCAGAAGCACGATATCCGGTCGAATCGCGAAAGCTCTGGCAATAGATGCCCGCCGCGCCATACCGAGCGAGATTTGCGTCGGATAGGAGTCCCGATGCGGCCAGAGCCCAAGGGCGCGGAGAAGCTCGTCGACGGTCTCCACACAGTCCGGAGGGGTAACCAGAAGCAGATTCTCCCGCACCGTGCGCCAGGGCAAAAGCCGCGGTTCCTGAAACACCGTGCCGATGCGCGGCGCCTCTTGGCCGTGCCAGGTGATCCGGCCTTCAAAATCGTGATCAAGCCGGCCGATCAGGCGCAAAAGCGTGGTTTTTCCGCACCCCGACGGGCCGACCAACGCGACGATTTCCCGCTCTGCGAGAGAAAAGCGCATATCGGCCAGCACGACGTGTTCGGGCCCGGCACGGGAGCGGAAAACCTTGCGGCGGACGTCTACATCAAGAATTATCGGCGCCATCGGCTCACGCGGCGTTCCAAAGGTTGCAAAAAAACCCACTCGATGGCTTGCACCACGAAAATGAAAGCAAGGGTATATGCAAGAATGTGGGTGACGTCGAAAAGCTGGAAATAGGCCTCAATTTGAAAGCCGACTCCGTTCGAGCGGCCCAAAAGCTCCACCACCAGGACGATTTTCCAAATAATGGCAAGGCCCGAGCGAGCGGCGGCAAACAAATACGGGGCAAGCTGGGGCAAAGTGACGTGGCGGAACGTTTTCACCCGGCCGAGGCGAAAGCTTTGCGCCATTTCCACGAGATTGCGATCCAGCGCACGCGTGCCTTCGCGCACCATCACCGCCGTACTCGGCAGTTTGTTGAGCGCCACCGCCGCAATCGCTGCCCATTCGTTGAGGCCAAACCATACGTACATCAGTACAATGAGCACCAAAGCCGGCAGGTTCAACAGCACGGTGACCCAACTATCCAAAGCCAGATCGACCCGCCGCCATATGCCCATGGCAAACCCGAGGGCGGTGCCGAGAACCATGGCCACGGTAAAGGCCGCCGCCACGCGGGCGAGCGTAATGGCCAAGTTGCTCAGCAAGCTGCCGCTGACGGCTTCCTGAATCATCGTCAAGGCGACGGCGGAGGCAGCAGGAAACAGACGGCTATGCGCGAACGTGGCCGCGAGCTCCCAGACCACAAGGAAGCCGATAGCCGATATCGCCCGCGGGGCGAGACTCCCGCGCGTTAAGTGGAGGCTGCGAGCCAAAACGTGCCCGAGGGGATGGTTTTGGCGGGGCCGACCAAGGCTTCACCGCCGATATTTACGAGGACTGCGAAGAGCGTTTCGGCCGCATGCTGCTCTTCGGGGCCGAACCGGCGCGGAATGCCGCGCCGATAATAGTCGCGCAAGGCGGCAAGCTCGGCATCGTTTGCCGCTCCGGTAAGCGGGCGCAGCGCGTCCCATTCCGCATCGGAAGACGCGAGGATGCTTTGCGCCTTTGCCGCCGCCGCGAGGAAACCTTGAAGTAAGTTGCGATGCGCCCGCGCCCAGGCTTCCGAAAACACGTATCCCACCACCGGCACGGTGGCTTTTATGCCAAGCCCCTCGACGGCTTCCTCCACGGCAAGCACGCGCCGCATCCCATGCGCTTCCGCCTTGGCAGCGAACGGCCAAAATGTCAGCACCGCATCCAACCGTCCTGCGGCCAATTCTTGGGCGAGCAGGGGTGGTGCCCCAAAACTTTTCTGGGTGGCGCGATCCGGATCGAAGCCAAACCGACGCATGGCATAGGCGCGCAAGATAAGCCAGCTTTTGTCGATGGGACTGCCGGCAACACCAAGCCGCCGGCCGCGGAGGTCGGGCAGGCTGTGAATGGGCGAATCTGCGGGGACGATCACCGCGCCGGTGGCGTTGGAAAAGGGCACGAAGGTCCAGTCCGCCCCGACCGCTCGCTGGCGGGCGACCCAAAGCCAATCTTGTGCGGTGATATCCACATTGCCCGCTTGCATGGCCACTTGCGTCGCTTGCGAACCGGCAAGCGGGACCGGCGCGATCATGATGCCGGCAGCCGTATCAAGCCCGTGACGGCGGATGACATCCAGTTCCCACGAAACCGTGCCGAACCGTAAGACCCCAAGCCGTAAACGCGGGAGTGTTTGTGAAGATCCTGCTTTTGCCGCAAGTGCCGAGGCGGCGCTCGCGAGCAGCGCACGTCGAGCAATCGTCATGGCCGCCCCTCCCAAAGGCGCGCGGTGCATGCTTAAAAAAGCACTTTTTTGCATAACAGATCGCATATCGAACGCTTTTGCGTTCTTCTGTCAATGCTGCGAGCCGGTGGGGCTGCCGTCAAGAATGCGGTCTTCCAGCAAAAAGCGAAGACCGCGCCGCCACATCTCATCGCTGTTGCCGCGGATATCCACGCTGCCGGATCGCACGATTTTCCCGGTTTTTGCGTCCTCGATGACGAGATTGATATTCAGGATCAGGTTGCTCACTTTCTGCACCCAACCATAACACGCAAGCGTTGCACCTACCGCTTGTGCGGCGTCGCGCTCGCAGCCGTTGCAATGAAGGATATCCGCTTGGTCCGCCATTTTGGCCCGCAAAACGGTAGGATCGGCGAGCCGATAGAGGCCGGAAGCGGCAAGCCGCGCCCGCAGCTCGTTGCTGAGCATCCGGGCGCGCGCAATCTCTTCTTTGCTCGGGGGCGCGGGGGATGTATCGACAAAAAGAAAGTCGAAGACGGCAAGCAGCGGCGGTTCTGCCGCGTTTGCTCTTCGCGTGAGCGGGGATAGGAAGGCAATTCCCAATCCGAGCAGCGTGGCGCGGCGACGGAGTAGGCGAAGGGAAAGAAACGGGCGCATCGTCATGAGCCTCTTATAGGACTTGCGCTTGCCATATGTCTCGCCAAAATGCAGCCGAGCAAAAAGACAGCGGAGGGACGAATGCGCGCCTTGCTTCAGAGGCGGCTTTTCTTGGCTGCAGGAGCAGCGCTTTTTCTGGAATGTGCCTTTGCGAACGGTGCTCCGGGCGAAGCTCAGGAGGCTTCGCCGCAGACGGTGGAAATTGTCTATTTGGGTTTGGCGGAATCACGCCCGATTCCCAGCACCGCTTTGGAACCGCCGCCACGTGACGAGGGGCTTGCCGGCGCAAGGTTGGCGCTTTCGGATAACGCTACGACCGGCCGGTTTACCGGGCAGAGCTTTGTGCTGAAAGAAGCCATCGGCCAAAATGAGTCTGCCATTGTGGCTCTGTTTAAACAGGCGATACAAACAGGCGCGCGCAATTTCGTCACCGCGCTTCCGGCGGCGCTGTTGTTGAAGATTGTCGATCTGCCCGAGGCCAAGGCTGCAACCTTTATCGATGCCACCAGCAACGACGATTCACTCCGCGCCGAAGGCTGCCGGCGGAATGTGCTGCATGTGTTGCCGAGCCGTGCCATGCTTGCCGATGCGCTGATGCAATATTTGGTGACAAAAAATTGGCGCCGGATCATGTTGGTTTATGGAAAAGAGCCGGAGGATAAGGCATATGCGGATGCAATCCGCCGCTCGGCGCATAAATTCCAGGTGACGATTGTCGCCGATAAACCATGGACGTTCAATCCGGCGGCGCAACAGGCCGATACCGGCCATTTCGAGATCAATACCGAGGTCTCCAACCTCACGCAAGGATACAGCTATGATGTTTTGATCGTGGCGGACGAGGCAGGCAATTTCGGAGACAATCTGAGTTACCGGACATTTCTGCCAAGGCCGGTTGCCGGGACACAAGGGCTGACCCCCACGGCTTGGTCTCGGATCTATGATGAAATCGGCGCCCGACAATTGCAACTGCGGTTTCATGCGGCAACGAAACGTTGGATGACGGATCTCGACTACGGCGGCTGGCTGGCCGTGCGGGCTTTCGGCGAAGCCGCGATTCGCACGGCCAGTGCGGATCCTGCCAAGATTGCGGCCTATCTGCACAGCAAGGATTTCGAATTGGCCGGCTACAAGGGGCCGCCTTTCAGCTTCCGGCCGTGGGATGGCCAGTTGCGACAGCCCGTCTTGCTGGTGGATGATCGCTCGCTTGTTTCCATCTCTCCGCAGCCCGGCTTCCTGCACCAGTTTTATGAGACCGATACGCTCGGCGTTGATCAACCGGAGACAAAATGCCACTTTTCCTGAAACGCGGCCTGGTTTTTGCCGGTTTTGTTCTTTTTCTGCTGTGCGCCGTGCCGCGAGCGCACGCCGAAAAGCTGTTCTTTTCCAACGAAAAGGACAATACCGTTACGGTTTTGGATGCGCAATCGCTGAAGATCGTAAAAGTGATACCGGTTGGCGCGCGCCCGCGCGGCCTTGTTCTTTCCAAGGACGGCAAACAGGTGTTTGTCTGTGTCGGGGATTCCGACCGTATCGATGTGATTGACGTGCAAAAGCTTGAGGTGGTGGGAAGCTTGCCGAGCGGACCGGATCCCGAAACGTTTGCGCTCAGCCCCGATGGCAACACGCTTTACATTGCCAATGAGAACGACAATTCGATAACGATTGTGGATGTGAAGGCGGCGCGCATCATCGGCTCGATCCCCACGGGCGTCGAGCCGGAGGGTATGGCGGTCAGCCCGGACGGCAAGCTTTTGATTAATACGTCCGAAACCACCAGCATGGTCCATTTTATCGATCCGCTTGCACGCAAGATGATGGCCAGCGTGCTGGTCGGCACGCGCCCGCGCTATGCCGAGTTCACCCCGGATGGCAAGCAGGTTTGGGTCTCCTCCGAGGTTGCGGGCCAAGTCGCGGTGATCGACGTTGCATCAAGAAAGATTGTAAAAACCATCCGTTTCGAGATTCCCGGCGTGCCGAAGGAAACGGTTCAAGCGGTTGGAATCAACATCACCAAAGACGGCAAGACTGCCTTTGTCGCCCTCGGGCCGGCCAATCGCGTTGCGGTAATAGATGCCGCAACATACGAGGTAAAAAAATATCTGCTGGTCGGTCAACGCGTGTGGCACATGGCATTTTCGCAAGATCAGAGCAAATTGTATACGGCCAACGGCATCAGCAACGACTCTTCGGTGATCGACGTCGCAGCAGAGAAGGTTTTGAAGTCCGTTCCCGTTGGCCAACAACCATGGGGCGTTATCGATGTGCCCTGACCCGATGCTTGCCGATATCGCGTCCGCCTCTCAGCGCCCGGCGCCGGTGGTCTCGGCGGAAACGCCGCTGCGGGTAGAAGGCTTAAGCCACGCTTTCGGCCCCCGGAAGGTTTTGCAGAACATCGAATTTTCCGTCGAACGCGGTGACTTCACCGTTCTGCTGGGCCTGAACGGTGCCGGCAAAAGCACGCTGTTTGCGCTGATCACGCGGCTTTATCACAATCGCACCGGCCGCATTCTGATCTTCGGTGAAGACATTCGTCGCAACCCTTCTGCCGCGCTCAAGCGCATGGGCGTGGTCTTTCAGCAACCCACTCTGGATCTTGATCTTTCCGTCGAACAAAATTTGTTTTACCACGCAAGCTTGCATGGGCTCTCCCGGCGCGTTGCGGAGCCGCGCATTGCGGCGGAGCTCGCACGGGTAGGGCTGGCATCGCGACGTCGTGATAAAGTGCGACAACTTTCCGGAGGGCAGAGACGGCGCGTGGAACTCGCCCGCGCACTGGTGCATGCGCCGGAACTTCTGCTCTTAGATGAGCCCACGGTGGGGCTTGATATCGAAAGCCGGTATTTTCTGCTCGAACATGTGCGCCACCTGTGCCGCGAGCAAGGGCTGGGCGTGCTCTGGGCAACCCACCTGATCGATGAGGCGGCGGAAGACGCGAAAGTGATTATCCTCCATAAGGGGCGCATTTTGGCGCAAGGCGCGGTGCCGGAGGTGACACGTGCAGCCGGGGCGACGCATCTGAAAGGCGCGTTCGAACAATTGATCCGCACCGCAGGTGAGGGCGAGCAGCTGCCATGACCGTAGGGCAATATGTGATCTGCCTTAATGGAGTGGTTCGGCGTGAGGCGCTGCGTTGGTTCAACCAACGCGGCCGATTCATCTCCGCGCTCGTGCGGCCATTGGTTTGGCTGGTGATTTTTGCGGCCGGGTTTCACTTTGTGCTCGGCGTTTCCATCATTCCGCCGTATGAAACCTATATTCCCTATGAGGTTTACATCGCTCCCGGCTTGGTGGCGATGATCCAGTTGTTCAACGGCATGCAAAGCTCGCTTTCGATGGTTTACGACCGGGAGATGGGCAGCATGAAAACGCTTTTGATCAGCCCGTTCCCGCGTTGGTATCTGTTGCTTGCGAAGCTTTTGGCCGGAGTCGCGGTTTCTGTTGTGCAGTCCTACATCTTTCTTGCCATTGCTTGGTTTTGGGAAATTGAACCGCCGCTTTCCGGTTACCTTGCCGTGCTGCCTGCACTGATTCTTTCAGGCCTGATGTTGGGCGCGCTCGGCTTGGTTCTTTCATCCTTTATCCGCCAGCTGGAAAATTTTGCCGGCGTTATGAATTTTGTGATTTTTCCGATGTTCTTCACCTCCTCCGCCTTATATCCGCTTTGGCGCGTGCAGGAAGCAAGCCTTCCTCTTTATTGGCTCTGCCAGATCAACCCGTTTACGCATGCCACGGAGCTGATCCGTTTTGCTCTTTATGACAAATTCAACGCCACCTCGGCCGCGGTCTTGGTGGCTTATACCATCGTTTTCATGATCGTCGCGGTCATAGGCTATGACCCCGCGCGCGGGCTGATGGCGCGCCGCGCCGGGGCGGAGTAAGCCGAACGCCAGGGCGGTGAAGTTTTCTTCCGAAGTTTTATTCCGGTTTGCGGTGCCCCGCCTTCGGCGGCCGTCCGCGCAGGCGGCCGATTCGGCCGACATCGGCAAGGCGGCGATCCAGAAACGCAAGCGTTGCCGCGTTATCTTCGCTGGGGTCCCGGAGCCAATACAAAAGAGTGCTCATATACACCCCGGCGAGGAGCAACCGTTTTGTATACCAACTGAAGTCGACGGAGCGATCTCCCGCAAGATGCCAAATTGCATCGACGGTGCGTGCTTCGCAACGGAGGGCAACCGGAAGAAAACGCGGCAGAGCCAACTGGCCGAGCGCGCGCCGCACGGGCTCTTTATAAAGGCGAAGCTCGTGCAAACGCAGCGCAATCAAACTGCGAACCCGCGCCGGGGTGCGCATACCGGCAAGTGCCGCCCCTTGCGCTGCTTCTTCCATCCGGCGATCGGCCCAGTCGGCGAAGGCTTCCAAAAGATCCGCCGTGCCTCCGGGAAACAGCAAAGCAGCGTCTTCGAAAACGCCGCCTTGCTCTTCCAGCAGTCTGCCCAATGCGGGAATATTCCAACCCGGAAACGGATCGGCATTCAGCAGCGCCAAAAGCGCTTCGTCGCGTTCCGGGCTGCGCGCGGGCGGAGCCATCACGGCCGCTGCTCCGGAGTGGCAAATCGCGCCAATTCTTCCGTAAACCCAAAAAGCCGGAAATCGCGCATGCGCATCGGGTAGAGAATCCCGTCCAGATGATCGTTTTCGTGTTGCACCACACCGGCATGCAAGCCCGTCACCTCGGCGGTCACTTCATTGCCTTCCAGGTCAATGCCGCGGTAACGCACGCGCCAGGGGCGAGCAACCGCGCCGCGCAGCCCCGGAATGGAAAGGCAGCCTTCCCAGCGCAATCGGACATCCGAGCCAACCGGCTCGACCTCCGGGTTCATCAAGACCCGAAGCTCCACGGCCTGATCGTCGGGGTCGCCGCTCGTGCGCTCGGGCGGCACGCGGAAGACGAAAAGGCGCAGAGGCACATGAACTTGCGGCGCCGCAAGCCCGACGCCGTTGGCGTCGTGCATCGTCTCAATCATATCGCGGGCCAGCCGTCGGATCTCTTCCGATCCGGGATCCGAGACAACCTCGGCCTTTTGGAGCAGGACAGGATGGCCCATCCGCGCAATTTTCAAGATAGCCATGACAAATGCCTAATATCGTTGAAAGTCTTTTGCAGTCTGCACAAGCCATGCTATAGCGGCCGCTCTGCTTGACAAGCAGGAAACAGCCCGGATCTCCGGCCCGGAAATGTGCCGCAGCAGAACAAAGGAGTGATGAGCCAAGTGCAAGTTCTGGTTCGCGATAATAATATCGATCAGGCGCTCAAAGCGCTCAAGAAAAAGTTGCAGAGGGAGGGAATTTTCCGAGAGATGAAAATCCGGCGGCACTACGAAAAACCCTCGGAACGCCGCGCGCGGGAAGCCGCCGAAGCCATCCGGCGCGCACGGAAACTGGAACGCAAGCGGCTGGAACGCGAAGGCTTCTAGCCGATACGGTTGGCAAGTGCCGCCCCCGGGCAGGCAGCGCGAGCCGCTCGGCCCCCTTTCCATCCGGACCCCGGCACAGGCAGAGTGTCGCCACCGCTAAGGTCGCGAAAGCGATAGACAAACCAGGGTTGCATGGTTAATCTTTTCTTGCAACCGCGGGAAGGCGGTATGGCGACATTTCCAACCTTTCTTCTCTGCGGGCGGCTCACTTGCCCCATTGTCCTCTATGGCGCCTGCCTAATGCCCGATGATGAATGCCGAAATTGCCTCTTTCGCTTTCTCCGGGATTGAGGCGGTGCCCGTAACCGTGGAAGTTCAGGTCGCCCACGGGCTACCGAGCTTCCTCGTTGTCGGCTTGCCGGACAAAGCCGTCGCCGAGGCGCGGGAACGCGTGCGTGCCGCGCTGAATGCCATGGGGCTGGCCTTGCCGCCCAAGCGGGTGGTGATCAATCTTGCCCCGGCCGACCTTTTAAAAGAAGGCAGCCATTTCGATCTTCCCATGGCGCTGGCCGTGCTGGCCGCGATGGAAATCCTCCCGCGCGACGCCTTGGCGGAATATGCAGCGATCGGAGAGCTCTCCCTGGACGGCACGCTGAACCCGGTTGCCGGTGTGCTTCCCGCAGCGATTGCTGCCGGTGCTGCGGAGCTTGGCTTGGTTTGTCCGGCAAGCCAAGGCGGCGAGGCGGCCTGGGCGGGATCCATCGAGGTACTTGCCGCTCCCAGCCTGCTCGCCATTATCAACCATTTCCGCGGGACCCAGTTGCTTTCCCCGCCCGAACCGGCTGGCGTTGCAGAGCCCGCCCGCCAGCCGGATTTGGCGGAAGTGAAAGGGATGGAATCGGCCAAACGCGCGTTGGAGATTGCCGCGGCAGGCGGCCACAATTTGCTTCTGATCGGCCCGCCGGGCTCGGGCAAATCCATGCTGGCGATGCGCTTGCCGGGGCTGCTGCCGGATCTGACGCCGAGGGAAGCGCTCGAAGTGAGCATGATCCACAGCGTTGCCGGCGCGCTCGACGGGGGGCGGCTCTTGATACGCCCGCCCTATCGGGAACCGCACCACACAGCTTCGCAAGCGGCGCTGACGGGGGGCGGGCAACGCGCGCGTCCCGGCGAGGTCAGCTTGGCGCATCGCGGCGTGCTTTTTCTTGACGAGCTTCCCGAATTCCCCCGCCAGAGCCTTGAATCGCTTCGCCAACCGATGGAAACGGGCCGCACCACCGTCTCCCGCGCGGCGGCGCATATCACCTATCCCGCCCGGTTTCAGCTGGTTGCAGCGATGAACCCGTGTCGATGCGGCTATCTCGGCGATCCGGCGCGGGAGTGCACGCGTGCTCCGCGTTGCGGCGAGGAGTATCAGAACCGAATCAGCGGCCCGCTTCTGGACCGGATCGATTTGGTGGTGGAGGTTCAGCCCATTCCGCCGGCCGAACTTTCGCGCGCCCCTGCCGGGGAGCCGAGCGCGGCGGTGGCCGCGCGTGTGGCCCGCGCCCGTGCGATGCAGCGCGCGCGGTTTGACGGATCCGGCCCGCTGACCAATGCGGAGGCCGATGCCGCAACCTTCGCCGTCACCGCCGAGGCTCGCGGCTTTGCCGAGCAGGCCGCCGAGCGGTTGCGCCTTTCGGCACGCGGGTTCACCCGTGTGCTGCGGGTTGCCCGAAGCATCGCGGATCTTGCCGGCGTGGAGAGCATTCGCCGGGTAGATGTTGCCGAAGCCCTGGCATTTCGGCATCGGTTGCCGGGGCGGAAGTTTTAGAAAGTCCGAGATCCGTTCTCGGGTGCCGGGGGCTCAAGTTTCGCGTGTGTCGGCGGCGAGCGAATGCCAAGCACATTCAAGAGCTCGGCGAAGCTTTCGCCGACCGATTTGCCGCTGGTGTCAAGCGTAAGATCGGCCTTGGCATAGAAAGCGGCCCGGCCGGCGAGGATCAATTTCAAGTCTTCCATAGCCGCGGCGTTATCCGCCATCGGCCGAAGATCGCCCTGGGCGATCACCCGGTTCATATGCTCTTCCGGGCTGGCGCGGAGCCAGATGGTCAAGCAGTTGGCCAGCAGCTGGGAAAAGGTCGTCGCTTCCGAAACAAGCCCCCCGCCCGTGGCGATCACCGCGCGCGGATAATCCGCGAGGACGCGCAGAAGGGCTTGGTGCTCGTAGCGGCGATAAGCGTTCGGGCCGTAAAGCGCATGGATTTCCGAGGGCGAGCAGCCGGCGAGCCTGGTGATCTCTCGGCCGAGCTCAACGAAGGGCACGGCGAGGGTTTCGGCCAGCATGCGCCCGAGCGTGGACTTGCCGGCACCGCGCAGGCCGATCAGCGCAATCCGATCGCGCCGCCGGTCGCGCTCCGGGGCGCCTTCGAACAGCGCCGCAAGCGCCGCATGCGCACGTGCCAGCTCGGTGCGGCTGCGCCCGTGCAAAATTTCGCGAATCAGCAGCCATTCCGGGCTTGACGTCGTTTCATCGCCAAGCAGTTCGGCAATCGGGCAGCCCAGCGCATCCGCCACCTGCCGAAGCACCAGCACGGAAACGTTGCCGACGCCGCTTTCGAGGTTGGCAAGATGCCGCTCGGAGACGCGGGCGGTCTTGGCCAACACGCGGCGCGGCATGCCTCTGCGGGCGCGGAGTAGGCGCACGCGTTCGCCAAGCCCGGCAAGAAGCTTGTCTTTTGGTTCTCCGGGATGTTCTTCCGGCCGCACTTCCGGCGCTGTTTCCGCTCTTACGTCCATAGTCCGCTGATCCGCGCTCTTGCCCGCGTTTCTTTGCCCTTCACGCCTCTCTCATGACGATCATGGCCGCTCGAACCCGGTGCCTGGAGCGCTTTCGTTCGATGCATGATATGCATTATAGTTCATATTACCATGAATGCAAAAGGGAAACCGCTCCCGTACCCTTGGTTTCGCGACCACGGCCCATGGCCCGTGGGTTGCACCTGATCGATGAGAACGGCAAAAGATGTCGAAGCCAAGGAATAGATGAGGAAATCAAAGGCATAAACATGATGGACGACAAACCGAAGCTCTGCACCGGGAGAAAGGCATGACCGTGCCGGAAGCGCGCGATGTGCCGCTTGTGCTCGGGGGGCGCCGCCTGGAAGCGAAGCTTTGGGGTGGGAAAGACCCCGATGCGCCGACGCTCGTTTTGCTTCATGAGGGGCTCGGTTCGGTCTCGCTTTGGCGGGATTTCCCCGCCCGGCTCGCGGAAGCCACCGGTTGCCCGGTCTTCGCTTATTCGCGCTTCGGTTATGGCCAGTCCGATGCCGCTCCGCTACCGTTTCCGCTGACGTATATGCATGACGAGGCACTGACCGTTCTGCCGCAGGTGCTGACGGAGTTGGGGCTGCGGCGTGTGATTACGCTCGGCCATTCCGACGGCGCCTCGATCGCAGTGATTCACGCCGGAGGAATGCAGGATTTCCGATTGCGCGGCACGATCCTCATCGCGCCGCATCTCTTCGTTGAGGATATTTCGATCGCCAGCATTCTCGCAGCGCGCACGGCTTACGAGACGACGGATCTGCGCCGGCGCATGATGCGGCATCATCGCAACCCGGACAACGCATTTCGCGGCTGGAACGATGCCTGGCTTGACCCGCGCTTCCGCGATTGGCGCATCGATGAATACGTGGCAACCGTGCGCGTGCCGATCCTCGGCATTCAAGGCGAGGATGACGAATACGGCACGAAAGCCCAGCTCGATGCGCTCGCAACCGAAGCGCTCTGCCCCGTGGAGACTCATCTGATCGCGGGGGCGAAACACGCGCCGCATCTGACGCACCCCAAAGAGGTGTTCGGCCTGATTGCCCCGTTTGTTGCACGCATTCTGGCACTCGAAAGCATGAAAACGCCGTGGCGAAAAGGGGTATGATGCAAAATAGTGCTACCCCTCGTTGACAAGGCAGTGCTATGCATTATTGTGCATAAACCGGGAGGACCTATGGACGCCGTTGCCGCCCCTCAAGCCATTGATTTCCGCACCGAGCCAGCGCGTTACAAGCATTGGCGGATCGAGCTCCGCGATAACGTTGCCTACCTTATTATGGACGTTGATCCCAACGGCGGGCTCGTGCCGGGCTACGAGTTGAAGCTGAATTCCTACGATCTCGCCGTGGATATCGAACTGCACGATGCCGTGCAGCGCCTGCGCTTCGAACACCCGGAAGTGGGTGCGGTGGTCTTGCAGTCGGGCAAAGACAACGTGTTCTCCGCCGGGGCGAATATTCGCATGCTCGGCCAGTCCTCGCATGGCCATAAGGTGAATTTCTGCAAGTTTACCAATGAGACGCGGCTCGCCATCGAAGATGCCACCGAAAATTCCGGCCAAACTTATCTTTGTGCGGTGAACGGGCCGGCGGCGGGCGGTGGTTACGAACTCGCCCTGACCGCGGCGCACATCATGTTGATTGACGACCGCCGCTCTTCCGTGTCCTTGCCGGAAACGCCGTTGCTCGCCGTCCTGCCCGGGACCGGGGGGTTAACCCGCCTGACCGACAAGCGCCGCGTGCGGCGTGATCTTGCGGATGTGTTTTGCACCACCGAGGAAGGCGTGCGCGGCAAGAAAGCCGTTGCTTGGCGGTTGGTGGACGAAGCCATTCCGCCTTCCGCCTGGGCGGAGACCGTGGCGAAACGCGCGCGGGAGGCCGCGGCGCGCTCGGACCGCCCGCGCGATGAGAAAGGGATCACGCTCACTCGCCTCGAACGGCGCGAGGAACCCCATCAGCTTCATTACCGCTATCTCAGCGTTGTCTGTGAGCCGGAGAAGCACCGCGCCACCATCACGCTCCGGACGCCGACTGAGGCCTTGCCCGCCAGCCTTGAAGAAGCGGTTGCCCGTGGCGATCGCTTCTGGCCGCTGGCACTCGCCCGTGAATTCGATGATGCGATCCTGCATCTTCGGTTCAATGCGCCGGAACTCGGTCTTTGGGTGCTGCGCACCGAGGGCGACCCTGCGGCCGTGCTGGCGCATGATGCGTTTCTCGAGGCGCACAAATCGCATTGGTTGATGCGCGAAATCCGCCTCTTTCTGAAGCGCGTGCTGAAGCGGCTGGATGTGACCTCGCGCAGCCTGATTGCGTTGATCGAGCCCGGAAGTTGTTTCGCCGGTTCGCTTGCCGAACTTGCATTTGCGGCGGACCGCAGCGTCATGTTCGCGGGGCAGCGGGCGGGGGATAACCGCTCGCCGGCAACGCTAACGCTCGGGCCGGCCAATTTCGGTTGCTACCCGATGGGCAACGGGCTGACGAGGCTCGCCACCCGCTTTTACGGCGAGCCCGAGAGCCTAACGCGGGCCGAGGCGGCGATTGGGCAGGCGCTTGAGGCAGACGCGGCGAGCGAGCTCGGCCTTGTCACCTTCGCTTTCGACGAAGCGGATTGGGATGACGAAATCCGAATCATGCTGGAAGAACGCGCGAGCTTTTCGCCCGACGCACTCACCGGCATGGAAGCCAATCTGCGCTTTGCCGGGCCCGAGACAATGGAAACCCGAATCTTCGGCCGGCTTACCGCCTGGCAGAACTGGATTTTTCAGCGACCCAACGCGGCCGGTGCCGAAGGCGCGCTTGGGCGCTACGGCTCCGGCATCAAACCGGACTTCGATTACAACCGTGTCTGAATCAGGATTACGCGAGCACCGGCGTTCCGCCGGAGGGAGAAGACCATGCCCGAGGGAATGCATGTCGATTATGATGGCTTGATCCCTAACAACGTGGGGCTCGCGCAAGATCTGCGCGTGCGCAAAGCGTTGGAGACCTGGCACCCCGGCTATATCGACTGGTGGAAGGAGATGGGGCCGGTGGGTTTCCAGGAAAGCCTTGTCTATCTGCGCACCGCTATCGGGGTGGATCCCACGGGTTGGGCGGTCTTCGACTATGTGAAAATGCCCGAATACAAATGGGGCATTTTGCTTGCCCCCAAAGTTGAGGGGCGCAAGATCCCGTTTGGTCGGCACAAGGGCGAGCCCGCTTGGCAGGAAGTGCCGGGAGAATACCGCGCCATGCTGCGCCGGCTGATTGTGGTGCAGGGCGATACCGAACCCGCTTCGGTGGAACAGCAACGCCACCTTGGCGCCACGGCCCCCTCGCTTTACGACTTGCGCAATCTCTTTCAGGTCAATGTGGAAGAGGGCCGCCATCTTTGGCAAATGGTCTATCTGCTCCAGAAGTATTTCGGCGCCGACGGCCGCGAAGAGGCCGAAGCGCTGCTCGAGCGCCGCTCCGGAGATGCCGACAGGCCGCGCATCCTCGGCGCTTTCAACGAAGCAACGCCCGATTGGCTCAGCTTCTTTATGTTCACCTTCTTCACCGATCGCGACGGGAAGATGCAGCTGGAAGCCTTGGCGCAATCGGGCTTCGATCCGCTTTCACGAAGCTGCCGCTTCATGCTGACCGAGGAGGCGCATCATATGTTCGTGGGGGCGACCGGCGTGCAGCGCATCCTGCAACGCACGGTGAGCGCGATGAACGAGGCCGGCATCGAAGATCCCTACGATGTTGAAGCCGTGCGCAGGCTCGGCGTGATCGACCTGCCGGTCATCCAGAAAAAGCTGAACTTGCACTTCTCGCTGACGCTCGATCTCTTCGGCAACGAGATCAGCACCAATGCGGCCAACGCCTTCGAAGCCGGCCTTAAAGGGCGCTACCGCGAAGACAAACTGACCGACGATCATCAGTTGCACAACGCGACCTATCCGGTCTTGCGCTGCGTCTCAGGCAGGATCGTTGAAGAGCAGGTTCCCGCGCTCTCCGCGCTCAACATGCGTCTGCGCGACGACTACGTGCGAGAGGTGGAGGCCGGTGTGGCGCGCTGGAACCAGGTCATCGCCAAAGGCAACATCAACTTCAAGCTCAAACTGCCGCATGTCGCTTTCAACCGCGCGATCGGGGAGTTTTCGACAATCCACGTCGATCCCGACGGGAATATTTTGGACGATGCCGCCTGGGCTGCGCGCAAAAGCGAATTTCTGCCGAGTAGCGACGATGGTGCCTATATTGCGGACTTGATGAAGCCCATGTTCGAGCGGGGGAGATATGCCGGCTGGATTGCCCCGCCGCGGGTTGGGATCGACAACAAACCCGGCGATTTCGAATACGTGCGGATTGTCTGAGGGCAGGGCGCGCCTTATTCGGCCGCTACCTCAATCTCGGTCAAGCCGGCGGCGAGGACGGCAAGCAAATCCCCAAGCGGAAGCGCGATGCAGCCTGCGGTGGGGCTGAGATCGGGCGTGGCCACGTGCAAGAAGATGGCGGAGCCGCGCCCGGGAACGGGCGGGGCATCGTTCCAGCCCAAAACGCTGACCACATCGTAAAGCGAATCAGACCGCCAGAGCGCTTCGCACCGAGCCGGGTGCGGCAAGCGGACCATGCGGTTGTAATCGGGGTGAAGGGGGTCGTCGCACCAGCCGTCATCCGGGCTGATCGGTTCGCGGGGGAGTGCACAGCGCGGCGGCTTGCCGATGCGGTCGGCGCGAAACAATACGCGCCGGAGCGGCAGCACCCCGGCGGGCGTGACGCCATCGCCTTCGCGCTTATCCGTCCGCACCCCGCCCCGGCCCAAGGCGGCGCGATAGATACGATTGCCGATGAAGAAATGTCCTTGCGGCGAAACGACGGCACGCATGCGGAATAGTCCGGCGGATTGAGATGATAGACAAGCGATAATGAGGTATGCTACAAATTTTCCACTTTAGAATAAGGAGTAAGCATAAAACAATCAACTCAGAAAAGAAGGAGGGGGGCAATGCGGCAAATTGTTCGTCACAGTTCGCTATTTGTCATTCTAAGCCTAGCCTTTTCTCTGAGTGTTCCTCCAGCGTACGCCGGGACCGATTCAAGTTCTTCTTCAAGTTCTTCCGGGGGTGTGGAGGTTTCGTTAAATAGCGACAAGGAAGCCAGCGGTGGATACGTTCTCGGAACGGACCCGAACCCGGGGTTCTATATCGGGCTTTTCGGTGGGGGCGGGGCTTCCAACAACGATCCGATTACCCAGAAGGGAACGGCCTTTATAACCTCGCCGCTTGGACCGTTGGTTGTCAATGCACGTGGAAATGCCGATAGCCATAGTGCCGGAATGGGCGGGGTGCACATTGGCTACGAATGGCGCGGGTGGGAGCTCGGAAATCCAGGAAGTGGCTGGGGCATTCTTCCCGCGCTGGAGTTTGAAGGATTCTATCTCGGAACAACGCAAACCGGGACCCTAAACAACCCCACTCCTCGCGTGCAGGAGCACCGCTTTTTCGATTCCTTTTCGCTGGATACTGGGGTGGTATTGGCCAATGCGGTCTTCACACTTCAAACCCCCTCGCGATTTCGGCCCTATATCGGTGTCGGCTTGGGTGCGGCGTTGGTCTCGGTAAGCGGCGCGGATTCGCTTCAAGAATCTCCCCCTGAGCCGGGCATTAACCATTTCAACTCGAATCCCACCGCTATTGGCGGGAACTTGGCGGCGCAGTTGAAGGTGGGGGCTCACTATGAATTCACTTCGCATTGGTCGGCTTTCGTGGAATACCGGCTATTGTTCATAAACAATACCAGCTATTTCTTTGGGTCGACCGTCTATCCCGGCATTCATGCGCCGACTTCCCCGTGGAAAGTCGGCTTCGGAGATATGTTCTTTAATCTTGGGGTTGCCGGCGTCGACTATCGGTTCTGAAGCATCTCGCAGCCGTTTGGCCCAAGAGGTCGTGATGGCGGCGTTTATTTTGCCCCCTCGGTGGATGGGAAAGGTCTGACCTCGAAAGCCGCGCGCTTATCCTAGCATGTGGCCGAAACGCTTGGCCTTGGTGGCGAGATAGCGATCATTGACGCCGTTCGGAGCGATCACCAACGGCTCCCGCGCCACCACTTCAATGCCGTCGGCCGAAAGCGCCGCCACTTTGCGGGGGTTATTGGTCAGCAGCCGCACGCGCTTAACGCCAAGCAGCTCCAGCATGCGGGCAGCAATGTGAAAGTTCCGTTCGTCCGCCTCCCACCCCAAGGCCCGGTTGGCATCCAGCGTATCCAGCCCCTGATCCTGCAATGCGTATGCGCGAAGCTTGTTGACAAGCCCGATCCCACGCCCCTCTTGGGCCAAATAGAGCAGAACGCCGGCACCTTCTTCCGCCATACGGCGGATCGCTCCGCGCAGTTGCTGCCCGCAATCGCAGCGGAGGCTTCCCAACAAATCCCCGGTGAAGCAGGCTGAGTGAAGACGCACGAGCGGGGCCGGATGGTTCGCAAGCTCGCCGATGACGATCGCGAATTCTTCCACCCCAAGCCCTTCTACCCGAAATGCAATCACGCGCGCCTCGGGCGCCTCTGCAAGCGGCACGACGGCTTCCGCGATCGGACGCAGAGCCTGAGCAAGAAGCTTGGAGTAAGCGCCGAGGTCGCTTTCGGAGGGAGATGCCGCTCTGTCGCCTGCCGACGGGTCCTTCAGTTCGGCTCGCGCCTTGGCAACCACCAATGCCGGAAGAAGCCCGGCATGTTTTATCAGTTTCAGTGCCGCACCGCCCGCACGGGGCTGCCAGGCAGCCGGCTTCAGGCGGGAGGACCATGTTTTCGCCTCCGGGACCGAGGTTTCCGCAAAACCCCGCAACGCCTCGGCCGAAAGCAGCTCTTTCGGCAATGCGAAGGCGAGCACGTCCGCTTGCGTGGTTTCAAGCGGCCCGAATATTTCCGTGGCCTTGGTCCTTGTCAGCAACAGCACCGGCGGTGCTGCGGAGTGCTTCAGCAATTCCGCAACGGACGTAGCCAGTGCCGTCTCCGCCCCAAGCAGCAGGATCGGCTCCTCGCCTCGCAGTAAGACGACCCCGCCTGCCCGCAGCACTTGGCTTGCCTGATGGATTTGACGCAAGCGGGTACCGGCCGGTTCCTCCTGGCCCGCGGCTTCGTCGAAAGGGGCGGAAGAGTGTGACGTCTGCGCCGTCGCTTGCGGGAAAAGACGCTTCATGGAATTCGTCGGGGGCCTCCTGCCACGAGGGGATGCCGAATTACGGCCACAAATTTCTAGCACGCTGAGAAAATATAGAGGCAAGACAGCAACGATGCATGGCGTCACCGGCGAAAAAATGCTAGGATCGGGATCTCATAACAGGCAAATGGTCCGCATGGATGGGCGTGCTGCAAAATCTACCTCTATCTGGCCTTTGCTGAGCATGCTTTCCAAAAGCATGGCTCTCGGCGGGAAGCGGGAGCGGCATAAAAAGCTAGAGGTTTGAAGGATGGCGGAGAAGGCTTTGCTCCTCTTAGTCGACGATGATCCGGCATTACGAAGAACATTAAGCGAACAACTTGCCCTGGACGGCGAGTTTGCGGTGATCGAGGCTGGCTCGATTGCCGAGGCGCGCGTGCATATGGCGGCCCAGACAATGCCGTTCGATGCCCTGATCCTGGATGTCGGCCTCCCGGACGGAGACGGGCGTGATTTCTGCAGGGATTTGCGGGCAGAAGGCCTGAAAATACCGATTATCATCCTCACCGCTTCGGATGGTGAAGTCGATATCGTGCGCGGTCTGGATGCAGGGGCAAACGACTACATCACCAAGCCGTTCCGCCTGGCGGAATTGCTGGCGCGATTACGCGCCCAGGTCCGCCTTTACAGCACGAGCGATCACGCCACCTATCGCATCGGCCCCTATCTCTTCCAACCCGGAGCCAGGCTCCTGCAGGACACCGAAGCAGGCCGCCGCGTGCGGCTGACGGAAAAGGAATGCGCCATCCTGAAATTCTTGTTCCAAACCAGCATCCGGCCGGTTCCGCGCCAAATGCTGCTGAACGAAGTCTGGGGTTATACGGATTCGATCAGCACGCACACGCTGGAGACGCATATTTATCGCTTGCGTCAAAAAATCGAACCGGATCCTTCGCGCGCCCGCTTTCTCATCACCGAGGACGGCGGCTATTGGCTTAATCTCAACCCGGAAGGGCCTATCTTTTCGTAACTTCTGAAAGTTTCTTCGCAGACGTCCTCAAGCGAGCCGCCGAAATTCCTCAATTCAGCCTGTTAACGCTCGCATTTTCAAATATTTTATGATGCGGCATCCGGCACCAGCACGGCAGCACCGGAAAGCTTTCCTTCGCGAAGTGCGGTCAGAGCGGCGTTCGCCTCTTTCAGCGGAAAGCGCGTGGTTTCCGTCACCACCGGCACCTTCGGCGCAAGGGCCAAAAATTCCTTCCCATCTTGCCGGGTGAGATTGGCAACCGAGCGTAGGGAGCGTTCCTGCCAAAGCCAGGCATAGGGAAAAGAGGGAATATCGCTCATATGGATGCCGCCGCACACCACCACCCCTCCGGGTGCGACGGCGCGCAGCGCTGCCGGCACGAGCGCGCCGACCGGGGCAAAGATAATTGCGGCATCCAGCTGCTCCGGCGGGGTTTCATCGGAAGCTCCGACCCAGCCTCCCGCAATTCGCCGCGCGAACGCCTGCGCCTCGACATCTCCGGGACGGGTAAACGCGTAAAGTTCCTGGCCTTTGTACCGGGCAACCTGTGCCGCGATGTGCCCTGCCGCGCCGAAGCCGTAAATGCCGAGCCGCTTCGCTTCTCCTGCCATTCGAAGCGCGCGGTAGCCGATCAGCCCGGCGCACATCAGGGGTGCTGCGGAAACATCGTCGTATCGGGCATCGATCGGAAAGCAATAGCGGGCATCGGCCACGGTGTATTCGGCAAACCCTCCGTCCAGGGTGTAGCCGGTGAACCGCGCCTCGGGGCAGAGGTTTTCGCGCCCCGTTCGGCAATACGTGCAGTGCCCGCAAGTCCAGCCGAGCCAGGGGATGCCGATCCGATCACCTATAGCAAAGCCTTCCACGCCCGCGCCGATGGCGGCAACCCGCCCGATGATTTCATGCCCGGGAATAAGCGGGAGCTTGGGATTGGGAAGTTCGCCGTCCACGACATGAAGATCGGTTCGGCAGACGGCGCAGGCCGCGACTTTCACCAGAACCTGGCCGCGGGCGGGCTCGGGCCGTGGCAGTTCCGTGGGGATCAGCGGCTCACCGGGCCTGCGAAACACCATTGCGAACATCGCACCCTCTCTCTTCAACCGTTGTGGGCGAAACACTCGACCAGCCGAACAAACTTGATAGACTAAAAGCCTCGGCCGCCATGGTATGAAAGGTTCTGGCATGCAGCTCAAGCGGGAACACCATATCAATCTTTGGTATGTCGTCTTGGCGTTCTTGGCGATCATTACGATCCATGATTGGCTGAGCTTGGGCGGCGATGTGCAGACCATTCCCTACAGCCGCTTTGAAGAATTGTTGCGTCAGGGAAAGGTAGACGATCTGGTCGTTGCCTCCGACCATATCACCGGCCGGTTGAAGGATGCCCCGCCCAATCAGCCGAACCGCTTTACCACCGTGCGTGTGGATCCTGCCTTGGCGGAGGATCTTTCCAAGGCAAAAGTGACTTTCTCCGGCCAACCCGGGCCGGGCCTCTTGGTGACCGTCTTGAGCTGGTTTGCGCCGACTCTTCTCTTTTTGTTGCTGTGGATGTGGATGATTCGGCCGCTGAGCTCCGGAATGGGCGGCGGGTTGATGTCCATCGGCCGCAGCCGTGCGAAAATTTATGTGGAAAACGAAGTGCCCACACGCTTTAGCGACGTTGCCGGGGTCGATGAAGCCAAAGAGGAGCTTAAGGAAATCATTGAGTTTCTAAAAGCGCCCGAAAAATACGGAAGGCTCGGTGCGCATGTGCCTAAAGGCGTGTTGTTGGTCGGTCCGCCCGGCACGGGCAAAACCCTGCTTGCCCGCGCGGTGGCGGGAGAGGCGGGCGTGCCGTTCTTTTCCATTTCCGGCTCGGAATTCGTCGAGATGTTCGTGGGCGTCGGCGCTGCGCGCGTGCGCGATTTGTTTGAACAAGCGCGCGCCAAAGCGCCGGCGATTATTTTCATCGACGAAATCGATGCGTTGGGGCGCGCGCGCACGGGCTTTATGCCCGGCGGCGGGCATGATGAGAAAGAACAAACGCTGAATCAGCTTTTGGCGGAACTGGACGGATTTGATCCGGCCAGCGGCATTGTTCTTCTCGGCGCGACCAATCGGCCCGAAATGTTGGATCCGGCGTTGTTGCGGCCGGGTCGTTTCGATCGCCAAGTTTTGGTGGACCGGCCCGACAAAAAAGGCCGCATCGACATTTTGAATCTTTACTTGCGCAAAATCAAACTCGCACCGGGGGTTTCCGCGGAAACGATCGCCGCGCTCACGCCCGGATTTACCGGGGCGGATCTCGCCAATCTGGTCAACGAAGCGGCCATCGTTGCCACGCGACGCGGCGCGGAGGAAGTCACCGAGGCCGATTTCACGCAAGCGCTGGAGCGCATCGTTGCCGGGCTTGAGAAGCGTAACCGGCTGTTGAACCCGCATGAGCGGGAAGTCGTGGCCCATCACGAGATGGGGCATGCCATCGTTTCCATGGCGTTGCCGGATGTCGATAAAGTGCAGAAGGTCTCGATCATTCCGCGCGGCATCAGCGCGTTGGGCTACACGCTGCAACGGCCGACGGAGGATCGCTTCCTCATGAGCCGCACCGAACTGATCGATCGCATGACCGTGCTGTTGGGCGGGCGTGCGGCCGAGAGCCTGATCTTTCCGGAGGTCTCGACCGGTGCTGCAGACGATCTCGCGCGTGCCACCGAGATTGCGCGAAGCATGGTGATTCGCTTCGGCATGGATCCCGCGCTCGGTCAAGTGGCGTATGAAACGCAACAGCAACGTTTCCTAACCCCGGTGCCGGGCGCGGAATGGGCACCCAAAAATTACAGTGAGGAAACCGCTTCCGCGATCGATGCGGGCGTTCGGCGGTTGATCGACGACGCCTTTGCCCGCGCCAGACAAATTTTAAGCGAGAATTTGGCGCTCTTGAAGGAGAGCGCGGCATTGCTCTTGGCAAAAGAAACGCTCTCCGGTGAAGATCTCGAGAAAATCGCGGCGCGCGTGAAACCGTTTACCGGCGCCGCCTCCCGCGCGATCGCGGCCGTTTGAGGCCAAAGCCGCCCTGATTGCTCTGACTGCTCGATCCCCCGCCTGCAAACGGGGTTTCCGCGCATGCATCTTGAACAGATAGGGGGGCCGTTACGATCTTACCGCCATGAGGCTTTCCGCTGCCTTGAATGGGGCGGGGTAAGCCGGTCGCCTGAGAAGATAGGGACAAGACAATGGATATAGAGAAATTTACGGATCGGGCCCGCGGCTTTTTGCAAGCGGCGCAAACCATTGCCGTTCGCGAGTATCATCAGCGAATTGGCCCCGAACACCTGTTAAAAGCACTGCTGGATGATGAGGAAGGTGCCGCTGCCGGTCTTATCCGCACCGCGGGCGGCCGCCCCGAGGTGGCGCTGAAGGCGGCGGAGGCGGAGATCGCGCGGCAGCCGAAAGTGCAGGGCGCCGGAGCCGGGCAACCGCAAATCACGCCGGAGCTCTTGCGGGTTTTGGATGCGGCAGAGCAAGCCGCGCGCCGCGCCGGCGATGAATACGTGGCGCAAGATCGGCTCTTGGTTGCGCTTGCCATGGTGGAAAGCGCAGCTGCGCGTGCGCTCCGCGATGCCGGGGTCACCGCGCAGGCGTTGGAACAGGCGGTGGCGCAAATCCGCAAGGGTCGCACCGTCACCAGCCCGAGTGCCGAATCGACGTTTGATGCGTTGAAGAAATATGCGCGCGATATCACCGCATTGGCGCGCGAAGGCAAGCTGGATCCGGTGATCGGCCGCGATGAAGAAATCCGTCGCACCATCCAGGTTTTGGCCCGGCGCACGAAGAACAACCCGGTGCTGATCGGCGAACCCGGCGTCGGTAAAACGGCCATTGTGGAAGGGCTTGCCTTGCGCATCGCCAACGGTGACGTGCCGGAAGCATTGCGCAACAAACGTCTCCTTGCGCTTGATCTCGGCGCTTTGGTTGCGGGGGCGAAATTCCGCGGCGAGTTTGAAGAAAGACTCAAAGCCGTCCTCAAGGAGATCGAAAGCGCGGAAGGCGAAATCATTCTTTTCATCGACGAAATGCACATGCTGGTCGGTGCCGGCCGCGCCGAAGGCTCAATGGATGCCTCCAACCTGATCAAGCCTGAGCTCGCCCGGGGGACACTGCACTGCATCGGCGCGACCACGCTTGATGAGTATCGTAAGCATGTCGAGAAGGATGCCGCATTGGCGCGGCGCTTCCAGCCGGTTTTCGTAGGCGAACCGAGCGTTGAGGATACCATCAGCATCCTACGCGGAATCAAGGAGCGCTATGAACTCCACCACGGCGTTCGCATCACCGACAGCGCCCTGGTTGCAGCCGCAACGCTTTCGCATCGTTACATCACCGATCGTTTCCTGCCCGACAAAGCGATCGACCTCATCGATGAAGCGGCAAGCCGGCTGCGCATGCAGATCGACAGCAAGCCCGAGGAACTGGACGAGCTGGATCGCCGTATCGTGCAGCTCAAGATTGAGCGTGAGGCATTGAAGCGCGAGAGCGATCCGGCCTCTCGTGAACGACTGGAGAAGCTCGAGCGCGAACTGGCGGAGCTTGAAGAAAAATCGGCCGCGATGACCGCCGCTTGGCAAGCCGAAAAAGCCCGGCTTGCCGAAAGCCGCACGCTCAAAGAACAGCTGGATCAGGCGCGCATTGAGGCGGAAGTGGCGCAACGGAGGGGCGATCTCGCCCGTGCTTCCGAGCTGCTCTACGGTCTCATTCCGGAGTTGGAAAAAAAGCTTGCGGCGGCGCAATCCGAGGGAAGGCTGGTGAACGAGGCCGTTACGGAAGAGCAAATCGCGGCGGTCGTTTCGCGTTGGACCGGCATTCCGGTGGAAAAAATGCTGGAAGGCGAACGTGCCAAGTTGCTGCGCATGGAGGATTCGCTCCGTAAACGCGTGGTTGGGCAGGAAGATGCCTTGCGGGCGGTGGCGAATGCGGTTCGGCGTGCGCGCGCGGGCATGCAAGATCCCAATCGGCCGATCGGCAGCTTTCTATTCCTTGGGCCGACCGGCGTCGGCAAGACCGAACTTTGCAAAGCCCTGGCCGAGTTCCTCTTCGACGACGAACGCGCCATGGTGCGCATCGACATGAGCGAGTTCATGGAACGCCATGCCGTAGCACGGCTGATCGGCGCGCCGCCCGGATATGTCGGCTATGAAGAGGGCGGTGTGTTGACCGAGGCCGTCCGGCGTCGCCCGTACCAAGTGGTTTTGTTCGACGAGGTGGAGAAAGCGCACGAGGACGTCTTCAATATCCTCTTGCAGGTCTTGGACGACGGACGGTTGACCGACGGCCAAGGCCACACCGTGGATTTCCGCAACACGATCATCGTGCTGACCAGCAACCTGGGCAGCGACATTTTGGCCGCGCAGCCCGAGGGCGAAGACACGATGATGGTCTATGGCCAGGTGATGAACATCGTGCGGTCGCGGTTCCGGCCGGAGTTTTTGAACCGGCTGGACGAGATCATTCTCTTCCGGCGTCTGCACCGTTCGGATATGGTGGCGATCGTCAATATCCAGCTCGAACGGCTGCGCAAGCTGCTGGCGGATCGGCAGATCACGCTGGAGGTCGATCCCACGGCGATCGCCTGGCTGGCCGAAGAGGGCTACGACCCGGTTTACGGCGCCCGGCCGTTAAAGCGGGTGATCCAGCGCACGTTACAAAACCCGCTGGCCACGCTCATACTCGAAGGCGCGATCAAGGAAGGAGAGACGGTGCGCGTCTCCGCCGACGCGGGCGGCCTCATCATCAACGGCCGTTTGGCCCAGGCTGCCTAAGGCTCTGGCGCAGGGCTCCTGCCGGCGAAAGCGGGAGCCATGCGCCGGATGCAGGGGCGGGCGCTCTTGGGTTGTAGAAGCGGCGTTGACAGGCGGGCTCGGAATCCGTAAAAGCCGCGCCTCGCCGCTTCGAGCCCGACGCGAAAGCTCTGGAGCGGTTTGTTCTTTGACATTTGGATCGGGGAAGGAAGGGATACGTTGGCGGTGTTTTAGGCCTGGGCTTTGGGCATGTTCCGAGAGGGGCATGGTCTGGGGTTTGGGTCTTGGCGGGTTTTGTGTTTTGCGGGCTGGGTGTTGTGTCATCTGGCTTGTCTGGCGCGGAGCTTTGCGGCGCTGACGTATTCTGATGGATGACGGATGCGTTGCGATACGCGAGGCGCTGCTCTGATGGGGGAGACTTCATTGGGGTGGGCGTCTTGATGAGTGAGGTGACGGGTTTATTGGCGGATCGGTGTTCTCTGTATGGGGGATGTCGGTCTTGTGGATGAACCTGAGAGTTTGATCCTGGCTCAGAGCGAACGCTGGCGGCATGCTTAACACATGCAAGTCGGACGGGCGTGGGGGCTTCGGCCTTTGCGTCAGTGGCGGACGGGTGAGTAACGCGTAGGGATCTGTCTTTGGGTGGGGGATAACCGTGGGAAACTACGGCTAATACCGCATGAAGCCTGAGGGCCAAAGCCTCCTGTGAGGGGGGTGCCTGGAGAGGAGCCTGCGTCCGATTAGCTGGTTGGTGGGGTAATGGCCTACCAAGGCGATGATCGGTAGCTGGTCTGAGAGGATGGCCAGCCACACTGGGACTGAGACACGGCCCAGACTCCTACGGGAGGCAGCAGTGGG
>JAIMBF010000138.1 GCA_023511585.1 Terriglobia bacterium
GCCCAACGGATTATCGAGGCCTGCGGCGGACCGGTGCTTGCCGTGATCGACTTGGTGAACGGAACTTCAACCGCCCGTTTTTCGTTCGATGCCCTCCGAAAGGGAGGCAAGCTTGTTCAAGTCGGTCTGTTCGGCGGCGAGCTGACTCTGCCCTTGCCGTTAATGGCCATCCGTGCGCTGACCGTGCAAGGCAGCTATGTCGGTACGGTGAAGGATCTGCGCGGGTTGGTGGAGCTCGCGCAGCGTGGCCAGCTTGCCCCGCTCCCGGTCACCACAATGCCGCAGCGGGAGGCGAATGCCGCACTCATGCGCTTGCGGGAAGGGAAAGTCACCGGTCGCATTGTACTGAAGGCCGAAGCCGCTTAAGGCGCTGAACCCTTTTCAAAGGAGCAAGGCATGAACATGACCCGCAGAGCCATTATCTTACGGCAGCGCCCGGTCGGGCCCCCCCGCCCGGAGGATTTTGAGCTGATCACGGAGACGCTGCCGCCCCTCAAGGAAGGCCAGGTTTTAACGCGCACGATTTGGCTTTCCCTCGATCCTTACATGCGCGGGCGGCTCTCCGATGCCAAATCTTACGCGGCACCCGTCCCCATCGGCGGGGTCATTACCGGAGAGACCGTCGGAGAAGTCATCGCCTCGGAGGATGCCAATTTTGCCCCCGGCGATGTGGTGGTGGGTCCGAACGGCTGGGCCGATTACATCGTCTCCGAAGCACGCAACCTGGTCAAGCTCGATCGGCACGGCCCGCCGCTTTCCACGTATCTCGGTGTTCTCGGCATGCCCGGCACGACCGCATATTCCGGGATGACGGATATCGGCCAGCCAAAACCGGGGGAAACCGTGGTTATTTCGGCAGCGGCCGGCGCGGTGGGCTCGGTCGCCGGGCAGATCGCCAAACGCGCAGGCGCCCGGGTGGTAGGGATCGCCGGCGGTGCCGAGAAATGCCTTTATGTTCAGGAGACGCTCGGCTTTGATGATTGCATCGATCACCGCGTGGTCGACCTTCGCAGCGCCCTCGAGCAGGCCTGCCCCAACGGTATCGACGTCTATTTCGAAAATGTCGGGGGCGATGTTCAGGCGGCCGTGTTCCCGATGTTGAATCCGTTCGCGCGCATGGTGATGTGCGGAATGGTGGCGGAATACAACGACACAAAGCCCAGGCCCGGGCCGAATTTGATGCCGGTTGTGCGCAAACGGCTTCGCATTCAGGGTTTAATCGTCACCGACAAGCCCGAGCGGTTCGCCGAATGGCGCGCGCTTGCCAAGCCGTGGGTGATGGACGGCTCGCTCCGCTACCGAGAAGACGTGGTGGATGGTCTGGAAAATGCGCCGCAAGCCCTGATCGGGCTTTTGAGCGGGCGCAATTTCGGCAAGCTTCTCGTCCGGGTGGGTCCCGATCCCGCTTAGGCCTCCGAAAAAGCGAGCTTTACCTTCTTCGCCCTGAATGCCGGAGGTCAGTGTTGCAGGGCGGCTTGCTGATCCGCCCAGTAGCCCAGCCGCGCTTGGCGGCGTTCGGCTGCCGAGGCTTTGTGCATCAGGCCGGTGCGCGCGCTGCTCGCGGCTTCGGTTCGGGCGCGCGTTAAGGCGGAAAGGAAGGCTTGGCCCCAAGTGAGCGAAGAGCTGCCCGCAAGGCTCTGATAGAGCGCTTGCCATCTCGCCCGGCGTTCCTCCTGCTCCATGCCGAGCGCGCGATGCAAGGCTTCGGCGATTTCCTCCGGATCATGGGGATTGACGAGCAGCGCCGCATCCAGCTGCTTGGCTGCCCCGGCAAACCGCGAGAGCACCAACACCCCCGGATCCCTTGGATCCTGCGCGGCGACGTATTCTTTGGCAACCAGGTTCATGCCGTCGCGGAGCGGGGTGACCAAACCGACGCGTGCCAGCCGCATAAAACCGGCAATCGTTTCGCGCTGGCCTGCCCGCGAAAGCAGCCGCAACGGCAACCAGTCGGGCTCGCCGAATTCGGCGTTCAAGCTGCCGGCCGCACAATCCAGCGCCGCTTTCAGCGCGCGGTAGCTTGCAACATCCTGGCGGGAAAGCGCGGCAATTTGCAGCAAGGTCGCCCGGCGGCGCCATTCCGGATACCGTTCAAACAGGCGTCGCAGGCCTGCGAGGCGCTGGAGCAAACCTTTTGTCGGATCCAGCCGGTCGATGCCAAGGATAAGACTCTGCGCGCCCAAACTTGCGCTGAGACGTTGGGCTGCCGGCCCGGCGGCGCTCTGCGCCGCGGCCGCCGCAAAAGCATCGACGTTAATCTCAACCGGGAAAACACCCAGCCGAACCCGCCGCCGACCAAATTCCAGCACCGGCTCTGAAGAGGAGATCTTTGCCCCCGCAAACCGCTCTGCCGCTGCAGCAAAGTTCTGCAGGTCTTGCGTCGTTTGAAACCCGATAAGGTCCGCCGCCAAGACGTCGCGGACCAAAGGCCCGACGGCGGGGACAAGCTCGATCACATCCGCTTTGGGAAAAGGCGTGTGAAGAAAAAAGCCGATCGGCGCGCGAGCTCCGCGCGCACGAAGAAGCCTCGGCAAGGGCAGGAGGTGATAATCATGAACCCAAATCACATCGCCGGGGCGCAAGAGCGGCAGCAAGGCATCTGCCAGTCGCGCATTCACGTGGTAATAAGTCGCTGCGTCGCGCTGATCGAAGGTGACGAGCTCGGGAAGCGTGTGCAAAAGCGGCCACAGCACGCCGTTGGCGAAGCCGTTGTAATAGCCGGAATAATCCTTGCGAGAGAAATCGAGCGTGACATACTCTACGGCACCGCGAACCTGCCGCCGCACCGCTTCTTTTTCTTTGCTGCCGCGCGCCGAAATAACGCCGCTCCAGCCGAGCCAAAGCCCCCCTTGCTGGCGAAGCAATTCCTCAACCGCAACGGCCAAGCCTCCGGCTTGCGCTTCCCCCACCAAGGCCGGCACGCGGTTCGATACCAGTACTAACCTGCCCGTCATTTCTTTTGCGGCCGAAGTTCCGCTGGGAGCTTCTCTCAGGGCAGCCGAAGTGTCCTGCTCACTGGCCCAAATGCTCATGACAACAACCTAAAGCACAACGTAGGTATCAAGTGGCTCGAAGTCACCCTTGGCCTGGCGGGTTTGCCGTGCAGAAGACAGTTGGGAGCGCGAGAAGGCGAAAATATGGCTGATTTGTAATTTCTTTGAGGCACCTCCGATGCGAAACCTTGCAAGATACCCACCGGCTACCGATACCAATTTATGTATGATCCGAAATATGCCAAGAGCCGGAAACGTTTGCGAAAGGGCGCATCGTTAGGGCGGCAAATCGAAACGAGCCGATGCGACGCCTCTTCCGCATCGCTCCTCAAGAACGGAACGAAAGAACAGTTGTGTCTATTTGCCTCTGACCGCTCACGGGGCTTTGCCGGGTTCCGGAATTCGCTCCACCCGAAAAGAAAGCCGTGTTAAAGAATTCCGCAGTGAAAACCGCTCGAAGCTCCGCCGTTTCCGGCGACCTTTTCCCCGAACCGAGCCCGTCCGCTTCGGCGCCTGCCCGGCGGAAAACGGAGGCTTTTGTCCCCCTTGCCGATCGGCTCCGCCCGCAAAATCTCTCGGAAGTCGTGGGCCAGGATCATCTGCTGGGAGCCGAAGGGGCGATCACGAGAATGCTGGCACGCCATTCTCTCTCCTCTTTGATCCTCTGGGGGCCTCCCGGTTCCGGCAAAACCACGATTGCGCGCCTGCTTGCCGATGCATCGGGACTTCATTTTGCGCAAATTTCCGCGGTATTTTCGAGTGTGGCCGAACTCAAGCGCTGTTTTGAGCAAGCGGCGCAACGGCGGCGCACGGGCGAGGGCACACTCTTGTTCGTGGACGAAATCCACCGGTTCAATCGCGCCCAGCAAGATGCCTTTCTTCCGGTGGTGGAAGACGGCACGGTGGTGCTTGTCGGCGCGACCACCGAAAATCCCTCCTTTGCTTTAATCAGTCCGCTGCTCTCGCGGTGCCAGGTTCTGGTGCTGCGCAGACTGGACGATGCGGCGCTCGAGCAGCTTTTGCGACGCGCCGAGCAGTTCATGGGCCGGCCTTTGCCGTTGCAGGATGAGGCACGTGCGGCGTTGCGCGCCATGGCGGACGGCGACGGGCGAGCGATCCTGAACATGGCAGAACAATTGTTCGCCTTGCCGGAAAGCACGGGGAAGCTTGATTCGGCCGGCCTCGCCGCAATGCTCGCGCGGCGCGCTCCGCTTTATGATAAAGATCGGGAAGAGCACTACAATTTGATTTCGGCGCTCCATAAAAGCCTGCGGGGCTCAGACCCGAATGCCGCGCTCTATTGGCTCGCCCGCATGCTGGTGGGCGGTGA
>JAIMBF010000035.1 GCA_023511585.1 Terriglobia bacterium
TCCAGCGCATCGAGCATGGCGCGATCCATATAGCCCGAGACCACCAGATTAAAGCACTTGGCTTCGAATGCATGCGCGGCCGCGCGAATGCGGATCGCGTGACGCAAATCGTAATTGCCGCTGTTGGCCGGCGGACGCGTCGGCCAGACCGGCGGATAGCTGGCAATATGCAACTGCTCGCCTTGCGCCATGAGCGTATAGCGCGCAAGCGGGTTGGTATTCTCGCCGCAAATCAGCATGCCGATTCGGCCAAGCGGCGTTTCGCTGACACGCAGACCCGCTCCGTCGCCGTTCGCCCAGACGAGTTTTTCATAAAAGGTCGGCACGAGCTTGCGATGGTGATTGAGAATAACGCCCCGGTCGGAAATCAGAACGTTGGCATTCCAGATGCAGCCGACGCTCGCGCGCGTTCCCTCGTTAAAGCCCAGCGAAACGAAAATCCCGTGCTGGCGCGCCGTTGCGCAAACGCGCGCAATTTCCGGCCCGTTGATCTCCAGCGCGTTTTCCGCCAAGCGCCGAAAGAAAGCATGATTGAGCATCGGCGCCTGCACGCCGGCCCAAACCGGGAAGGCCGGCACGTAGGTTTCCGGAAACGCAATCAGCTGCGCACCGTGTCGTGCCCCCTCCGCAATGAGAGAGCAAGCCTTGTCGATGGTGGCCGCAGCATCCAGAAATACCGGAGCAACATGCGCTGCAGCGACGCGGATCACAGGGTGGGGCATGGCAACACCTCCATCACCATTGCGTTTTGAAAACAAAGCGGTTCAATGATACAATTCGTCATGCTATCGCTCTTGCGGTCCCGGCAGCCCGTTCCGGTCGGTGGTGCATGCAACCACGCACCACGGATCCCGTGCCCAAAGACAAGGCCGATTATGCCAAAGGGAAGCATACCACATTGCGGAGCGACACGCAGGCATGCGTGCCCCTGCTATGCCGTGGATGCTGTTTGCGCATCCGTACGCACCGCGATAATCGACGAGGAAAGGGAGGAAGGAAGACGTCATGAAATTGCTCTCGCTGCTTGCTGCCGGGCTCGCCGTGTTGGGAATGCAAACCGCGCGTGCCGAGGCTCCCGCCCCGCTGCGGATCGGCATTATGGATGACATGTCCGGCGTCTATAAGGACATTCAGGGCCCGGGCGATGTCGTCTCGGCGAAGATGGCGGTTCAGGATTTCGGTGGAAAAGTCTTGGGCCGGCGCATTGAAGTCTTGTCGGGAGACTTGCAAAACAAAGTCGATGTGGGTCTCGCTCTGGCCCGGCGTTGGTACGATGAAGACGGGGTTTCCGCGATCTTCGGGCTTGGAAATTCCGCCGTGGCCTTGGCGGTGCAGGAGCTCTCGCGCCAGAAGAATCGGATCGACGTGGTGACCAGCGCCGGCACTGCCGATCTCACGGGCAAAGGATGCTCGCCTCTGGGCGTCCACTGGACTTACGACACTTATGCCTTGGCAAAGGGCACTGCGACGGCGGTGGTCAAGGCCGGGGGAAACCGGTGGTGGTTCATTACGGCAGACTATGCTTTCGGCCACTCGTTGGAAAATAACGCCGCCCATTTCGTGAAAGCGAGCGGCGGGCAGGTCCTTGGGGCCTCGCGCGCGCCGCTCGGACAAGCCGACTATTCCAGCTATCTTCTGCAGGCGCAGGCCGCGCAGGCGAATGTCATCGGTATCGCCTCCGCCGGGACGGACATGGTCAACACCGTCAAGCAGATGGCGGAGTTCGGCCTGATGCAGCACGGCGTGCGTGCCGCCGCCCTGCTGGCGCTGGTGACCGATATTCATGCCATCGGTCTGCCCATCGCACAGGGCCTTTATTTCACGGAAGCCTTCTATTGGGACCAATCCCCCGAAACGCGCGCATTCTCCAAGCGCTTTCAGGCCGCTTTCGGCAAGCCGCCGACCAGCTTTCAAGCCAGCATGTACGGCGCCGTGCTGCATTACTTGAAAGCCGTCCAAGCCGCAGGGACCGATGAAGCGCAGGCGGTGATGGAGAAAATGAAAGCCATGCCGATCGACGATTTCATGACATCGCACGGCTATATCCGCGCGGACGGCAGGGTCATCCGCAACATGTATTTGCTGCAGGCGAAAACTCCCGCCGAGAGCCACGGCGAATGGGATCTCGCCAAAGTCGTTGCCACCATCCCCGGCGAAGAGGCGTTTCGTCCGCTGAACGAGGGCGGATGCCCGCTTCTCCAGGCAGCAAAGAACGGGCACTCGGGCAATTAAAGCGCCTGCCCGAAAGGCCGCCGAAAAAGGAAAAGTCATGAGATCGCGATTGCAGCCGCAACCAGCTCGGTTATTTTGCTCTTCGCATCGCGGGGCTTAGCCGTCGGGGAATCTTCTGAGGAGAAAACGCAATGGCCTATGAAACCATCTTGTACGAAGAGGATGGCCCGATCGGCACCATCACGCTGAACCGGCCGGATGACGGCAACATGTTCACCCCCCTGATGTGTCACGAGATCCGCGACTGCATCAACGCCATCCGCCGCGAGACACGAACGCGCGTCGTGGTTTTAACCGGCGCCGGCGATCGTTTCTTTTGCATCGGCGGCCGCAAAGAGGGGATGGAGGATACCATTCTTTATGCTGGCACGCTCCCGACGCTCGAAATGTACGAAGCGATCGAGAAATTGCAGAAACCGGTCATTGCCTCGGTCAATGGCTACGCAGTCGGGGGCGGGAATGTGCTGCAGATGGTCTGCGACCTCACAATCGCGAAGGAAAGTGCAATCTTCCGCCAAGTCGGGCCGATGATGGGCAGTTTCGACGCGGGCTACGGCACGTGGTACCTGGAAGACTTGGTGGGCAAAAAGCGCGCGAAAGAGATTTGGTTCTCAAACCCCAAAATCTCTGCGCGCGAGGCCCTTGCCATGGGGCTGATCAACCGGGTGGTGCCGGATGCCGAGCTCAAGGCGGCGACCCGTGCCTGGGCGCTTGAAATCGCCGAACGCGGCGCGTTTGCCTTGGCCGCCGTGAAAGGCGCTTTTCTCGCTCGCCACGGCGGCGTTGCCGGTCTCTCCCGCATGGCGCATGATTTGCTGCTGCGCGCCTATCTCGAGACCGAAGAAAGCCACGAGCTGGCAGCGGCCTTCGCCGAAAAGCGCCGCCCCGACCCGGCAAAATTCGGCCGATAGAGGAGGGAGGCGAAGCGTGCGGCCGTTCTTGACTTTGCACCATCCCGCCGTGGCGCAGCGCTACTACGCAGCAGGGCTTTGGCGGGCCGAGACATTGCACGATCTGCTCACCGCGCACACCGCAGCGCGGCCCGAAGCGGTATGCGCCCTGGACGGGCGGCGTAAGCTGACCTGGGCCGGCCTTGCCGCCTGGGTCGATGGAATTGCCGCATGGCTGCGCGGCGTCGGACTTTCCCAAGGCGAAGCGGTATCCATCTGGATGTCGAACCGGTTGGAAGCGGTCGCAACCTTTCTGGCCTGCTCGCGCGAGGGCTTCGCCTGCAACCCCTCGCTCCACCGCACCCACACTTCGGCCGAGGTTGCGCGGCTGCTGGAACGGCTCGGCACACGGGTGCTGCTGACCGAGCCGGGCTGGGGGGCCGACCGCATCGCCGATCCCCACGCGCGCTTTGCCGATCTGCCTTCGCTTACGGCCATTCTAACGCCGGACAGTTTCCCGGGCCCGGCGGAACCGCCTCCCAAACCGCCTTCCGACCCGGACAGGGTTGTCTATCTGGCCTTCACCTCCGGAACCACCGGCACGCCGAAATGCGTGATGCACTCCGACAACACATTGCTGGCCAACGCTCGCGATCTGGTGCGGGACTGGGGCCACGGGCCGGCGACCCGAATCCTAACCCTTTCGCCGCTCTCGCATCACATCGCTTGGGTCGCTGTCGCGCAGTGGCTCGTCGCAGGCGGTATGCTGATCGTGGACGACCCGCCGCCCGGCACCTCGCGGCTCGACTGGCTTCTCGCGAACGAAGCGAACTATGTCCTGGGTGTGCCCACGCATGCCATGGATATTCTTGCCGAGCAGCGTGCCCGCGGCCTGCAACGCCTCGGTTCTGTGAGGGTCTTTTACATGGCAGGCGCGCCGATCCCGCCCGCCATTGCCGAGGCTTTCCTCGCGCAAGGCATTCTGCCGCAAAACGTTTACGGAATGACGGAGAATTCCTCGCATCACTACACCCACCCCGATGACCCGATGGAAACGATCGTCGCCTCCTGCGGGCGAGGCGGCCGCGCTTACGAGGTTGCGATCTTCGACCCGAACGACACCAACCGACGGCTTCCGCCGGGGGAAGTGGGAGAGATCGGCGGCCGCGGCGCCGCGCTGATGCTGGGCTATTTCGCCGATCAGGAAGCCACGGCCGCGAGCTTCAATCGCGACGGCTGGTTCCTCTCAGGCGATCTCGGTATGCTCGATGCGCAGGGAAACCTGATCATCAAAGGCCGCTCCAAGGATTTGATCATTCGCGGAGGCCACAACATCCATCCCGCGCATATCGAAGCCTTGGCCATTCGGCATCCGGCGGTAAAGGCGGCCGCGGCGCTCGGAGTCCCCGATGAGCGGCTGGGTGAAAAGGTTTGTTTGGCGGTGATCGGTGATGTCGCCCCGGATGCGCTGCTGGCACACCTCGCGGCCGAGGGCCTCTCGCGCTACGACATGCCGGAATACATGCTTGCGATGGAACGCTTTCCACTGACGGCAAGCGGCAAAGTGCTCAAGCGCGAAATTTCCGCCATGATCGCGCGCCGGGAGCTGACCCCGGTGCCGGTGCGTTACCGGCCGGACGAGGCGGCCGCGCAGAAGAAAGAGGTGGTGTGATGACGGTCCGCCTTGAGCGCCGCGGCGCCTTTGCGGTCTTGACGCTCGATCGCCCCGAAGCCCTGAACGCACTTTCCTTCGCGGTTCTTGAGGAAATCGGCACACGCCTGGACAAAATCGCCGGCTCCGACGCGCGGGCGCTGATCGTCACCGGTGCCGGCAGCAAGGCTTTTTGCGCGGGCGCCGACATTAAGGAGCTGCGGGGGCGCGCGCTGACGGCGCAGCGGCGCGGCATTGAGCTTGGGCAGCAAACCTTCGCGAAGCTCGATACGCTGCCGATGCCCTCGGTTGCGGTGATCAACGGCTATGCCTTCGGCGGCGGCCTGGAATTGGCGCTGGCCTGCACGTTTCGCCTCGCGACGCCGAACGCCAAGCTCGGCGTGCCGGAAATCAAGCTCGGTTTGATTCCCGGCTACGGGGGCACGCAGCGTTTGCCGCGGGTGATCGGCGAGGCGCGGGCGCTCGAGATGGTGATGACCGGGCGCACGGTGGAAGCGGAGGAAGCGGAACGGATCGGCCTTGTTTCCCGCATTGTGGAGGGCGATCCGGTGGCAGCCGGGATCGCTTTTGCCGAAAGCTTTGCCGGGTTCAGCCTGCCGGTGCTCGGCTTTGCACGCGCCGCCGTGCAACGCGCGCTTACCGTGCCGCTTGTGGAAGGGCTGAAGATCGAGGCCGATCTTGCCACCCTCGCCTACCAAACCCAAGACGCCGAGGAAGGCATGGCGGCATTTGTCGAAAAACGGCCGCCTCGGTTTCAAGACGCTTAACCAAGGCTGGCACGGAGCAAACCGCGCAATGAAGCTCTTCGAGCGGCTGGAACGGCGTCGCAATTGGACCGCAGAGGAACAGATCGTTCTCGAACAGGTGCGGCGGCTGGCGCGCGAGGTGATTGCTCCGCGCGCGGACTATCACGACCGCACGAGCACGTTCCCGTGGGAAAACATCCGCGCCCTCAATGCGCTGGGTCTGAACGCCATTTTCATTCCGGAAGCCTATGGCGGCGCGCCGATGCGTTACCGCCTGTATCTTGCGTGTGTCGAGGCGCTTGCGGAGGCGTGCGCCTCCACGGCCATTATCTACGCCACGAACTTCCACGGCATGAAGCCGTTGATCGACTTCGGCACCGAGGAACAGAAAGCACGGCTCTTGCCCCGGATCGCCCAAGGCGGGCTCGGCGCGCTTGCCATCACCGAGCCGAACGCGGGTTCGGATGCAACCGGAATGCAAACCCGTTTTCGCGAGGACGGCGATGACATCATCGTGGATGGCGGAAAGATTTTCATCACCAACGGGGATGTTGCGGATCTCCTTCTGGTGTTCGGCAAATGGCACGGCATTGCGGACCCCCGCGCGGCCATTTCCGCCTTGGTGATGGAGCGCAACACGCCGGGCTTTTCCGTGACGCGTCTCGAAGACAAGATGGGCCACCGCGCCTCTTCGACGGCCGCCATCAGCTTTGACGGCTGCCGCGTGCCGCGGAAGAACCTCCTCGGCGCGCCCGGCGAGGGGCTTCGCATCCTGCTTGCGTCATTGAACAAATCGCGGCCTTCGATCGCGGCGCACGCCCTCGGGATCGCGAAAGCCGCTTTCAAGGATATGGTGGCTTATATGAACCAACGCCGGCAGTCGGGCCGGCGGATTGTCGAATTTCAAGGGAACCAGTTCACTTTGGCCGATCTTGCGACCGAGCTCGCCATGGCTGAGACATGGCTCGATTACGTTGCGGATCTGGTCGAAGACGGTGCGGATGATTTCAGCCTTGAGGCATCGATGGCGAAAATGCGCGCGTCCGACCTTGCCATGCGCATGACCACCGAGGCGGTGCAGATGCACGGCGGTTATGGTTATTGCCGCGACTACCGGGTCGAGCGGCTCATGCGCGATGCGAAAATCACCCAGATCTGGGAAGGAACGAACCAGGTGCACCGGCAGCTCATCGGCCGGAGCTTCGTTGCCAAGGAGGATACGCCGTGAACGATCAGACCGCGATCCGAACCGTGGGCGTCTGCGGTGCCGGCGGCACCATGGGCTCCGGCATTGCCATTGTCGCGGCGCGCGCCGGCTTCCGCACCATTTGCTTCGATACCCGGCCGGAAGCGTTGGAACGCGCTTTCCAAGACACCGTGGCCTTTTTCAACAAATCCGTGGAACGCGGCAAGATGAGCAGAGAAGCGCGAGACGCCGCCCTTGGCGCAATGTCGCGCACCGGCGAGCTCGGCGCCCTGGCGGAATGCGACCTTGTGATTGAGGCGGTCTTCGAGGACCTCGCCGTCAAACAGGCCCTGTTTCGCGAGCTCGATGCGATCTGTTCACCGCTCGCCATACTTGCCTCGAACACCTCCACGCTTTCGATTACGGAAATCGCTGCTGCCAGCAAACGGCCCGAGCGCGTTGTCGGTATGCATTTCTGCCTCCCGGCACAGCTGATGAAACTGATCGAGATCTCGCCGGGTTTGCTGACTTCCGAGGAGACCTTCCGCAAAGTCTGGGCATGGGCGGAGACCGCCGGGCAGATTCCCGTCAAAACCCAAGACAAGCCCGGATTTATCCTCAATGCTTTGCTGGTGCCGTTCAACAACGACGCGATTCGGCTGGTCGAGGCCAAGGTGGCCGAGCCGGCGGATATCGACCTGGCCATCAAGAGCGCGCTCGGATACAAAATGGGCCCGTTGGAACTGATCGACCTGGTCGGCCTCGATACCCAGCTCCGTCTCTGCGAGGCCTTTTATCCGATCACGCTCGACCCGCGTGCCGCCGCGCCCCCGCTCTTGCGGCGGATGGTTGCGGCGGGCCTGCTCGGGCGCAAAAGCGGCCAGGGTTTCTACCGCTACGAGGGCCGCGCGATGTTCGGGAGCGCATGACCATGGTGCCGCGTTACGCCATTCTCGCCGGCGGCGAAAGCCGCTCTTTTCCTCCGGGCGATCCGTTTCTCGCCGCCGGGGTGGAGCCGGAAAACGCCGAAGTTTTGGTGCTGCTCGGCGGCGCACCCTATCGGCCCGACCCTGCCAAAGCGGCAATCTTGATCGAGCTCGGCACGGAATGCCTTGGCGTTCACACAGGCGAGGCCGCAGGCGAAGAGGGTTCCAATGTGCTGGGCTTTGCGCGCTGGCGAAACGGCGACGATCCGCCCTCAAAGCTTGTCGAGCTGGTGCGGCAACCTCGCACGCATGAGACGGCGCTGGCAGCCGCACGCGCGGTGCTGGAAGCAGCCGGCTTGACGGTTGCCGTGTGCGCCGATCAGGCGGGCCGCATCGTAGATCGGCTCTTGCGTCCCAAACTCAATGCCGCCTTGCGCTTCCTCGATGAAGGCCTCGCCAGCGCGAAAGACATGGACCTGACCTGTCGCCTCGGCCTCGGTTACCCGGAAGGGCCGATCGAGCGCGTGGAGCGCGGCGGCCTTGCGCATCATTATGATGTGACGCGCGCCCTGTTCGAGGTTTACGGCACCGCCGCGTATGCACCGGCGCGCCGGGCGGTAGTCGCAGCGCAACGTCGTGATCGTACCCGCCGATGAGGCCGCTTGAGAAACTCTTGGTGCTGGACTTCTCGACTTTGCTGCCGGGGCCGATGGCAAGCTTGATCCTTGCCGAGGCCGGGGCAGAAGTGGTGAAGATCGAGCGTCCGGGACGCGGCGATGAAATGCGCGGTTACGTGCCGCGCTGGGGTGCCGAAAGCACGAATTTCGCCTTGCTGAACCGCGGCAAGCAGAGCATCGCACTCGATTTGAAGAACAAAGCCGATCGGGCGCGCCTGCAACTGTTGCTCGAGCGGGCGGATGTGCTGATCGAGCAGTTCCGCCCCGGCGTGATGGAACGCCTCGGTCTCGGCTACGCCGAGGTTGCGGCCGTTAATCCGCGTCTGATCTATTGCTCGATCACCGGCTACGGCCAGAACGGGCCGAAGCGTGACGTCGCCGGGCATGATCTGAACTACATCGGTGATACCGGCTTGCTCGCCCTCTCGATGGGGCCGGCGCAGTCCCCCGTGGTGCCGCCGGCGCTGATCGCAGATATTGCGGGCGGGGCGTATCCCGCCGTGATGAACATTCTGCTGGCCCTGCTGCAGCGCAATCTTACCGGGCGCGGCTGCTACCTCGACGTGGCCATGACCGACAACTTGTTTCCCTTCATGTATTGGGCGCTTGGCCAAGGGACCGTTACCGGAAGGTGGCCCGGAAACGGCACGGATCTCGTGACCGGGGGAACCCCGCGCTATCATCTTTACCCGACGGCGGACGGGCGGGTCGTCGCCGCCGCGCCGATCGAAGATCGGTTCTGGCAAGTGTTCTGTGACACGATCGGCCTCGAGCCTGCGCTGCGCGATGATACGCGCGACCCGGCAGCAACCATCCGCCGGATTCAAGAAATCATCGCGGCTTCCCCCGCGGAGCATTGGCGCGAGGTCTTCGCCCGAGCGGATTGCTGCTGCTCCGTCGTGGCGGATCTCCGCACGGCGCTGCAGGATCCCCATTTCCAGGCGCGCGGCCTCTTCCGCCATGTTGTGCGCAACGAGCGCAACGAAACGATGCCGGCGCTTCCTGTTCCGATCGACCCTGCTTTTCGCGCCGCCCCCGGGGAGCCGCTTGCGGCGCCGCCGCTTGGCGCCCACAACGCGGAGTATCTGCGTTGAAAGCAGCTCTGGTACGCGCTTTCGGCCCCTTCGAGGAGGTCAGCGTCGTGGAGATGCCAGACCCCGAACCCGGCCCTGGCGAGGTTGTGGTGGATGTCGTTGCCGCCGAGGTGAATTATCCGGACCTTTTGGTCATCGAAGGCCGCTACCAGGTTCGCCCGCCGCTGCCTTTCTCGCCGGGCAAAGCCGCGGCAGGCCGGATTGCCGCTTTGGGGCCGGGGGTTAGGCATCTGTCGCTCGGCCAAGCCGTTGCCGTGCAGGTGGAATACGGCGCTTATGCCGAGAAACTGCGCGCCCCCGCCTCGGCCTGCTTTCCCATGCCCGAGGGAATGCCGTTCGACGAGGCAGCCGCACTCGGCTTGGCCTACCAAACGGCTTGGTTCGCGCTGAAGGAACGCGCCGGCTTCCGCCCCGGGGAGATCGTTTTGGTGCTCGGCGCCTCGGGCGGCGTCGGAAGTGCAAGCGTGCAGTTGGCCAAAGCCCTTGGCGCAAAATCCGTCCTCGCCGGGGTGCGCGGCGAAGCGAACGCAGAGCTCGCACGCCGGGCGGGGGCAGACCATATTATCGACCTTGCCGAGGCAAATCTTCGCGATGCCCTGCCCCAACGAGTTCGCGCCCTCACCGAAGGCCATGGCGCGGATATCGTGATCGATCCCGTCGGGGGCGAGGCAAACGCCGCCGCACTGCGCGCCTTGGCCTGGTGCGGCCGGCTTGTTATCGTCGGTTTTGCCGCCGGGGAGATTCCCACGATCCGGGCAAACTACCTTCTGGTGAAGAACATCGCGGTGTTCGGCTTGCAATGGTCCGACTACCGCGACCGGGCGCCGGAGCACGTCGCGCAGGTGCAGCAGGAGCTTTTCCGGCTGCATGCAGCGGGTCGGGTCAGGCCCTTCATCACCCGCCGCCTGCCGCTTGCCGATTTTCAGGAAGCGCTGCGGGCCTTACGCGATGGGCACGTGCAAGGCAAGATGATCCTAACCGTGCGGCAACGCTAGGATCCGCCTACAAAGAAACCATGATCGGCGCGCAGGAGCAGCCAGCATGCAGAATGACTTTTCCCGTCGTCCCGGCAGGCATTTTCTGCAAATCCCCGGCCCGACCAACGTGCCCGCGCGCATTCTGCGGGCGATCGAGGCGCCCACCATCGACCATCGCGGGCCCGAGTTCGGCGAACTGGCGCGGCGTGTTTTCCGCGACATCAAGACCGTCTTTCAAACCACCGAGCCGGT
This sequence comes from Terriglobia bacterium, assembly GCA_023511585.1. Taxonomy (GTDB): domain Bacteria; phylum Pseudomonadota; class Alphaproteobacteria; order Acetobacterales; family Acetobacteraceae; genus JAIMBF01. The sequence goes on from JAIMBF010000035.1 coordinate 10,653, forward strand.
GGTGATCTTTCCCTCTTCCGGCACCGGAGCCTGGGAAGCGGCACTGGTGAATACGCTCTCGCCGGGCGATACGGTGCTGATGTGTCGCACCGGCTGGTTCGCCACGCTTTGGAAGGAAATGGCCGAGAGGCTCAACCTTCGGCCCATTTTTCTCGACGGGGATTGGCGCCGCGGGGCGGATCCGGCCGCGATTGCCGAAACTTTGGCGCAAGACCGTGCGCACCGGATCAAAGCCGTCTGCGTCGTGCACAATGAAACCTCGACGGGCTGCACCAGCCGCATCGATGAAATCCGAGCGGCGATCGACCAAACCGGCCACCCTGCTTTGTTGATGGTCGATACCATCTCCTCGCTCGCCAGCATGGACTACCGCCACGACGCCTGGGGCGTGGATGTGACCGTGGGCGGCTCGCAAAAAGGGTTGATGCTGCCGCCGGGGCTGGGTTTCAATGCCATCGGTCCGAAGGCTTTGGCGGCTTCCCAAAAAGCCACCCTGCCCCGCAGCTATTTCGATTGGCGGCCGATGCTTGCGGCCAATGCCGAAGGTTTCTTTCCCTACACTCCGGCCACGAATCTGCTCTTCGGCCTCGCCGAAGCGCTCACGATGCTGCAGGAAGAAGGGCTACCGGCCGTCTTTGCCCGCCATGCCCGTTTGGCCGAAGCCGCACGCTCTGCCGTGCGCGCCTGGGGCTTGGAGATCCAATGTGCCGAACCGCGCCATTACTCAAACAGCCTCACCGCGGTGCGGCTTCCCGAGGGGCATTCCGCCGATCGCCTGCGGGCGTTGATCTTGGAGCGGTTGAATATGAGTCTCGGCAACGGGCTCGGCATTTTGAAAGACCGCGTCTTCCGCATCGGTCATTTGGGAGATTTCAACGAGCTGGAGCTGATCGGCACACTCGGCGGCGTGGAACTCGGCTTGCGCATGGCCGGCGTGCCGCACCGCGCAGGCGGGGTGCAAGCGGCGATTGAATCGCTTGCCCAAGATGCGGCAGGCTGGCAATTTGCCGCCGCCGATCCAGCAGGCAAGGCGACAGGATAAGGAGCGGGAAGAATGCGGATCCTCCTCACCGGCGGGTGTGGTTTTATCGGTTCGGCGGTTGTGCGCCGAGCCATTCGAACCCGCTCGCACGAGGTGGTGAACGTCGATTGCATGACGTACGCCGCATCCACAGACGCCTTGGAAGAGGCGAGCGAAAGCCCGCGTTATGTTCACGTTCGGGCCGATGTGGCCGATGCCGCCGCGATGGCTCGGGTCTTCGCCGAGTATCAGCCGGACGCGGTGATGCATCTTGCCGCCGAATCCCATGTGGATCGTTCCATCGATGGGCCGGCGGCTTTCATCCGCACCAACATCGTCGGCACCTATACTTTGTTGGAAGCCGCGCGTGCGTATTGGTCGCGCCTGCCGCCTTTACGCAAAAGCGCATTCCGCTTTCACCACATTTCCACCGATGAGGTGTTCGGCGCGCTCGGCCCGGATGATCCCCCCTTCACCGAGGCCACCGCCTACGACCCGCGTAGCCCCTATTCGGCCAGCAAGGCCGCCTCGGACCATTTGGTGCGCGCGTGGTTTCACACCTATGGGCTGCCCATTCTGCTCAGCAACACCACCAACAATTACGGCCCCTGGCAGTTTCCGGAGAAACTGATTCCGCTGATGCTGCTGAACGCACTGGAAGGCAAACCCTTGCCGGTCTATGGCGATGGTTCAAACCGGCGGGATTGGCTTTATGTCGAGGATCATGCCGAAGCCTTGTTGCGTGTGCTGGAGCGCGGAACACCGGGCCGCACTTATGCCATCGGGGCACGTCAGCCGCGCAGCAACCTGGAAGTGGTGAGGGAGCTGTTGGCAATTCTGGATGAAATGCGCCCCGATCCGGCCGGCCCCCGAGAGCGGTTGATCCGTTTCGTGTCGGACCGCCCGGGGCACGATTTCCGTTATGAGATCGATCCTTCGCGCGCCGAGCAAGCGCTGGATTGGCGGGCGGAGCACGATTTTTCTTCCGGTCTCCGTCGAACCGTTCAATGGTATATGGATCATGAGGATTGGTGGCGGCGAATCCGCGCCGAACGCTACCGCGGCGAGCGGCTCGGCTCGGCGGCTTAAGGGGGCGGTGCGCGCATGATCCGTAAAGGCATTCTGCTTGCCGGCGGCGCCGGCACCCGGCTGCATCCGGCAACGCTGGCAAGTTCCAAGCAGCTTCTGCCCGTCTACGACAAGCCCATGATCTATTACCCGCTTTCCACGCTCATGCTCGCGGGTATCCAGGACATCCTCGTGATCTCCACGCCCGAGGATCTGCCGCAATTCCGCCGCCTGCTGGGCAACGGGCAACGATTCGGCGTGCGCTTTGCGTATGCCGAGCAACCGCGCCCCGAAGGCATCGCCCAAGCGTTTCTGATCGGGCGCGAGTGGATTGCCGGCCAAGCTTGCGCGCTTGCTTTGGGCGATAATCTCGTTTTTGCCGACCATCTTTCCTCCATGCTGCGCACGGCTGCCGCCCGCAGCTTCGGCGCCACCGTCTTTGCCTACCGGGTGCGCGATCCGGAACGCTACGGCGTGGTTTCTTTCGATGATTCGGGGCGCGCGGTCGAGATCGTGGAAAAGCCGGCGCTGCCCCATTCGAATTGGGCAGTCACCGGGCTATATTTTTACGACCATCGGGTGAGCGAGTTTGCCGCCCGTATTCGCCCCTCCGCCCGCGGGGAGCTGGAAATCACCGATCTCAATCGGCTTTACTTGGAAGACGGCAGCTTGCATGTCGAGCGGCTGGGGCGCGGCTGCGCCTGGCTGGATGCCGGCACGCCCGACAGTTTGCTGCAAGCGGCCAACTTTGTACAAACCATCCAGGCGCGCCAAGGCATGCTGGTGGGCTGCCCGGAAGAAGTCGCTTTTCGCATGGGGTTCATTGACCGCGAAGCGCTGCTGCGCGAAGCCCAGGCGCTGGGCAAAACCGAGCTCGGCCGCATTTTGACCGAACTTGCCGAAGGCATCCATGACTGAGAGGGTCCATGCGGGTCGAGCGCTTGGCTATTCCTGAGGTTCTCTGCATCACGCCGCAGCGTTTCGCGGATACGCGGGGCTTCTTTTCCGAAACCTACAGCGTTGCCCGTTTTGCAGAAGCAGGAATTTCCGCAAGCTTTGTGCAGGATAATCACAGCTACTCGCGCCTAAAAGGCACCATCCGCGGATTGCATTGCCAAATCGCCCCCAATGTTCAGGGCAAGCTGGTGCGTTGCGTGCGCGGCGCGATTTGGGATGTGGCGGTGGATCTTCGGGTCGGTTCGCCGACCTACGGGCATCATGTCAGCGCCGTCTTGAGCGCGGAAAATTGGCAGCAGCTTTGGATTCCCGGCGGTTTCCTGCACGGTTTCTGCACGCTCGAGCCGGATACCGAGGTTCTCTACAAAGTCACCGCGCCCTATGACAAGGCCGCCGAGCGCGGGGTAATTTGGAATGACCCCACCCTTGCCCTGCCCTGGCCCGTGCGGCCGGAAGAGGTGGTGCTTTCGGAAAAGGATGCGGCGTTGCCTCCGCTCGCCGCCTGTGAGCCATGGTTTCATATATGAGGTTGGGATCGGGACCGATCCTGGTAACGGGCGGTTCGGGCCAGCTGGCACGTGCGCTGGAAGCTCAAGCGGGAGAGCGGACTCTGCTGCGCGTCGGTCGGCCGAAGTTTGATTTTGACCTGCCGGAGGCCATCCCCCCACTGCTGGACTCCATCGCGCCCGCCTTGGTGGTGAACGCGGCGGCCTACACAGCGGTCGATCAGGCCGAGAACGATCGAGAGGCCGCTTGGCGCGCGAATTGCGAGGGGCCCGGCGTGATCGCGCAATGGTGCGCAAAAGCGCGCGTGCCGCTGATCCACATTTCTACCGATTATGTCTTTGATGGGCTGAAAGGCGCACCGTATGTGGAAGACGATCCAACGGCGCCCACAGGAGTTTACGGCGCCAGCAAGCTTGCCGGAGAACACGCGGTGCAAACCGCCGGCGCAGTAGCCATCATCCTGCGCACCTCATGGGTCTATGCGGCAAGCGGTAAGAACTTCGTGCTCACGATGCTGAACGCCGCGCGCAAAACCAATCGGCTGCGCGTGGTTGCGGACCAACGCGGTTGCCCCACTCTCGCCGCCGACCTTGCCGATGCCATCCTTGCGATTGCCGATCGGCTGGCAGAAGAAGGCTGGAACGCGGAATGGGGAGGGATTTATCACGCCGCAGGCAGCGGCGAGACCACCTGGCACGGGTTCGCCCAAGCCATTTTCGCAGAGGCTGCTCGGCACGGGCTGCCCCGCCCGGAGGTGGAAGCCATCACCACCCAAGACTGGCCAACACCCGCGCGTCGGCCGCCTGACTCCCGGCTGGATTGCGGCAAGCTGTTCCGCACGTTCGGGCTACGGCTGCCGCCGTGGGAGGAAAGTCTTGCCCGCACCATAGACACGATCCTGGCATGAACGGTCCTTCGGCCGGAACCGTTTTTATTCTACTTTCCACATATAACGGCGCCAAATACCTTCCCGAGCAACTGGAGAGCTTTCTCACGCAGACCTGGCCGGCCTGGACGCTTCTTTGGCGAGATGACGGCTCCTCCGACGCCACCCTTGCCGTGATGGAAGCCTTCGCCGAAGGCAAAGGCAAAGGCCGCTGCGAGCGGCTTGCCGAACCGTCCGGCCGGCTCGGCGTCTTGGAGAGCTTTCTCACCTTGCTTCGGGCGGCAGCCCCCCGTCTCGGCGCCGAGGATTGCATTGCCTTTGCCGATCAGGACGATGTCTGGCTGCCGGAAAAGCTCGCCCGCGGCATGACGGCGCTTCGGGAAGTCACCCCCGACACGCCTGCCCTTTATTGCGCGCGCCAGATTCTGGTGGATGCCGCCTTGCGCCGCCTGGGCCTTTCCGAGCCGGTGCCGGAAAGGCGGGGTTTTCCGGCTGCGCTGACCCAGAATGTCGCGACCGGGTGCACGATTTTGCTCAACCGCGCGGCAGCACGTCTGATTGCGCAAAGCCGTCCGCCGGCAAGCTCCGTGCATGATTGGTGGGCGTATCTCCTGGTCTCGGCTGCCGGTGGGCGTATCCTGGCCGACGCGACCCCGACCATTCTCTATCGCCAGCACGAGGCCAATACCATCGGCTTGCGCCGCTCGCGTCTGGCGCGCGGCTTTGCAGCGCTGCGCCGCGGTCCCGCGCCTTTCATGCGCGACTTCCGAGCGCATTTGCAGGCACTCGCCGAACAGGCGGAGTTGCTCAGCCCTGCAGCGCAACGGGATATCGCGTTCTTGCAGCAGGCTTTGGACGGCTGGCGGCTTGCGCGATTCAAGGCGCTGCGCATGCCGGGGCTGAAGCGGCGACACTGGAGCGAGGGGCTGCTCTTTCGCCTTTGGTTTCTGCTCGGGTAAGATCAGGGCAGATCAAGGAGGAACACGTCATGGCCGTCATCGTCGCCGTCGAACCGGCGCATTATCGGATCCCGTTGCCAAGCGTGCTTTCGGACAGCACGCACGGAACCATCACCGCCTTCGAGCTGATCACGGTGCGGCTCAGGGATGCGGACGGGGCCGAAGGCGTGGGCTATACTTATACAGTGGGCCGGCTAGGTGCCGCCGTGCATGCGATCCTTGCCCGCGACGTGCCGGATCTGCTCAAGGGCAGGGATGCCGAGCGGACCGAAGAGCTTTGGCAGCATCTCTGGTGGGCGCTCCATTACGGCGGGCGCGGTGGCCCGGTCAGCCTCGCGCTCTCGGCCATCGACATCGCGCTTTGGGATTTGAAGGCCAAGCGGGCGAATGCCCCGCTCTGGCGGCTGCTCGGCGGGTATGACCCGCGCGTGCCGGCCTATGCGGGCGGGATCGATCTCGAGCTTCCGTTGGATACGCTGCTGCGTCAGACCGAGGCAAACCTCGCGCGTGGGTTTCGCGCCATCAAAATGAAAGTCGGGCGTGCCAAGCTTGCCGAGGATGTCGAACGGGTCGCGGCGATGCGGAAGCATCTCGGCGAAGGCTTTCCGCTCATGGCCGATGCCAACATGAAATGGACGGCGGATGTGGCGATCCGCGCCGCGCGCGCCTTTGCGCCTTACGATCTTTTCTGGGTGGAAGAGCCGGTGGTGCCGGAAGATATCGCCGGCTCCGCCCGCGTTTTGCGCGAAGGCGGGCTGCCGGTGGCAAGCGGGGAAAATTTGCATTCGCTCTGGGAGTTCCGCCAGCTGATCGAAGCCGGCGGCGTCAGTTACCCCGAGCCGGATGTGACCAACTGCGGCGGCATTACCGCCTTTTTGAAAATCGCGCATTTGGCCGAAGCCTTTGGCCTCCCGGTAACCTCTCACGGTGCGCATGATCTGACCGTGCATCTTCTGGCCGCACTTCCGAACCGATCATACCTGGAAGCCCACGGTTTCGGCCTGGACCGCTTCATTGCGGATCCGCTTCGGCTGGAAGAGGGTTTTGCCATTGCGCCGGATCGCCCGGGGCACGGGGTCAGGTTTGACTGGGCCGGCCTTGCACCGCTTGCGGCGCACTAGCCCCGCCGAAAAGAACAAGAAGAGGCAATGCGCGTTCATATTCAAAACGATCCCGCCGAACCGGTTTTCACGGTCACGCCCGAGCTCTGGGCCGAAGCGTCTGCCCGCGCCGGAGAGAAAAACCACCAGGTGAGCTTCGGTCTGACACCCGAGGAATTTCGCGAAGCGCTGGCGGAGGCGGAGGTTGTAATCGCCGCGCCGAGCACGCTCGCCAAGCTGCTGCCTGCGCCGGCACCGCGGCTGCAGCTGATTTTTTGCACGGCCGCGGGGGTTGATGCCCTGGCCCCGTTCACGAACCTTCCGCCCGGAGCCGTGCTCGTGAACAACCGCGGTGTGCATGGCGCAAAAGCGGGGGAATACGCGTTGATGGCGCTGCTGATGTTGGCGAACCGCATGCCGGCTTTGGCCACCGCACAGCGCAACCACCGTTGGGAAAAACATCACGGCAGCCTGCTCGCCGGCAGGCGGTTGACCGTGGTCGGGCTCGGCGATATGGGCGCGCATGCCGCAGAGCTTGCCGCCCGCTTCGGCATGGAAGTGACGGGCATCCGCGCGCGCCCCGTGCCACATTTCGCCTGTGTGCACGTGCTGGGGCCGGAGGCATTGGATACCTGCCTCCCTCGGACGGAGTTTTTGCTGCTGGCCTGCCCGCTGACCGCGGCAACGCGCGGTTTGCTCAACCGGGAGCGCATTTTTCTGCTGCCGCGCGGGGCAGGCGTAGTGAATATCGGGCGCGGCCAACTGATCGATGAAGCCGCGCTGCGAGAAGCGCTGCTTGTGGGCCATCTTTCCGGAGCGGTTTTGGACGTCTTCACGGAAGAACCGCTGCCCCCGCAGCATCCGTTTTGGGAGACCCCCAACCTGATTCTCACCCCGCATGTTTCGGCCGACGATCCCGCCCGCTATATTCCCGTAAGCCTCGATATTTTCTTCGCTAATCTGCAAGCCTGGCGGGAGGGCCGGCCGTTACCGAACCAAGTTGATGTGGTCCGCGGCTATTGAGGGTGCCGGGGGCAGAGGGAGGATTTAAAGCATGCGCATCGGCATTGCCGGCATCGGTGGACGGATGGGAAGGCTTCTGGCCGAGGAAGCTCGGGCCGCCGGGGAACTCGTGGGCGGCACGGTGCGGCCGGGGAGCGGCGAGAGCGGCCCGCCCGGCATCGCTTTGGTCGATATCGCCACGCTTGCGCGCATGGCGGAGGTGGTGATTGACTTCACCCATGCGAGCGCCGTTGTTGCCCATGCCAATGCTTTAGCAGAAGCCGGCACGGCATGGGTGCTCGGCACCACCGGGCTCGGCGCCTCGGAACAGGCCGCGGTCGATAAAGCGGCGCAACGCATTCCGGTGGTGCAAGCCTCAAACTTCTCGGCCGGGGTAACTTTGTTGCTGGCTTTGGCCGAGCAGGTCGCCGCCGCGCTTCCCGCCGATGCGTATGATGCGGAAATTCTGGAGATGCACCATCGCCAGAAAGTGGATGCCCCCTCCGGCACCGCACTCAGCCTCGGCCAAGCGGTCGCGCGCGGGCGAAAGCAAGAGTTCGCCCCGTCGATGGAGCTTGCCCGCTCCGGGCATACCGGCCCACGCAAGACCGGCGCCATCGGCTTTGCGGTTTTGCGCGGCGGTCAGGTGGTGGGGGAGCATACGTTGATTTTCGCCGGGGCCAATGAGCACATCGCCCTCACGCATCGGGCTTTTGATCGCCGGGTCTTCGCCCAAGGCGCAATGCGAGCGGCGCGTTGGGTGATCGGGCGGCCGCCCGGCCGCTACGGGATGCAAGACGTGCTCGGGCTTCGTTAAACCCCGGTTGAAATCATTGACCAATGCGTACATTTCCGCCACACACCAAATCCCGGCTTGGCCGCATTCCGCGGACGGGCGTTACCGAGCGAGCTCATCTGCCGCCGCCGGCGGCGAAAAATGGAAGGATCATTCTGCCATGCGTTATGGGGGCGAATTTCTGTTCACCTCTGAATCCGTCTCCGAAGGCCACCCCGACAAGGTTGCCGACCGTATCAGCGATACGGTGGTAGACGCCTATCTCGCCGCCGACCCGGAAGCGCGCGTGGCCTGTGAGACCTTGGTGACCACCAATCGCATTATTCTTGCGGGCGAAACGCGCGGGCCGGCCACGGTAACGCCGGAATACCTTGCGCATTTGGCGCGGCTTGCGGTGCGGGATATCGGCTACGACCAGCCGGGATTTTCCTGGCAAAAAGCCGAGGTTTCCTGCTTCCTGCACGCCCAATCGGCCGATATCGCCATGGGCGTCGATGCCACGGGCAACAAGGATGAAGGCGCCGGCGATCAAGGCATAATGTTCGGCTATGCGTGCCGCGAGACCGAGGCGCTGATGCCCGCGCCTATTTACTACGCGCACTTGATTTTGCGCCGGCTCAGCGAACTGCGGCACGCCAAAGATCCTTCCGTGGCCGGACTGCTTCCCGACGCCAAAAGCCAAGTCAGCCTGCGCTATGTGGATGGCGAGCCCGTAGGTGCCACCGCGATCGTGGTTTCCATCCAACACGAAGACCATCTCGACCAGAACGAAATCAAGCGCATGCTATGGCCGATTGTCGTGGGCTGCCTTCCGCACGGCTGGATGTGCCCGGAGGGACATTTCTACGTCAACCCGACCGGGAAGTTCGTGATCGGCGGTCCCGACGGCGATACCGGGTTGACCGGGCGCAAGATCATCGTGGACACTTACGGCGGCGCCGCCCCGCACGGCGGCGGCGCATTCAGCGGCAAGGATCCCACCAAAGTGGACCGCTCGGCTGCTTATGCCGCCCGCTATTTGGCAAAAAACGTGGTGGCGGCAGGGCTGGCCGATCGCTGCACCATTCAACTGAGCTACGCGATCGGCGTATCCCATCCGCTTTCGCTTTATATCGATTTGCACGGGACCGGCCGCGACGTGGACGAAGCGCGATTGGAACGCGTCTTGCGGGAGGTGATGAACCTTTCGCCCCGCGGCATTCGCCACCATTTGCAGCTCAACCGGCCGATTTACACGCCAACCTCGGCTTATGGGCATTTTGGCCGCGAGCCCGACCCCGTTCAGGGGACATTTACCTGGGAAAAGACGGATCTCGTGCCGGCGTTGCGTTCCGCATTTGACCGCTAAGACCTTCGGAATGCAGGATCTGCGCGTTGTCGCTGTTTCCAATGACTTGGTCAGGCTTTCCTTTTTGGTCGCGCTGCTTACCGATGCGGGGATCGCCTCCGTGGTTCTCGATGCCTATACCTCGGCCGTGGAAGGCAGCATCGGCGCCATTCCGCGACGGCTCGCCGTGGCCGCGGAAGATGAAATGCACGCCCGTCGTGTGCTGAAAGAGGCCGGCGAAGCGTAATGGAAACCACGCTCGGCCGTTTGCTCGGCGGCCGCGTCGTGTATGCCCAGCCGCGGGTAGGGTTTCGCAGCGGCATCGAACCCGTCTTACTCGCGGCAGCGGTGCCCGTTCGGCCCGGCGAACGCGTGTTGGAGGCAGGCACGGGGGCCGGGGCCACGCTGCTTTGCCTCGGGGCGCGTGTTCCGGATATTGATGCCGTGGGGGTGGAGCAAAATGCCTCTCTGGCGCAATTGGCGCGCGCCAATTTTCGTGCGAACGGCTTTGCGTTTTCCGTCATCGAAGGGTCAATCTCGGCAATCGGGGCCGAGCTTGGCCGGTTTCATCATGCCTGCGCCAACCCGCCCTGGCACGAAAGCAAAAGCACGCCCTCGCCGGAGCAGTTGCGCCAAGAAGCCAAGCGCGCCCCGCCCGGATTGCTGGTGGAATGGGTGAAGCAGCTGGCCGTGCGGCTTCACCTCGGGGGAAGCATGAGCCTTATTTTGCCTGCCGCCCGCCTTGCAGAAGCCGTGCTCGCCCTCGCCGCAGCGGAATGCGGAGGGGTTATGCTGTTTCCACTCTGGCCGAAGCCGGGAAGGCAGGCGAAGCTCGTGCTGCTGCAGGCGCGGCGAGGCGCGCGAAGCCCAAGCCGGGTTTTGCCCGGCCTGACATTACACGCCGAAGGCGGCGGTTACACAGAAGAGGCCGAGGCCGTTCTTCGTTCCGGCGCTCCGCTCAAACTTTTTGCGGCTTAAGCAGCGAGGCTTGCCAGAATTCGGGGCGGAAGGAATGCTGCGCGCGAGCTTGGAGTGGATGGGATGAGCGTTGTCACGACTGCAGAAACAGGCTTCGGCGCTTCGCGCTTTGCCCAGCGTTTGGCCCGTGAAGTCGCGGGCGAAGTGCGGTTCGATAGGGCAAGCCGCGCGCGCTATGCCACCGATGCATCGATTTATCAGATCATGCCGCTCGGTGTGGTGCTGCCGCGCAGCGTGGAAGACGTCATGGCCACTCTCGCCCTTGCGCGCGAGGCCGGCGTGCCGGTTTTGCCGCGCGGCGCTGGCACGAGCCAGTGCGGGCAGACGGTGAATCGGGCTTTGGTTCTTGATTGCAGCAAATATTTGCGCCGCATTCTTGCCATTGACGCCTCAGGGCGCACGGCAACCGTTGAGCCCGGAGTGGTGCTGGCCGAGCTCAATAATGCGCTGCGCCCGATGGGGCTTTTTTTCCCGGTGGATCCTTCCACGCATAATCGCTGCACCATCGGCGGCATGGCGGGCAACAACTCCTGCGGGGCGAAATCGATTCGTTACGGTTTGATGGCGGATAACGTGAACGCCATCGATGCCGTTTTAATAGACGGCAACCGTTACCGATTCGGACCATTGCCGCTGCCGGAGATGCCGCATGAACCTTTTGCGACGCTGATTTCGCGTCTGCTTGCGCTCGGAAAAGCGGAAGCGGAAGAAATTGCCGCCCGTTTTCCGCGTCTCTTGCGCCGCGTGGGCGGTTACAATATCGACGCTCTCACCCCCGACGCCATCGCAAAGGGGCGCGCATCTCTGGCGCGTCTGTTGGTGGGTTCGGAGGGAACGCTGGCTTTTTCCGCAGCGATCGAGCTCAAGCTTTCCCCGATCAAACCGCGAAAAGTGTTAGGGATTTGTCAGTTCCCGTCGTTTCGCAGCGCGATGGAAGCGGTGAAGGATTTGGTTAGCCTTGACCCGGAAGCGGTGGAATTGGTCGATTGCACCATGATCGATCTTGCCCGTGCCATTCCGATTTATTCCGCAACCGTCGATCAAATTGTTCGGGAAGGCACGGATTGTCTTTTGATTGTCGAGTTTCACGGCGATGCAGACGCACCGCTTGCGGCAAGCTTGTCCCGACTGGAAGAAATGATGGCGGATCTCGGCCATCCTCATGCGGTGGTGCGGGTGACCGATGCGGCCCGACAAGCAGAAATCGCAGAATTGCGGGAAGCCGGGCTGAATATCATGATGTCGATGAAAGGCGACGGCAAACCGGTCTCTTTCATTGAAGATGCCGCGGTGGCGCTTTCGGATCTCGCCGATTACACGGAACGCCTCAATGCCGTTTTTCAGCGCCACGGCGTGAAGGGCACCTGGTATGCGCACGCTTCGGTCGGCTGCTTGCACGTCCGGCCGGTGCTCAACATGAAAGATCCTGCCGATGTCGCCAAAATGCGCGCGATTGCCGAAGAATGCTTTGCCTTGGTGCGCGCCTACAAAGGTTCTCATAGCGGCGAACACGGCGATGGAATCGTGCGCAGCGAATTTCATGAACAAATGTTCGGGCCGCGGATCGTGCGCGCTTTTGAACACGTGAAAGAGATTTTCGACCCGCTTGCGCTTCTGAATCCCGGCCGGATCGTGCGCGCTCCGCGGATGGACGATCGCGCGTTGTTTCGTTATCCGCCCGGATACGGGCCGGATCCTTCTTTTCGTCCGAAGCTGAATTGGTCGGAGCATCCCGGCGGCATGCTGGGCGCGGTGGAAATGTGCAACAACAACGGCACGTGCCGCAAATTCGATTCCGGCGTGATGTGCCCGAGTTTTCGCGCCACGCGAGAGGAAACCCATCTCACGCGCGGGCGCGCCAATCTGCTGCGCTTTGCGCTCACCGGCCAGCTCGGCGCGGAAGGGATCCGCTCGCCCGCACTTGTCGAGGCCCTATCGCTTTGCGTCTCTTGCAAAGCCTGCAAACGCGAATGCCCGACGGGCGTCGATATGGCAAAGATGAAAATCGAAGTCTTGGCGGCGCAAGCGGAAGAAAACGGCATTGCGGCAGGCATGCGCCTGGTCGCGGAGCTGCCGCGGCTTGCGCCTTTCGCCGCCCGGTTTCCCAAGGCTTTGAACCTCCGCAACCGGCTTTCGCTCTTGCGGCGGTTTTCCAAGCGGCTCGGTTTTGCGCCCGAGCGCGCGCTTCCGGAATGGCGCAAAGATGTTTTTCGGGATGCCGAGGCCAAAAACCATGCCCCTTCCGCAAAGCGGGAGGTGTTGCTCTTTGCCGATACCTTCAATCGCTATTTTGAACCGGAAAATCTCCGCGCCACGCTGGCCGTGCTTGCGGCGGCGGAGGTTCGTGCCAAGCTTCCCCTCGTGCACGGGCGGCCGCTCTGTTGCGGGCGAACATATCTTGCCGCAGGCCAGGTGGAACGCGCCCGTGCCGAGGCACGCCGCACCCTTGCCGCCCTGGCAGGCCCTTTGCCGGTCATCGGCATCGAACCCTCCTGCCTGCTGACGCTCAGGGACGAGTTTCTATCTCTTCTTCCCCGCGACCAGGCCGGGGAGCTGGCGAGCCGTGCTTTTTTGCTCAGCGAATATCTGGAACGCGAGCAGATCTCCCTGCCCTTGCGGCCGCTCCGGCAGACCGCTTATGTGCACGGGCATTGCCACCAGAAAGCCTTTGGGGCGTTTCCCGCCGCTTTGGCGCTGTTGCGAAGGGTGCCGGAACTTGCGGTTAACCCTATCACCGCCACATGCTGCGGGATGGCCGGAGCATTCGGTTATCAGGCGGAAACCCAGAGTATATCGCGCGCAATGGCAGAGGCGGGGTTACTGCCGGCCTTGCGGGCCGCGCCGGCCGAGGCGCTCGCAGTTGCCGACGGCACCTCGTGCCGCCATCAAATTCGCGATCTCGCCGGACGCAAGGCCGTGCATTCGGTCCAAGTTTTGGCGATGGCGCTTGCTTTCCCCGCCACCGCCATCCCGCCATAAGCGCGGGTACGTTTGGGGGATAAGCCGATGAACCCGCTGGCAAAGCTTGCCGGCCTCGTCTTTCCCGCCTGCGGCCAATCGGGGGCCGAGGGGCTTGTGCTTCCGCCACTCGGAGAGCTTGCGCACTTGACCAACCAAGCGCAGTCGCCCTCTTCCGCCTGATCGCAACCGACGCCAAGGCCGAGAAGCGGTTTCTAAGCGCGAGCGCGCGGAGCCTCGACACGCTTGGGCGCGATCAACGAAATCCCAGCGCTACTCTCTCTATTCGCACGATAGTGCGACGGGATAGGCAGCCGAGGCCGTAACAGCACCTACCGGATTCAGGATTTCCTCCGGGATATACCCGGCTTCGTAGAACTTTTGGCACAGAGAGTAGGGTGCGAGGAAGTCGCCCCCTTCGCGGAATGCCGATAGGCGACAGGCTCCCCCGCAGACGGAATTGAAAGGACAGCGCCCGCAGATGCCCTTCAGGTCCTCAGTGCGGAGTGAGCGGGTGAAGCGAAACAGCGGCGATTCGCTCCAGATCTCGCGAAACCGACGCTGCTTCACATTTCCTGCGACCAGATCTGGCTCATCGCTTGCGACACCGCAGATCGTAACGTCCCCATTGCTCAGGATGCCGCAGAAGTTCACTGCCCATCCACACGCGGCGCCGCGTCCGGGGATGACCTCGTCCAGATACATCAATAGCGGCGGCAGGTTGACAAAGATATTCATCCGCGCGGTCTTGCGGAGCACACGACAATATTCGCGCAGTTCGAAAATTTCCTCGGGCTCTAGCTCTTGACGTTCGAAAGCGACCCCGCGACCATTGGGATGGAGCAGAGACAACCGCATAGTGCAGCCGTAGTCGCGAGCAAGCTTCGTTAAGAACGGTATGTCGACAATGTTCATTTTCGACACGGTAGCGTTGACATCGAAGCTCAGCCCGACGCGACGCAGCGCATCCATCCCGGATAAAGTGCGTGCCAACGCCCCTTTCTGGTCACGTAGTCGGTCATGGATCTCATGACCGCCATCAATGGAGATGGATATGGTGACGTTGCGCAACGAGGCTAGAAAAACCGCGGCGTCATCATCGATCAGCGTCCCATTGGTTGCGAGCGATACCTCCATGCCGACCGCGTCGAAGGTGCTGGCAACCTCGCGCCAATCGCGTCGCGCCATCGGCTCGCCGCCAGACAGGATCACGCGGCGGGCGCCGAGGGCGGCGGCATCCTCGGCAATCTGAGCTACCAAATCGAGTGGCAGGTTCTCTGTGCGGCCGCGCACAGCCTTATCGTAACAAAATACGCAGCCGAGGTTACACGTCTTGGTGGCGTTGAAATGGATAGTGTCGAGCGGCGGCGCGCCGCTAGTCGACAAGCCGCTTTCTGGCGCCGCGGATGGTCGTGCCCGAGCGGCCGAGATAGCATCCATTTTGCTAACCGAACTTGACCGCTGAAAGAAGCCTACTCGCCAGCTGATCGATTGCCTCATCCGATATGGCGGCCGGATCACCCAGCATTTCGAAGGGGCTGGCGTCCTTTCCCGCACCGCAAGCGACGCACCAAGCCTGCTTGCCCAAATCCCTCAGCCCTTCAACGAATTCCGCCAAGGATTTGCCGCCCAGCAAATCATGCGCAGCAGCCTGGACTGCCTCAAACTTTTCGATCGGTTGGGCGCTCTTGCCTGCTCCGCAAGCGACGCACCAATCCTGCCTTTCCCCAGGCCGCGCTAGGCCGGCTATGGCCTGGCGCAACGCCGTCCGATCAACTGAAAGTGGCACGCTACGTGCTGGCACGCTCGAATGTGACTCGGTCATCGTTCTCCCTCCTCTTTATAGTTAAATTTATTTAAATTAGCATATCTATGACAGGAGTGCAACCATAAAGTTGACCTCGCTCGAATGGGGTGTTTTGGCTGAAACCGACCGGCCAGCGCGAACTCCGCGCTCGCCGCGCCGGAAGATTTCTCTCCCACGCCGGATTTCGTGCTGCCGATTTATCCGCTCCCCGCCGCGGCCCTGTTTGATGCCGTCTGTCGTGTTGCCGCCGCGGCCCCGCGAACTTACTTGCAAGCAATCTTTCCCAAGAAAATGGCGGCGCGTTGGGTGGCGCGCACGGCATTGTTTAACTTTCCCGATGTGATCGTTGCGCAGGTTTCACCCCGAGGTGAAGACAAAAGCACCCTGGTTCTCTATAGCCGAAGCGAGTACGGATATTCCGACCTTGGGGTCAATCGGGCACGCCTGAAGGCCTGGATCGGCGCCTTGGAACGATCATTGGAGTGAGCAGAGCGGAGAAACTTGGCTGATGCGAAATCTTGGATTGTTTTTAAAGGACGCTTGGCGCCTGGCTGTCCCGTATTTCCGTTCCGAAGAGAGATGGTCGGCACGTGGGCTCTTGGCAGCCATTATCGTGCTCAATTTGTCCATGGTCGGGATGGATGTTATTTTCAATTTCTGGAATGGCCGCTTTTACGATGCATTGCAGGACAAGAATTGGCGCGCCTTTATCAATCTGCTGCTGTTTTATCAGCGCACCGAAAAAGGCGGCATCATGCCGGGCTTCATCGGCCTGGCCGCGGTTTACATTTTGGTGGCCGTCTATCGCACCTATCTCAATCAATGGCTGCAGATCCGCTGGCGGCGCTGGATGACGGAGCGATTTTTGAACGAATGGTTGGGCGATCGGGTTTATTATCGCATTAGCCTGATGCACGATCCCGCGTACAAGGGCACCGAAAACCCGGATCAGCGTATTGCCGAAGACTTGCGCGGTTTCGTCGTCGATACGCTTTCCTTAAGCCTTGATCTGCTTTCCAACGTCGTATCGCTGTTCAGTTTTATCGGAATTCTCTGGAGTCTTTCCGGGCCGCTGCCGATCTTCGGTTTCACGATACCGGGCTATATGGTGTGGGTGGCGCTGATTTATGCCGTGCTCGGCACATGGTTCACGCATCTGGTCGGCCGGCCTTTGGCGGCGCTCAACTTTTTGCAGCAGCGCTTTGAAGCGGATTTCCGTTTTGCGCTGGTTCGGTTGCGGGAAAACGTCGAGGGCGTGGCGCTTTATTCCGGCGAAAAGGAAGAGCACGCAAGCATCCTCACACGTTTTACCAATGTCGTGCAAAACTGGTGGAATATCATGCAGCGCACCAAGCTTTTGAACGCATTGGTGGCAGGGTATTCCCAGCTTGCAGTGGTGTTCCCCATCATTGTCGCCGCGCCGCGATACTTCAGCGGTGCCATTCCCCTTGGCGGTCTGACGCGCACGGTGAATGCGTTCGGGCAAGTGCAAAGCGCCATGTCGTGGTTCGTAAACTCCTACGCCAGCCTTGCCGCCTGGTTTGCTACGGTGGAACGTCTTGCCACCTTTCATCGCGCCATCATCGCCGCCCGCGCCCTTTCCGGGCGCGGGGTGCAAGTGGAATGGCACGATGCGCCCACGCTGGAGTTGCACGATGTGACACTTGCAATTCCCTCGGGCAAAGAACTTATAAGCCATCAATCGCTGCGTTTTGAACCACATGTTCCGGTGCTGGTAACCGGTCGCTCAGGTTCTGGAAAGTCCACTCTGTTTCGGGCTATTGCCGGTATCTGGCCGTTCGGATCCGGTTCGGTTGAACGCCCCCGCGCGCGCTTCTTGTTTCTTCCGCAACGGCCTTACTTGCCTTTGGGGACATTGCGACATGCGATTGCTTACCCGGCAGCGAGTGAAGATTTTGATGATGCAACAATCGAGCAAGTCTTGCGCGATGTCGGCCTTGCCTATTTGGTCGAACGGCTGCTCGAAGAAACGAACTGGTCGCAAGCGCTTTCCGGGGGCGAGCAGCAACGCGTGGCGCTTGCCCGTGCATTGCTGCTGAAACCGGATTGGCTGTTTTTAGACGAAGCAACCGCAAGCCTCGATCCGGATTCGGAAGCCGAGCTTTATGGTTTGCTGCGTGAACGTCTGCCGAATACGACAATTGTTTCTATATCACATCAGCCGACCACCGCACGATTCCATCAACGCCACCTCGTGCTCAAGGAGGCCGAGTCTCGATTGGTGGAAGCCGAGCCCAAGCCTGCGGTTTCCCATGTTGCGGCCCAATAGCGCGGCAGGGCGCGTGAGACGATCTTGCCGTTTATCGAAACGATGGGGCCGATGAGAGTTTGTGGGCTATGTGATTTTCGAGAGCGCAATGGTCGCGTTTCCGGAAAGGAGTTGCCGGCCGGATGCACTTTCCAGCACATAAGCATAAAGCAATGCGTGCGCATTTGCCGCAACCCGCAGGGCTTCGATACGCAAAAACCCGAAGCGCGGATCATCGAGCCGGTTAACCGCAAAACGCACCTCCCGCACCGAGGCAAAAAATCCGGGCGGCTGGGGCTTGCCGGAGGCCAAAGCGCCGTGAAGCGCGGCAGCCTGCAGGCCGTACTCGATGCCGCAAATCACAGGAAGCCGGCCTCGGCGGCGGAGCGGATTAGCAGGATCCAAATGCGAAAGCGCTCGGCAGAGAATGCGCGCCTGGTCCCAGCTTTCCACTTCGTCCAAAAGACACATCCGCCCCTGCTGCGGAATAAGCTTTAGGATTGCCGCGCGCGTGAGCATGGCGAAAGCACGATATCCAAGCGCGCATCTTCCAGATAGCCGAGCGAGAAGGCTTCCCGCTCTTCCCGCGCCAGGGCTTCCAAGAGCCGAAGGGAACGAGCCGCGGAATTGCCCTCCGCTAAATCGTGGAATGCCTCGTTCCGCGGCCTTTCCCGAGCGGAAACTACTGGTTCCGGAACGAATTTGACCTCAAGCGACGCCAGGGCGGAGGGTTGCGGCCTCGGGCTCAACGCCAAAGCCACGGCAAAAGCCCCGAAGGTTTGGCGTTTTTGCGCAAGCGGCTCCGGCAGAGGCACGTCGTAAACACAAAGCAGAACCGGCGTGCCTTCGGCGGCAAGCTCGCCCATCGCCGCCAGCAAAGCCGCAGAAAAGCTCCAGTCATAAAGTGAGACACACGAAGCCGGCATCGAGCTTGCGGCGGCAATCGTCCAATAGCCGGCGGCAGCGTTGTGTACGGAATTGTGGAACTGGGTGGGCGAAAGCTGCGGCTCTGCGCTGGTTAAGGTTTCGAGAAGCGCATGCAGCACCGCCCCGTCGCCGTTAGATGTGCCAAACACGGCGCGCACCGCATTCGGCGAGAGGCCGGCCATGGTAAGCGCTTCGGAAGCAACGCTTAATGCAAGCCGCACCGCCAAACCCACGCGCCTGCGCTCGGCAGGCGGCAACAGCGGCGGTGTCGGCAGAGGGGTCTCTTTGGGCTCATAAGGCGCCCTGCCCGCCAAGACCGCCTGCCCTTGGGGCCAGCCGGCAAGCCCCGGTGCCCAAAGCCCAACCCCTGTAATGAAGCCGAAAAGACTCATACCCGCTCGCTTGGCGTAAGGCCAAAAATCAAGCTGCAATTGCTGCCTCCGAAGCCGAAAGAATTGCTCAGCGCATAACGCACCTCTGCATTGCGGTTCTCGGTCAGCACTTCGGCACGGAAAGAGGGATCCACTTCCGAAACGTTGAGGCAGCCCGGCAAAAACCCATGCTCGATCGCGAGTGTGGTGATAATGGCTTCGACAATCCCTGCCGCCCCCAAGGTATGGCCCGTGAAGCCCTTGGTGGAACTAACCGGAATTTGGTCACCAAAGACCGCGAAGACGGCTTTGTCTTCCACCGCATCGTTCGCCACCGTTCCGGTACCGTGCAGATTGATGTAATCGATCGAGGAGGGACGAAGCCTTGCCGACTGCAGTGCCGCCCGCATCGCCGCAATTGCCCCCGCGCCTTCGGGATGCGGGGCAGAGAGATGATACCCGTCCGAGGAAGCGCCGCAACCGAACAAAGCCAC
>JAIMBF010000139.1 GCA_023511585.1 Terriglobia bacterium
CGAATGCCGAGATCCAGCAGGATTTGCGCGCCGATCCCGTAATGGCGCAACTCGGTTTGCGGGCGGGAGGCGCTGGCGAGCAACCGGACACGTTCCGAAAGCGCCGTGGGACGCCGCTCGCGCAGCAGCACCACCGCGCCGCGTCCGGCTTCCGCAATCAAGCGCATGGCGCCATGCAAGCTCGATGCATGCGGCCCGCCGAGCAGGTCATCAAGCAGGTCCACCGCATGCATCCGCACCAATACCGGGTCGCCCGAGGCCACGTCGCCCTTCACCAACGCCAAATGCTCCGCATACTCGACCGTTGTGGCATAGATCATGAGTTGCCACTCTCCGGTGGTGGGGTGATGGAACCGGCCCGTTTCTACGCGGCGGATCAGTTTTTCCGTGCGGCGGCGATAGGCAATCAGATCCGCGATGGTGCCAAGCTTCAAATCATGACGCTGGGCGAATGCCACGAGATCGGGCAGACGCGCCATAGTGCCGTCGTCATTCATAATTTCGCAGATCACCCCGGCAGGGTAGAGCCCGGCAAGGCGTGCGATATCGACG
Organism: Terriglobia bacterium; assembly: GCA_023511585.1. Taxonomy (GTDB): domain Bacteria; phylum Pseudomonadota; class Alphaproteobacteria; order Acetobacterales; family Acetobacteraceae; genus JAIMBF01. The sequence continues at coordinate 553 of JAIMBF010000139.1, forward strand.
GCGGCTTCGGTATGGCCCGCCCGCACCAATGTTCCGCCTTCCCGCGCCACAAGCGGAAAGACATGGCCGGGGGTGACGATATCGTTCTTTCCTTTTTCGGGATTAATGGCAACGGCTATGGTATGGGCGCGGTCCGCCGCGGAAATACCCGTGGTGACGCCTTCGCGCGCTTCGATCGAAACGGTGAAGGCCGTTTGATGGCGCGAGGCGTTGGACTGGCTCATTAAAGGGAGGCCGAGCTCTTCCACCCGGTGTTGGGTGAGCGCAAGGCATATCAACCCGCGCGCATATCGCGCCATGAAATTGATCACATCGGGCGTTGCATATTGCGCGGGCACCACGAGATCGCCCTCATTTTCGCGGGTCTCATCATCAATGAGGATGAACATGCGGCCCGCGCGCGCTTCCGCCACAATCTCCTCGGTGGAAGAGATGTAGTTGCAATAGCTTGAAAGATTGAGCACGTCTGTCATCGGAACTCCGCAAGCCGCGCGACATAACGCGCCAGCATGTCGATCTCCAGATTTACCGCATCCCCCGGCTGCAACAAGCCGAAGGTGGTGACGGCCTCGGTATGCGGAATAATTGTGACGCCGAACTCCGCGCCTTCAACCGCATTGACCGTCAATGAGACCCCGTCCACCGCAATGCTGCCCTTCTCGGCAATGAACCGGGCAAGTGCTTGCGGGGCGCGGAAGCGCCAGCGCGTGGATTGGCGGTCTCGTTCTGCCGCGAGCGCTTCGCCCGTGCCATCGACATGGCCCGAGACGAGATGCCCGCCCAATTCGTCACCAAGCTTCAGGGCACGTTCGAGATTGACGCGCGTGCCGGCTTTCCAGCGGCCGAGCGTGGTGCGGGCAAGCGTTTCCGCCGAAGCTTGCACGGCAAACCAGTCGCTGCCTACCTCGATGACGGTTAGGCAACAGCCCGAGCAGGCGATCGAAGCGCCGAGCGGAATGGCCGCCGTATCGGGCCACGGGGCGGCGATGACCAGGCGCATATCCTGCCCCGCTGCGGGCGGAATGATTTCCCGCACGGTGCCGAGCGCGGTGATGATGCCGGTAAACATTGCTTTAGTGCACCGAAAATTCGCTCATGATATCGGGACCACAGACCTGCACGCTTTGGCGCACGAAACGCGGCATTTCCTCCAGCCGGTCAAACCCCAGAGCTTCCACAGCCGGCCATCCGTCTCCGCCCATGACGGCAGGCGCGTGAAACCATACCAGCCGGTCCACAAGTTTCTGTTTCAAGAACGCTGCCGCAATCTGCGCGCCGCCTTCCACCAAAACGCTCGTGATCCCCTCCTTGGCCAAAGCGCGGAGACCTTCCTGAAGATCGACGCCGTGGGAGGCAAGCGGCAGGTGCATCAGCTTCACACCGAGCTCCGCGACGGCACGCAGGCGCAGCGGATCGGCCCCTTCGGCGACCCAGAGCCAGGTGGGGATCTCTGCCGCGCTGGCGAAAATCCGCGTCGTGAGGGGAATGCGCAGATGCGAATCGGCCACCACCCGCACGATCGGCCGCTGCCGAAAGTGCGGCAACCGGCAGGTCAATTCCGGATCGTCGGCCACCACCGTTCCGGCGCCGACCAGAACGGCATCGTGCCGTCCCCGCAACGCATGGGCGGCCCGTCGCGCCGCTTCAGAGGTAATCCACCGGCTTTCCCCGGCGCCGGTGGCGATTTGCCCGTCCAGGGTGGAGGCAAGCTTGAGCGTCACCAAGGGGCGGCCAGTGCGAAGGCGCATAAGAAACCCGGCGGCGACGGCTTCGGCTTGGCTTTGCAAAATGCCTTCGGCGACCTCGATGCCGGCCCGGCGGAGCTGCGCCACGCCTTGCCCGTTCACCCGTGGGTCCGGATCGGCGGCGCCGATGACGACCCGGCTCACCCCGGCAGCGATCAGCGCCTCGGTGCAAGGAGGCGTTTGGCCGAAATGGGCGCAAGGCTCCAAGGTCACATAGACCGTGCTGCCCCGGGCCGCCGCGCCGGCAGCGGCAAGGGCTTGCGTCTCCGCGTGCGGTCGCCCTCCGACCCCGGTCCAACCCCGGCCGAGAACCCGGCCGTCCTTGACCACGACGCACCCCACCGAAGGATTGGGCCAAGTCTCTCCGATGCCGCGCTCCGCCAAAGCCAAGGCGGCTTTCATGTGCTCTTCGTCAGGGTGCATGCGATCTAGCGGGCGGATTCCTCGGCCGGGCGACCGAGGGAATCAAGAAATGCTTCAAAATCCTTGGCTTCGCGGAAATTCCGGTAAACGCTGGCAAAGCGGACGTAAGCGACTTCATCCACCGCTTTCAGCGATTCCATAACCAATTCCCCGATTTCCTTGCTGCTCACCTCGGCTTCGCCGCCGGCTTCGAGTTGGCGCACGATGCCGTTGACCATCCGCTCGATTTGTTCCTCTTGGACCGGGCGTTTGCGCAGCGCGATCCGGACCGAACGCGCCAGCTTGTCGCGATCAAACGGCACGCGCCGGCCATCGGCTTTGATAACCGTCAGCTCGCGGAGTTGCACGCGTTCCACCGTGGTGAAACGCTGCGCACAGCTCGGACAAAACCGCCGTCGGCGGATCGCCGCCCCATCTTCCGCGGGGCGGCTGTCCTTCACCTGGGTGTCTTCATGGCCGCAAAACGGGCAGCGCATGGCCCTCCTTTACGCTTTGGGATACAGGGGAAAACGGGCGCAAAGCGCCAAGACCCGCTCGGCCACGGCCTGTTCGACGACGGTGTTGTTGCCGTCGTTCGAGCGTGCGAGCCCATCCAAGACCTCGCCGATCATCCGGCCGACCATGGCAAATTCCTCGGTGCGGAAGCCGCGCGTGGTGGCGGCGGGGGTTCCGAGCCGAATGCCGGAGGTGACGGTGGGCTTTTCCGGGTCAAACGGAATGGCGTTTTTGTTCGTGGTGATGCGGGCACGTTCCAAACTGGCCTCTGCGGCCTTGCCGGTTAAGCGCTTGGGCCGCAAATCAACCAGCAGAAGATGGCAATCGGTGCCGCCCGTGACAATGGCGAGGCCTTGCTCTTGCAAGGTCTTGGCCAGCACTTTGGCGTTCTCCACCACCGCGCGCTGATAGGCGTGAAACTCCGGCCGTAAGGCTTCGCCAAAAGCCACCGCCTTCGCGGCAATGACATGCATCAGCGGCCCGCCTTGCAGCCCCGGGAAAAGAGCCGAGTTGATTTTCTTGGCGAGCTCCGGATCATCGGTGAGCACCATCCCCCCGCGCGGTCCCCGCAAGGTCTTATGGGTTGTCGTCGTCACCACATGCGCATGGGGGAAGGGGCTCGGAAACAGCCCGGCGGCAACCAGCCCGGCGAAATGCGCCATATCGACCATGAACCACGCACCCACCGCATCGGCTATTTGGCGAATGCGCGCGAAGTCGATAAAGCGGGGATAGGCGGAGCCACCGGCAATAATCAGCTTGGGCTTCTCGGCATGTGCCAGCCGCTCCAGCTCGTCATAATCCAACAGTGCGTCTTCCCGCCGCACCCCGTAATGGACGGCACGGAACCATTTGCCGGAGAGATTGACCGGGGCGCCGTGCGTTAAATGCCCGCCGGCGGCGAGGCTCATGCCGAGAATGGTATCACCGGGTTGCAGCAAAGCGAGAAA
>JAIMBF010000140.1 GCA_023511585.1 Terriglobia bacterium
AGCTTGGCGCGCGGGGCGAAGGCAGCCGCGTCGGCCTCTTCTTGCGCCGTGCCCACCGCCTCGAGCAGCGCGCCGATGTGTGCCTCCAGAATGCCGGCAAGCAGCGCGGGCTTGTCCGGATAGGCGCGGCGGAGGCTCGCAGGCGAAATCTCCATATGCCAAGCGATGCGCGCAAGCGAAGTGGCGGCGACACCGCGCGCGGCGAAGAGCGCAAGCGCCGCCCGGCGCACTTTCTCCTGCCGTTCCGCGCGGGCTTGGGCGAGCCGGTCTTTGCGCAGCGCCTCAAAATAGGCCGGGCCGTCATGGATGAGGTGATCGTAGCGTTTCCAGGCGGGCTCGGGCTTACGGCGCGGCTTGACCAGCGCGGCAGGCGTATCCTCCGCCGGCATCGGCGGTGTTGGCATTTCTAACAGAAGCGATTCAGAGGCGAGTGTTTGCGTATACGACATAATGCTGCGCACCATGCCACAATTCGCACCCGGGCACAAGAGATATGTTAGGATAATAAACTAACAGACCCTTCGACACTCCGCCTTTCCCCGCGTCGCACTTGCCGAATTGGTGACGGTACAAAGCAAACCCCCCGCCGAAGCGGGGGTTTCGGGGCGGCTCGTCCGCGGGATGCCCAGCCCGCACCGATACGGACGATAAATTTTGCTTGCGGTAAGCCGAGGCTTTACCTCGGCAACCAAAGATTGCCCCGGAGGGCAACCTCCGCTTGCGCCCGCATCAGACATCGCTATAGAAAATGAATAATAATAACAAAAAATCGTTTTGTCTAGGGAGACCGTTGCCATGCGCACAATCTGGGGCTTCGATTTGGGGGTTACGTCCGTTGGTTTTGCCGTGCTGCGCTGGAATGAAGAGATGGGCGAGAACGGCAGGGGCGAAGTTGTGCGCCTTGGGGTGCGGGTGTTTCCCGAAAGCCGGGAAGAGAAGGATTTGCGCCCCAGAAACGCCGTCCGGCGGCAAAAACGGCTGATGCGGCGGCAGATCCGCCGGCGGCGCTGGCGGCGGGTGCATCTTCGCGCATTGCTTGCGAAAGCCGGATTGCTGCCCGGGGCTACCGCATTGCCGCCGGCCGGCCAAGACCCTTATGCGCTGCGCGCCCGCGGGTTGAAGGAGCAGCTTGCGCCCCATGAACTGGGATGGGCGCTGTTTCATCTTCTCAAGCGCCGCGGCTTCCAGGGCAGCCGCAAGCGGCCTGCCGACCAAGAAGCCCGAACGTCCGAGGAAAAAGACGCGGAAAAAGAAGAGAAGGAAGCCGAGGCAAAGGCCCAAACGCTGACCAAGGCTTTGGCGCAGAACGGGCAGAAGCTTGCGGAATACCTTGCCGCAATCCAAGCAAGTATCGAAAACCCCAAACGCCGCCGCGGCGTGGGCCAAACCCGGAAGATGGTGAAGGACGAGTTTGATGCACTGTGGGAACACCAACAGCGTTATTATCCGGACATTTTAACCAACGATGTGCGCCGGCAGGTGGAAGATATCGCCCTTGCCCAGCGCCCGACCTATTTCCGCCGCCGCACATTCGGCCAATGTGATTTGGAGCCGGGCGAAGAGCGCGCACTGAAGGCCGAATGGCTGACCCAACGGTTCGAGATGCTGCAGCTTGTGAACGCGCTGCGGCTGGAGGGCGGGAACCAACCGCCGTTGGACCCAAACCAACGCGCGCAAGCGATCCGCTATCTGGAGAGGACGCAAAAGCCTACCTGGGCAGGGCTGCGGGGAGTGATCGGGCTGCCGCGCACCGCGCGCTTTACCCATGAACGGGGAAAGAAAGAGAGCGTGCGCGGCAATGCCACCGAAGCCGCACTGTATAAAGCGCTAGGTGCGGATTGGGAAAAGCTTCCGGATTCCATACGCGATCAAATCCGCAACGCAATCGGACAAGCGTGGTACCGGATCGAATACAAACCGCAGAAAAACGGCGCTATTTTGGAGATCCGCGATGCGGCGGGTATTGCGGCGGAACGCGCGCGGTTTGCACAACGCGCCGAAACGGAATGGGGGCTATCGCCGGAGCAGGCCGAGAAACTTGCCGGGATCGAGCTTCCGGACGGTACCGCCCGGCACAGTTTGAAGGCGATGCACAAAATGCTTCCGTATCTGGAACAAGGCGAGCCGTATATGACCGCGCTGCAAAAGGTATATGCGCCCCGCGAGAGCGGCGCGCCGGTTCGTATGCTGCCCGGCCCCAACCCTTCGGAATTGAAGACGATTGAGGATCCGTACGTAAAGCGGCAAATGGAAAAATTGCTCGGCGGCATACGCAACCCGACGGTGTTGCGCACGCTGGGCGAATTGCAAAAAGTGGCGAACACGCTGTTGCGCGCCTATGGAAAGCCGGATGCAATCCGATTGGAATTCGCACGCGATTTGAAACAATCTGCAGAAGAGCGCCGCGAGATTGATAGCAATCAGCGCAAGCGCGAGAAAAACCGTGAGAAGGCCCGCGAGAAGCTGAGAGAGCTTAACAAAGCGGCCGACGGCCGGGAAGGAGAAGAAAATGTACTGCGGCTGCTGTTATGGGAAGAGCAAGGCGGCTTGAGCCCGTATTCCGGCAAAACGATTTCATGCGCCGATGCGCTGAGCGCAGAGGCAACCGAAATCGACCACATTTTTCCGCTCAGCCGAAGCTTCGACGACGCCCAAGCAAACAAAGTTCTGTGTTTTGTCAGCGAGAACCGCGAGAAGGGCAACAGAACGCCCTATGAATGGCTGAACCCGCAGAAAGACGATTGGCAACATCTCACAAACACCGTATGGCCGCGGATGATCGAAGCAGGTTGGCCGCTAGCGAAACGCCGCCGTTGCGAAAAGCCTTCTTTGGAAGCAGCGGACGACGAGGCTTTTACCAACCGGCAATTGGTGGATACGGCTTTCATCAGCCGCGCGGCGCGGGAATATCTGGGGCTTCTCTTCGGCGGCGGCCAAGAGGGGCTCAATAAAGTACAGCCGGTTGCCGGCCGCGCCACGGCTTTGCTGCGCCGTGTCTGGGGGATTGGTCTTGGGCGGCTTTTGGACGCAGAAAACGGCACCGATACGAAAGTGCGCGATGATTTGCGCCATCACGCGATTGATGCGCTGACCGTGGCGCTGACCACCCCCGGCACCGTGCACGCGTTGTCACGCTACTGGCAAATCCGCGAGACGACACGCACGCGGCAGGATTTTCTGCCTCCCTGGCCCGGCTTTCGCGAGCAGGTGAAAGCGAAGGTAGAAGAGATTGTGGTGAGCCATCGCGTGCAGGCCAAACTCTCCGGCCCGTTGCATGATGAAACCCGCCTTGGCATGACCAGCGAGAAACAAGGGGGCTATCGAATCTTTGTGAAGCGTAAGCCGGTTGATGCCCTTGAGAAGGGCGAAATTGAAACCATTCGTGACGGCAAAGTGCGCCAAGTGATTGAAAACGCTGTTGCGGCTGCCGGTGGTGACCTCAAAAAAGCGTTGAAAAGCGAACTACGTTTGCCGCGAAAGGATGGTTCCCCAGGCCCGGTTATTCGCCGTGTTCGGCTTGTGACGCGAAGACAAGAGACAGCCGTGATTCGGACGCATTCGCAAAAAAACATGTATGCCGACCTTGCGAAAGGATCTTTGCATCATATCGCCATTTACCAAGACGGTGATCGCGTGCGCTTTTCGGTGCTGACCAAGCGCGAGGCAGCGGAACGCGCAAGGCGAGGCGAGGCGGTGGTGCGTGGCACACATTCCGAAGGCGGCACGTTGGTGATGGCGCTGCATCCCAACGATGTTTTGCAACGCCCATTACCCAACGGCCGAGAAGAATTCGTGTTGGTTCGCAAATTTTCGAGTAGCGGCCAAGTGTTTTTTAAGCCGCTTACCATGGCGCGAGAGCCTAATCCTGAAGTTTCCCGAAAGCCAGGCCCCTTGTTGAAAGAGGGCTGGCGAAAGGTTTCGATCGACCCCATCGGCCGCGTGACGCCTGCGCGATGAGTACCCGAACCGTTGAAATCTCCAGCGCCGGGCGCCTTTCGTTCC